>JBBQXT010000093.1:0-12129 GCA_038209415.1 Geobacterales bacterium
GCAACCAGAAAATCCACCCGCCGAGTCCCGATATCAATGCCATCGTAGAAAATGGGCATCTCCTGCTCACGGGAAAAATCGAGCCCCTGTTTCTCCATCTCAATAGCCAGGGCGCGCTGATAAATAACCTCCTGAAAACCAGTGCCAAGCGCGGAATGCACCTTCATGGCGCAGCCGATAATGGCATGGGTAAGCGGGTCATCAATCTTGTTCATAAAACACCTCGTCTGAACCACGATCATCTTGTTTAAACCGGGATTTTCAAGATTGATGGATTACCTGGATTATAATCCTGTCTGAACCACGATTATCGGGATTTTAAATCCTGTAAATCCAATAATCCAAAAAATCCTGGTTCAGACATTCCTGGTTCAGACTTACTGTCCGCCACGCACGCACCGGACATAGTAGCCATAGTACTTAATTGCCGTCGTAGACGAAGCCAAGGTAGAAGTCCACGACCCACGCGTTGCTCGGATAGTATGCGTATGTGGTAGACGACCAATAATAGGACGCAACAGTGTGCGGAAACAGGGACTGTTGTATCGTCGGACCCGGATAGGGGATGCTGTAATCGACGATGTTCATCAGCTCTTTTTTAGACGGCAGGCGCCAACCGCCACCAGCCAGTGCCAGGGAACCGCAGATGTATTGCGTGGCAGAGTTGTAGGTGGCATCGTAGGCGCCGGACGCCTGGAACCAGTTGTAGGTGGCCGCCGTGCCGCTGCACGATGCGTCGTTGTTCTGGCCGATACTGCACTTCTGCCAGACCAGGCCGGTGTTGTTGTCGGTAACGATGCCATTGCCGTTGTCGGTAAACGACATCGGGTTGATGCTGTACGCCCCATCCTGCCCGCTGCCGGCGCAGGGGATTTCGGCATAGGGCGATACGGGCTGATAGCATTTGCTCTGCCCGGTGTCGGGGAGCCGGAAGGCTGAGGCGTAGGAATTGAAAATAAAGAGCAACAACAAGGACAAAAAATGTGTTTCATGAAGCAACCTCCGTCTGAACCGGGATTGATGGGATTATGAGATTACCATGATGCAAAATGTCTGAGTCACTTCGACAACCCTCTGCCCCCGTAGTGCGGTAGCATGGTTAACATACTGTTTTTGCTCTACAACCCACTGAAGCAATTGACTGTTTGTTGTTACGCTTAACAAACATTAAAGTCAATGTTTCAACGGAGAATCCGACTATCCCGAAAGCAATTGACCAGCGCGGCCAAATTGACTACTATCGCCTACCGGTGCTGATCAAACACATCAAATCCTCATTGACGGCGGATTCATCCCATGCAGAGCTACCCATACATCATCACCATTTCATCCGAAAAGGGGGGGGTCGGCAAGACCACCCTGGCCACCAATCTGGCGATCTACCTGAAAGCCATGCGCGAGGACCTGCCGGTCACGGTCTTCTCCTTCGACAACCACTTCACCATCGACCGGATGTTCGAACTGAAGGGGCAGCGACTGGCCGGGAACGTCCACGACATGCTGATGGGTGCCCAGGGGGCCGAGGTTGTACACACCGGCCAGTACGGTGTTGGTTACATTCCTTCTTCTAATGAACTGGGCGATATCCACGAGCGCTTCAAAGGCCCAATGACCCTGACGCGCATGCTGGCCGAATCGGGCATTTCAGGCATCGTCATCATCGATACCCGCCCGGACCTGAACATCCTCACCCAGAACGCCCTCTATGCTGCCGACCGGGTATTGATACCGGTCAAGGACATGCCCAGCCTGGAGAACTGCCGAAATATTTTTTCGCTCTTTGAACAGCGCGGCATCGACAAAAAGTCACTGGCCCTGCTCCCCTGTCTGGTTGACGAACGCATCAAGTTCGAAGGGGTTTTCAAGGATCAGAAAACCCTGCTGCGGGCATTCGCAGCCAACCGCGGTTACCGCTGTCTGGATACCTACATCTCCAAGAGCCCCAAGGTCGAGAGCCTCAATACCAATCCGGACGGCAAGATCTATCCGATCCTGACCCATGCCCGCGGCACGGAAGTTTACGGGCAGTTCGCCGAGATCAGTCGCGACATCCTGCGCAGTTACGATGCCACACCCGAATCGCGGGCCTGCCTGTATTACTCCTGGCTGGCTGAAAAGGAAGGGAAAAAGAAGGAATCGTATCTGGCCAGACTGAAAGGTCTGGCAGAGCGTTGTCTGATCTGCGGCGCACTCCTGACGGAGCAGCCCGAGGGACGGGGATTCTATTACGAGACATCCGACCGGGCAGTGCGCGGCTTTCTGCATGGAGACTGTTTTACCGATATGCTCTGCGCTGCATTGTACGGCATGACCAGCGATTCCCAGGCCTTTAGCGCGGCACGAATGGTTATAGCAGACAAGGCCGGCAAAACCGTATCCCTTCTGGCGCCAAAAACCGGCGTCAGTCAGGCAATGCTTGACTACCGCCAGTTCAGTACAAGCGGTGAGCAGATATTCCAGAAGGACGTTGACCTGCGTGGTTTTTCGGAGGGTGAACTAGACGGCATCAACAGCCGACTGTATCTTCTGCTCAATGAGTCTTTGACCGGCTATGAGGGGAAATTGCGCTGTGACACCTGGCTGGCGGTGCATCCGGTGGATCAGGCCGACCCGGACTCGGTCCTGCATGAGGAGCGCTACCGGGTGGTACAGAATGTTCAGCGTCAGATCGGAGCTGCAATTGCACGTGCGGGAGAGGTACCTATCTTACCATCTGTGATGCCGATACAAGCGTGACACCCTGTTGTGCAAGACCGGGCAGCGCAGCTTGCAGAGTTCTGATCGTAGCAGGATGGGGATGACAGATGGCAATCACCCCGCCCGTTTTTTTTGCCAGACGAACCGCCTGATCAAGTTGCCCCAGTATATAGGCGCCATCCTGCTCGTTGTCCAGAAACACGCTCCGCCGCCCGGATTTCATGTCCAGCTCCCGTGCCATCTTCAGCCCCACGCTCCGGGGTGACGTTACGCTGTCCACAAAGAACAATCCCTTCCCCTTCAGTATATTCAACACCGTACGCATCTTGTCCGCGTGCTCGGTAAATTCAGAGCCCATGTGATTATTGGCACCCACCGCCCCAGGCAGGGTTCGCATGAATTCCTCCAGGCGTTCGCTGATAACGTCATCAGCCATGGACACGAGCAGGCCGTTGGACTCCAGACGCCGTTCGGGCCAGCCCCTGGATTGCATGGGGATGTGGATCATGGTTTCGATAGCGTTGGATGCGGCAAAGGCCGCCACCTCGCGATAGCTGTGCAAACCGGGGATAATGGAAAAGGTCAGCGGTACGCCGATTCCGGCCAGGGCGCGCGCCTCCTGCAGGTTGCTGCCCATATCGTCGATAATGATCGCCAGATGCCCGGAACCGACGGACGGTTTATCACCTGAAGGCGTATCGGCCGGCACGGCTGCAGCCTTCGGAAGCTGCCGGGCAGTGGGGCGGATCTTTTCCGGTGCGGAGTAGTTGAGCGTAGCAGGGGGAGACGGCTTCGGCGGATGCGAAGGAGTTGGAGCGACATGGACTGTGCGGGGGGCAACCGGCGGTAACGGACTTTCGGGCTTGAACAGTAGATAGCCGCCCGCTGCGAGCATGATTACGACCAGAATGGCCAAGGCGGCGATACGACTGCCGCCCGGCCTTTTTGAAGCTCTGTTTGAGTTTGATTTTTGCGCCAAGGTCTTACTTGTCGCCCATTGTTTTGAGTATTTCCCAGCCTTTGAGCAGATCCAGTGCCCGCATGACCTGGTAGTCGTTCCTGAGGGCTTCCTCCGGCTTCAGCACCGCCGGTTTGTCCTTCTTGTCATCCTTCTTGTCATCCTTCTTGTCGTCTTTTTTCTGATCTTTTTTTACGTCCTTCGGAGCACCCTTGTCTTCACCCTCGAAGTGATTCTCCAGGTCCTTCTCCCTGATGTGCATGCCGTCTTTTTTCCCGGCAGGCTCCTTGGGCAACTCAAGGCGTTCAACCACGATGTCCGGGGTAATCCCTTTGGCCTGGATCGAACGTCCCTTGGGGGTGTAGTAGCGGGCCGTTGTCAGCCGCAAACCGGAGTCATCGGACAGCGGTATGATCGTCTGGACGGAGCCTTTGCCGAAACTCTGGGTGCCCATGACGATGGCACGCTTGTGATCCTGCAGTGCGCCGGCCACGATCTCCGAAGCGCTGGCACTGCCGCCGTTGATCAGAACCACTATCGGGTATTTCGGCTCTTTGCTGCCCTTCCTGGCGATAAACTGCATCTTGGAATCCTTCTCCCGTCCTTCCGTGTACACGATCATCTGCCCTTCATCGACAAAATGTTCGGCCACACGGACGGCCTGATCGAGCAGACCACCCGGGTCATTGCGCAGATCAAGGATCAAGCCCTTGAGTTCGCCCTTGTTTTCTTCTTTGAGGCTTTTCAGGAACCGGGCGAGATCATCGTCTGTTTTCTCCTGGAACTGTGCGATCCGGATATAGGCATACCCGCTTTCCAGCAGGTTGGAGCGTACGCTCTTCACCTGGATAACATCGCGAACCATCGGGAATTCCTGCGGTTTATCGAAACCTTCCCGCATAATGGTCAGAATGACCTTGGAGCCCTTTTGACCGCGCATGCGTTTGACCGCATCGTTGATATTAAGGTCCTTGGTAAACTTGTCGTCTATTTTGAAAATCATGTCACCGGCCTTGATGCCGGCCTTGAAGGCGGGCGTGTCCTCAATGGGTGAAATTACGGTCAGTATGCCGTCTTTGATGCTGATCTCGATACCCAGACCACCAAAAGCCCCCTTGGTGTCAATCTTCATCTCCTTGTAGCTTTCGGGAGACATAAAGGAGCTGTGGGGATCGAGTGAGGCCAGCATGCCGTTGATAGCACCGTAGATCAGTTTCTTGGTATCGACCTCTTCCACATAGCTTTTTTTGACGATCGCCATGACATCGGTGAAGAGCTCGATCGACTCGTAATCGCTGCCCTTGCCCTCGGCAATGCAGCGGCGCTGCGAACTGATGCCGATAAAAATCACCAGGGCGGTCACGATGACTGCAAAACCCATTACAACACGTTTTCTTCTGTTTCCTGATGGTACCATCTAAAGCCTCCGACTGAAGTTGTTAATATTTTAAATTTTCTTACGGGTTTGATTTACCGTACCCAACCGGCCGGATCCACCGGTTTTCCCTGGTGCCTGATCTCAAAATACAGCAGCGGCCCGCGGGAGGAATCGGTATCGCCAACCGTCGCGACTGTTTCGTTTCGTGCTACATCCGCTCCGACCTTTTTCAGTATCCTGGCAGCATGGGCATACAGGCTGAAATAACCGCCGCCGTGGTCGACGATGATCATGTTGCCAAATCCCTTGAAATAATCTGCAAAAATCACGCTGCCTTCGTAGATGGCCCTGATATCACTGCCGGCCCCGGCCGAAATCGACAAGCCCTTGCTGAATGTATAGGATTCAAAATCGGGGTGCTTGTGCTTGCCATACGTCTCGACAATCTCACCCCGCACCGGCAGGGACAGGCGCCCTTTTTGGGAAGCAAAGCCCCGATCAGGCACCGGGGGCAGTTCTGCCAGCGGCTTGAGCCTGCTGCCCGGCCTTACATGCCGGGATGAGAGCTTTCTGCGGCTGAGTGCTTCAAGCCGCTCCATCATGGCCTGCAGACGGGCCGCATTGGCCTGAAGTTCCTTGAGCGATTTCTCGTAACCACCGCGATCCTGCCGGACCTTTATCAGGATTGCGGCCTTCTTGCTTTTTTCCTGTTCTATTTCAAGCTTCTTGACGGCAATCCCGGCCTTGATGCGCGATTTAATTGCGGCATCACGCTCCAGATCGACCTTGAGCTTACGCAGTTCGACAATCTTTTGATCATACTCAGCAAATATCTTTTTGTCATTATCCAAAATTGAGCGCATGTAGCGGATATTTTCCGCCATCTGGGGGAACGACTCCGCCGAGAAGAACATCCGCACGGCACCCAGTTCACCGGCCTTGTAGAGTGACGCCAGTCGGCGCTCGATCTCCTGCTTCTTGCGGTTGGCCTCGTCCGTGGCCCGGACGATCTCACGACCGGTGCGGCCTAGACTGGTTTCGACACCTTTCAGATCATGATCAAGGCGGCCAAGATCGGACTCTTTCTGAACAAGATTGCGATTGATCTCCTGCAGCTCGGTGGAAACCACTGCCTCTACCTTGCGGGTTTTAGAAATAAGCTGTTTCTTGGCCTTGATCTCCCGCTTTACCCCTTTCAACTCGTCGCGGGGATTATCTCCCCGGGCTACGTTCGCTGAAAACAGGAGCAGCAGTATGCAGGCTATAGGAATCATTGTTCAGACAGTGATGAATCGCTTCAGCGAGGAAAGACTGCCTAAAAACCCCAGCAGGATACCGGCCAGGATTATTCCCCCGACATACTCAAGCGGCAGAAAAGCCAGTCCCGCGGCGGTCGGGTTAAACGTCAGGAAACTGCCGGCGTTGTGCAGGAATCCCTCGTACAGTCCCAAGAGTAATCCCGTGGCAAGCAGCGCGCCGGCCCCACCCTGCACGATCCCCTCAATCAGAAACGGCGCCTTGATGAAGAAACGGGTAGCTCCCACCAGCGACATGACCTCCAGCTCATCACGGCGGGCATAGATGGTCAGCTTGATGGTATTTGACACAATGAACAGCACGGCCACCACCAGGAATCCACCCAGCAGGGCTCCCAACAGACGCATGAAATTGAGAAAGGTATTGAAACGCCGCACCCATTCCTCGCCGTACTGCACTTCGTTGATACCGGCGATACGCTTGAGACCGGCAACATATGCCTCGACGTCGCGGGTCTCACGGCTGCTCCGTTTCAGCGTGATTTCCAGAGAAGTGGGCAACACCTCCGGGCGAACTCCCTCCAAGAGGGTTTCCTGACCGCGCAAACGGTCTTTAAAGCGTTTGAGAGCCTCATCACGGGACACATACACCGTCCGGGCCGTGCCGGGGAGAGAAGCAATCCGTGTGCGGAACGCGCCCTGCTCCTGCTGCGTCAGCTCATGGTCGAAATAAACCGTCACCTGCACCCGCTCGCTCCAGTTTTCCACTGCGCTTTCAAGATTGACAAACACCAGCAGGAAGAGCGAGACGATCAGCAGAGCCAGTGTAATCGTACCAATGGTCACCACATTGACGAAAACATTCTGACGGATATTAGTCAGTGCCCGGGAAAAGAAGTATCCCAAACGACCGGTAAAACCCTCGCCAGCCAGTTTCGGTCGTTTATTGGGCTTGATCGCCGTTATGTGTTTCTTTTTCCACCTGTTCAACGATCTCTCCCTTGTTGAGGATCACCAGACGCTTGTGGGCATGTTCAATCAGACGCCGGTCATGAGTTGCCACAACCACTGTCGTACCGCGCACATTGGCCTCTTTGAATATGTTCAGGATCTGATTCTTGTTCGCATCATCCAGATTGCCGGTCGGTTCGTCAGCCAGCAGGATCTTGGGGTCATTCACCAGTGCCCGGGCCAGAGCCACACGCTGCTGCTCGCCGCCGGACAGACGCTCGGGAGTCATGTGGATCTTGGATTCTATGCCCATCTGTTTCAGAATGTGCATCACCTTTTTGCCGATGTCCGCCCGGCCCCAGCCGAGTACCTCCAGGGTAATGGAGACGTTCTCGAAGACCGTCCGGGAGGGCAGCAGCTTGAAATCCTGGAATACCACCCCGATCATGCGCCGCAGCTGCGGGATTTGGGACGCCGTCAAACGCGAGACATTCTGACCGTCGATCAGCACCTGACCGCGGGTCGGCGTCAAAGCACCATACAGCAGGCGCAGGAGCGTTGTCTTGCCGGCCCCGGACGGACCGGACAGAAACACGAACTCACCTTTTTCGATGCGCAGTTCGATTGCGTTGAGGGCCGTGGCATCCTTCTGATAGGCCAGGGATACATTGTGAAGTTGAATCATCGCGCTACCATTCGTTATAGGGGGTGCCGGTGGAGCCGATCAGGTTCGATCCGCTGTGAACATCGTAGACGTTGCCCGGACCGGAGCTTTGTACCTGCCCTTGGCGGAAATTAGACATATCATTAAAATTGCTACTACTCTGTCCGCCGCTCGACGATGAGGTTTCCGTCGGCGGAGGAACCGTCACCCATGAGGTATTGTCCTTGGTAAATGGATCCTTGGGGATGTCGCGCATATATGCATTTGGCAATTTGGTCAGATCATTTAAGCTATCAGGGTATTTACCATTATCGGCATAGTACTGATCAAGGGTAGTCCGGAAGTTGTACAGGCATTCGCGCAGCACGGCCTCCCGGGCCTTGATGACGCTCCACTGGTAATTGGGCACGGCAATGGCGGCCAGGATACCGATGATCGAAACCACGATCATCAGTTCGATCAGGGTGAAACCCCGACTGTCCGGGGTGCGCTTCCCTGCGCCAGGGAAAAAACGGGAAGCATGTTTATTGATCTGGATCACGTGTCACCACTCCTTGTACTTCGTGCCATCGATAGCAGTTCCTTCCTGGGGGGCATACACATCGTAGACATCATCACCACACCAGGTATCACCCGGTTTATCTTTGTAACAAAGCAGTTCCCAGCCCCACTGCTTTTCATCTTCAGCGCTTCTTTTAGGATCTAATGGGTTCATTACTTTTCTTCGCAGAAACTTTTTCTTAATATCGTCGCCCTTGGGACTTTTCCCAAAATCTTTTCCCTCCACCAGTTCCTTGAGGTCTTTCGGATAGCCTGTCCCGGTTTTCATGGGCCCGTCCGGCATCATGTCAAAGGTCTTCTTGTAATCATCAAGCGCAATCCGAATGATACGAAGATTTCGGCGCAGTTCGATCTCTTTCGAGCGTAACGCCGTATTGCGAACCAGCGGCATGACCCCAGCCGCCAGAATTCCCAGGATGGTGATCGTCACAATCAGTTCCAGCAGCGAAAGCCCGATGCGCGTGTACAACAGCTTCACATGAATCCCTTCACTATCCGGCACAGTGTAAGCACTCGTTTTACCACCCTTCATGATAGGCCCGGAAGATCTTGGAGTGATCATTTGTTGGATCGGCTATAAATTTCCACTCACTGTATTTGGTCATCTTCCCCACACCCGCCGGAGCAGCGACCACACCGCTGGTCGGAAGGGTCGGAAATGGTGTCTTCAGGTCGACGGGAGGTACAGCGGTCCCGGCAGCCCCCATGTTTTCAAGGGCAGTATCCTTGAAATCGGTCTTGAAGGGCTGAGCGTCACTTCTACTCGCCACACCGATGATGCCAGCCCCCAATGCGCTGGCATTGCTACCGATACTGGTAATGGTAACCGTTGACACCGGCGCACCGGTATTTGCAGCAGGAGCCCCTGGCGCACCGATATTGCCCCTGATCAGGGTCCATTCCTTGCCGGTCATGGGGTCTTCATATACCTTCAGTTTCGGGCAGTCAGGGGCACACTTGGAGCTTTTGCCATCCAGGTCCGTACCGTATGAAAGTGGAAGATAGCGCATCGGTGTCAACGAATACGGGTCTTTCAGCAGGTCTTTCAGGTCCATGAGCGGATGAACCGCTGCCCGAGGCGGTACACCGGGAACCGTATATTTCTTATCGTACCAGTTTTCGATAGCTTCCTTGATCTGACTGCCGCGAAAGAGCAGCTCCTTCTCCCGTTCACGCTGCATGATCGTTTTCCAGGATTGGCCGGTCAGACCCAGCATGATCCCGATGATCATCACCATGAAGATGGCCATCAGAAAGGTGACGCCATCACGATTCTGGCAGTGTCTCTTCAGTTGACCTGTCAAACTGACACCCTTCATACGTAGAACCTAGCCCTGATAAACAGGATAAGTGCGTTAACTAAATCATTTCCTGCATGAAAATCGCAGAAAATAATTTCTAACTTACTAACGGACATTCACAGCCGTACTGAACGGCAGCATTTCCAGCGGTTTGCCATCCAGAGCGGTGAAGCTGACACTTTGGAAATTGAAGCTGGCCGCACCTTTACCCTTTGCACGGAACAGGACCGACACCAGGGTTCCGGCGCCGGATATCCCGGCACTATTCGGTGCACGCGACAACTTGATTGTCACTGTGCCTTCCGCGACATTGGCGGTGGCGGAGAAGGTCGTCGTCTTGCCGTCCTTTTTCAAGAATGGACCTTCTGCTGCCGATACATAGTCGACAAGCTTCGGGTCGTAGGACAGGACTAGCACAGATCCGGCCATCTCCTGCACATCGACGGCCTTGATGTCGGTATAAAACTGCTGGGTTACACCGATTTCAGCCGGTGCGGCGATCTGTACCAAGCCGCGCTTGACGGGAGCAGGCGCAGCCGGTTTTGCATCAACCGGTGCAGCTGTCACTGTCGGGGCAGTCGTTGCGGCTGTGCCGGGGGCACTGGTCGGAGGTGTTCCGGGGGCACCGGCCGGTGGTGTTGGCATGACATTCGTCGCCGGTGGAACGGAAAGTAGAGACTCAGCGGTTACCGTAGGGGCGGCGATTACCGGAGGTGCAGCGACTGCCGGAAGCGCCGGTACAATCGGTTTATTGGGATTCACTGCAGCCGGAAAAACCGGTTTCCCCGGCTGTCTGGCCGCAGCATCCCTGGAATCGCCCTCAAAGACCGGTTCCTGATCGAAAGAGGCCATCGGTCTCAGCAGAGAAGGATCATCCTCCTTGCCGGTAGCGAAGGACATCAGGCCTTTGTTCGGCACGGTTACCCTCCGTACCAGACGCGGTGTGATGGCCAGGATCAGTTCCGTCTTGTCTTTCGTATTATCATGGTTGGTCAGCAGCGGTCCGATCAGCGGTATATCGCTCAACAGGAAGATCTTCTGCTTGGTGTTGTTCTGTGTGCTCTGAATCAGGCCGCCAATGACGCTGGTTTCGCCATCCTTGAGGCTCAGCACGGTATCCAGGTTGCGGGTGCCTATGGTTACCACCGAGGTCGGGCTGGAAGATCCGCCGACAATCTCTTTCGACAGAATCGAGCTAACCTCCAGGCTGAGCTTGATGACGATCTCATTATTCAACTGGATGGTCGGTTCGGCATTGACCTTGACACCCACATCGACGTACTGCACGTTGACCTGGGAAAGGGTTCCATTGAGCGTGGTGGTCGTTATCGGAACCCGCTGACCGACGTTGAACTTGGCTTTTTCCTTGTTTTTGACCCTGATCTTGGGGTTGGAGAGCACCTCACCCTTGGTAAGAGTCTTGCCGAAATTGTACTGGGCATTGGGAACGGTTACAAAGCCGCCGTAGCCCCCCATGGAGAAGGCCTTGACGAGGCTGGTTATTGTAGCCGGTGTAGAGACAGAGCCACTTACTCCAGCAACAGGTGTCGTCGTTACGGTGTTCAGACTTTCTGACAAGAGAGTTTCACCATTGAAGGCTCCCACCTTGACGTTGTAACTGCTGAGCAGCAACCCAAGGTTCTCGGCATTCTTGTTGGTAACCTCAATTACCTCAACGTCCAGTATCACCTCCGGGTCGGGGACATCATTGGCCTCCAGGATCTTTTCAACCACATCGACCACATCGCTGGTGTCGCGCACGACCAGTGAATTCGAGTCCTCGTTGACATAGATCTTCTTGACCTGCAGCATGGTGCGGATCAGGTTGACCGCCTTCTTGGCATCCATGTAGCTGAGGTGATAGGTACGCAGGGTCAGATCATCATACTGCTTGGATTTCTCAGGTGTCCGGGAGTAGATCAGTACCGTGCTCTCATTAAGCACCTTGCTTTGCAGTTTATTCATATTGACCAGCAGGTCCATGCACTGCTGAAAGGTGGCATTTTCCAGATAGATGGAAACCGGTTGATCCTTGACCGCTTCATCAAAGATAAAATTGATGCCGGTGAGCTGGGTTATGATCTTGAAGACATCCTTGATCTTGGCGTCCTTGAACTTGAGCGTAATCGGCTTGGACGACTTGAGCGACAGCTCGAAGCCTTCCAGCTTGCTCCTGCGCTGGCCGCTGACACGGGTCACGGCCTCCTGGTATTCCTTGTTAACGGGGTGAAGTTCGACGGCGACGAGGTAGCATCTCAGGGCGTCCTTGAGCTTGTTGGCCTTCTCGAAATCATACCCCTCCCGGTACGCCAGCTGGGCATCCCGCAGGAGGGTGGTTTCATCCATCCTCTGCTTGAAACGCT
>JBBQXT010000094.1:0-12025 GCA_038209415.1 Geobacterales bacterium
GCGCTTCCCGCTTGTCAAACTACCGATCCTGCGTGGTGCGGTGGCTCTTTTTACCTCGCTGGTCATCGGCATCAAGGCGCTCAATTTTTCGGCCAACGAGGCCATGACTGAGGAGGAAAAGGATAAAGAGGGCGGCAAGGGTGGCGGGGAACTCTCCTCTTGGGCCATGGCCGGCACCATGGCGGTGGCCTTCGGCTTCGGCATCTGCCTGTTTTTTCTGTTTCCGCTCTACCTGACCAAGCTGATGACCCCGGTCATCGGCGACAACAACATCGTCTTCAACCTGGTGGACGGCATCATCCGGGTGTTCGTCTTCCTGCTCTACATCTGGGGTATCTCGCGCATGGAGGACATCCGCCGGGTCTTCCAGTACCACGGGGCTGAACACAAATCGATCTTTGCCTTTGAAGCCGGCGAGACCTTAACGGTCGAGAACGTCCGCCGCTACAGCCGGCTGCATCCCCGTTGCGGTACCAGCTTTCTGTTGATCGTCATGCTGGTCAGCATCGCGGTCTTTTCAATGATTCCCAAGCTCTGGCCGTTTGCATTCAAGGCCGGTTCACGCATCATACTCCTGCCGATGATTGCCGGTATCTCTTATGAGTTTCTCCGGTGGAGTGCCAAAAACGATACGAATCCGTTGGTAAAGCTGATCATCACTCCCGGCCTGGCGCTGCAGCGACTGACCACCGGCGAGCCAGACGATGCCCAGTTGGAGGTTGCCATCCGTTCGCTGGATGAGGCGCTGGAGATGAATGCCGGGTATGCGGACGACAGGCTTGTCGTTTAGGGAAACGGTCTTTTTCCGCCCTGGCTGCGTAAGTCTTCGTAAGTCCTTGTGCGGCGTAGCGCTGCTACGCCTCCGCGCACTTCCTTGGCAGCCTTGCCAGAACGAAAAAATCCTCGTTTCCTGATTACCATAATTCATGATGTTTTCAAGATTTTTCTCCGTGCCCTCGCTTGGAAGTGCCTACTTTTGGCCGTGGTAAATAATGTTTTATGAGGTTTTGAAATGTTTGACAAGATAGAAGAACTGGAACGGCGCTACCAGGAACTGGAAGCGATGCTGTCCGACCCGGCGGTCATCAACAACCAGGCTGATTTCCGCAAGTTTTCCCGCGAACACAGCGAACTGTCCCAGCTGGTGGCGGCCTACCGCCGCTGGCGAAAGGTCACGGCGGATATCACGGATAACCGTGAAATGCTGTCCGACCCGGAAATGAAGGAGATGGCCGAAGAGGAGTTGAAGGGTCTGAATGCGGAGAAGGAACAGCTGGAAGCCGATATTCAGCTTCTGCTGCTCCCCAAGGACCTCAATGACGACAAAGGCGTCATCCTGGAGATCCGCGCCGGCACCGGAGGTGATGAATCAGCCCTGTTTGCCGGAGACCTGTTCCGCATGTACTCCCGCTTCGCGGAAACAAACCGTTGGCGGGTGGAGACCATCTCGTCCTCCGAATCCGAGCGGGGCGGCTTCAAGGAGGTCATCGCCTCCGTGGAAGGGGCGGGGGTCTTTGCCAAGCTCAAGTATGAATCCGGCACACACCGCGTACAGCGCGTACCGGAGACAGAGGCCCAGGGGCGTATCCACACCAGCGCCTGCACCGTAGCCATCATGGCCGAGGCTGAGGACGTGGATATCGACATCCGCCCCGATGACTTGAAGATCGACGTCTACCGCTCATCCGGCGCCGGTGGTCAGCACGTCAATACCACCGACTCGGCCGTCCGCATCACCCATCTCCCCACCGGCACGGTGGTGGCCTGCCAGGAAGAGCGCAGCCAGATCAAGAACCGCGCCACGGCTATGAAGGTCCTCAAAACCCGCATCATGGACACCATCATCCAGGAACAGAACGCCAAGCTGGCCGCCGACCGCAAGCTGCAGGTCGGTTCCGGCGACCGCTCCGAGCGTATCCGTACCTATAACTTTCCCCAGGGGCGCATGACCGATCACCGCATCGGTCTGACACTGTACCGTCTGGATTCGATTATGGCGGGTGATATGGGCGAGATTGCCGATGCACTGCGGGCACATTATCAGATGGAGGCCCTGAAGGCGCAGAGCGAGGGGTGACAGTAACCCCCCTATTATTCCTGTTTGCACGTGTAGCGGAGAACAGTGGCCTTCTCCAGGGTGATCATGCCGCCTGCCATCATTTCATCGACGCGGGGCATTATGGCGTTAATCTTTTCCTGGGTATCGACTACCTCGACAATCAAAGGCAGATCAGCGGACAGATCCAGCAGTTTCTGGGTGTGATACACGCTGTGAGCGCCGAAGCCGGATATAGCGCGAATAACCGTGGCTCCGGCAAAGCCTTCCTGGCGCAGTAATTCCACCAGCGCCTCATAGAGCGGCTTGTGGCCATAACGGTCGCTCTCCCCGATAAAGATCCGCATCAATACATTTTCACCAATCAGTTTTGTCATGGTCTACTCCTTTAGTAAGTTAAAAGTTGTTTTCTGCGTCTATGGCAGAAAACAACTTTGTTAACGCACTTATCCTGTTTATCAGGGCTATGAAATCGAACGAATGGTGATGATGCCGAGCCAGGTGAACACCAGACAGACGGCTACGCTTGCCAGTATATTGGCGAAGGCTACCAGAAATTGACCGTCTTCCAGCAGCTTGAAGGTCTCGTAGCTGAAGGTGGAGAAGGTTGTTAGCCCACCCATGAAACCGACTGTCAGCCCCAGACGCAGGGTGTCGGGTATCGTTGTGCTGCGCAGACCGAGCTCCATGATCAGACCGATAAAGTAGGCGCCGATGACGTTGACAACGAAGGTGCCGTACGGAAAAGCCCGGCCCAGCAGGCTGTAGACCCATCCCGAGAGATAGTAGCGGGTAAGCCCCCCGCCGGCACAGAACAGGGCAATCGTAGCGGCTATTTTCATCTGAACAATTCTCCTCGCATGATTATAGCGGGCTCCGGGTAATCTATGGATTTATGCCGATGACATACGCCGCTCCGTCGCTGAAAAACGGGTCGCCGACGAAGTTCCGTCCCGTTGCAGGCGCTGTAAAGTTCAACTTCTCGTAACGTCCCAGCATGCCGGTTCCCATGAGGTCCTTGAAAAGTCGTTCCCGCTCGGTGTCGATGTCCGGACTGATGCCGGGGACGCCCCACCACCTGCGTCCCGCACTCCGGCTGGCCGTCCCCACGTAGATGGTTTCGCCCGCCTCGGTGCGAAGATCAGTTCGCCACAGCCTTGCCTGCTCTCTTACACCGATGCCGGTTCCCGGAGCCGATGTGGCGAAGCCGAATTCGTGTGGACTTCCATGCCAGAACGAAGGAGCAAGGGGGGCGGCCGTATAGCTGGCGCTGGTAAATGCCGCTTGTGCCGTTCGTGCCAGCGAAGCGAAGTTGACCGGATCGACCGGGCGCCAGCCCGCTTTGCGGAACGTATCGATCATCTGCCCGTCATTTACGGCCGCCACGACGAAACTTAACGGTTCCTTTTTTTCACCGGTGATGGTCTCGGTATAGAGGGGAATCCGGTAACGCACGAAGCTCTGCCGGATTCCGGCGAAAGGTATGGTTATCGTCTTTTCCCCAGCGCTAACCGGGAGAAGTGCAGGCCTGTAATGAATACCGGTGTACACGTAAAAAAAGGCGCAAGCCAGCAGCATGGCGGCGGTCGCGACACGGACCTTGACCGGCAAGGGCGGCGGCACAGGTGACGGCCCACCCGCCAGTCGCCATTCCGACAGAGAGATGCCGATGATCAGCCAGAGAAGCCCCAACAGGTAACCGCCCAGCACGTCGCTCAGGAAATGGACCCCCAGATAGAGCCTGCTGAAGCCGATTGCAGCCGTGAAGAGAACACCGATGAATAAGATATTGAGACGTCTACTCCACATTTGCGTCTGACGCCACAGATAGTAGACGACAAAGCCGTAGAATGCCGCAGCAATGGTTGCGTGTCCGCTGGGGAAGGAAAAGGATGTCTCGGTATAGACGCCGATCCCGGACGGTCTTTGCCGGTGAAAGGCCACCTTCCCCAGAAGGCTGAATACACCGCTCCCCGCCAAGGTTACCAAAAGAGGGAGGATGAAGACCCGCTTTTGTCGAAGCAAAAAGACGGTGAACAGGAGCAGTGAAAAGCTGAGAATGATTATTGGCTTGGCGAGCAGGGTGATCCAGAGAAACAGCTTAACCATCAGAGGGTCGCGGAACGCATAGAGGAGGTTGTCGATGCGGGTGTCCGCGGCGATGATGGGATCCGCGGTCAGCAAATCCTCGACTACTCCTCCCAGGAGCAAGAGGACATAGATGAATACGACTCCGAGCAAAGTGAGGGGTAGTCCGGAAAAACCGCTTCGGTCGAGACGCCTCCCGACGAAGGCAAACAGAGTGGGGTGGTTTTCGACGAACCTCCTCACCTCCGGATTGGTGACGATCGCCTCCTTGAGCGACCCGAACAGCGAGCCGGCAAACGCGATGAGATACCGGCCTCTTTTTTCGAAGAACCGTTTCAGCAGGTAGCCGCACAGGGCGAGCAGGAGGATTGCCGCCAGCAGGATGCCGAAGCGCGTCGCCCAGATCTCCACGGCGCGCCACGCCTCACCAAGAAAATAGCCGGCCAGCAGATGGGAAGCCGACCAGACGACGGCGCCCGTAACGTTCCAGAGGGAGAACTTCACGGCATCCATCCCGGAGAGGCCTGCGACGAAAGGAACGACGGCCCGGATCGGGCCGATGAAGCGCGCCAGAAAGACGCTCACGCCGCCATGACGGGCGAAAAACTCCTTTCCCCGCTCCAGGTGACTCGGCTTGAAAAGCCGGTTCTCCTCGCGGAACAGCAGGTGACTTCGCCCGCCGAGACGAAAACTGATTCCGTCGCCGAGGATGGCCCCAACAGTCGCGAACCAGACCAGATCGCCGATATCAAAATATCCCTTGGCGGCCAGAGAGCCGGCCAGCACGACGAGCAGGGCGCCCGGCACCACAATACCCACGAAGGCCAGGGACTCCAGGAACGCAACAAGGAGAACGGCCCAGTAGCCGAGCATCCGGAAGTGTTCAATTGCGGGGAGGATGTTATTTATAATATCCATGCGGTCATCCCTTCAGCAAAGCGGCCAACGCATTCCGAAAATGAGATTACCTCACCAGCTGCCCAAGAGTGCTAAACCCGCCGAATTCTCGGAAACCATAGGCACAAATGATACCTTGCTGTTGCCGTTGTTAACATGGGTCGCCATTACTATCCGACCGCAGAGTTCACCAATGGCGGCACCCAGCAGCACGTCGCTGGCCCAGTGTTTGTCCTGATATATGCGTGAGAACCCCACGAAGGTGGCAGCGGAATAATAGAGCGCTTTTGTTGCCAGGTTCTCTGAGGTGGCAGCCAGGACCGAAGCCATGGCAAACGAACTGGAGGTGTGCATGGACGGCATTGAATCATAATCGGTCTTGAATTGACCCGGCCGGAAACTCCCTTTATCGCCCTTGACAAAGGGGCGAGCCCTGCCGATGGCCTCTTTCAGCACAAAGCTCGTTGCATCAGCCAGAATTACGGCCTCGCCAAGCATCTCTCCGGTCTCCTTCCAGCGGGGCGAATCCCCAAAAATTCCACCGACATAAACGGCAGCGGCAATGCCGATATGCAGAAACGGGTCACCAATCAGATTGCCGACATCGGTGGCCTTATCCATGCCTTTGCTTTTGCTCCCCTGCAGCTTTTTGCGAATGTCATCGTCAAAGACATAGGTGAGCCCAACCGCTCCGGTCACTGCCAGAGTGCCGACGAGGCCGTAGCCATCCGTGTCCAGTGGCGTCTTCACAACTTCAAGCGCCTCACCACCCAGCCGCATGGTCTGTTCTTTGAGGGCTTGTGTGCTGTTGAAGATGTGATCGTCAGCCAAAGCAACATTGGATAGTGCCAGTAATGCGATACAGACCATCAGAAAACGCATATCAGTTCCTTTCGAGGTGCCCGCCGCCAAAAATAAAAAAACTCCTGCTCTCGGTTTGAAGGGCAGGAGTCATCAGCTTATGCAGGCGGTTATGGCGAACTCCGTCACCGTTAAATTTTGGCGACACTATCAGCTTCAAAGAAAAAGATCAAGCAAAGTCCATAAGCTGCGGTTCTATAAAAAGAGGCATGATCGGCGCGATGCGGGCCCCAAAGATGTAGCGCTTCCCGACAAAAAAAACATCAAAATATTCCTTTATACAATCGTCCGTTTCAGAAAATTCTGGCAAAATTGCTTCACATCCGTCGTGTAAACCGGTAATACTAACGAAACTACGTACTGTTCGGAGAAACCAGGTGACTTCCCGCAGAGCAGACAACATGTCCAGAGGAGTGCATGCCGGAGCCTTTGTTGCGGTGATCCTGCTTATTTTGCTGGCCTGCCCGACCGGTTCTGCAGCCGTTGAAATTGAGGTTACGTCACCAATCTCCCTAGTCGTTGGCGGTGATCGTGATTATCCTCCCTATGAATTCCTCGATAAGGACAATAAACCTGCCGGCTACAATGTAGATCTGACCAGGGCCATTGCCGATGTCATGGGGTTCAAGGTTGAATTCCGCTTCGGCGGCTGGTCCGAGATGCGTCATGCCCTGATGAGCGGGTCCGTGGATGTCCTGCAAGGGATCTCCTATTCGGAAGAGCGCACCAAAACCATATCATTTTCCCCTCCCCACACCATCATCAATCACGCCATTTTCGCCCGCAAGAATACGCCTCCGGTCAGTTCCGTAGCAGAGTTGCGCGGCAAAGAGATTGTCGTTTTCCGCGACGGGATCATGCATGATTATCTGAAGTCACTCGGTTTCAGCTCGAATCTGGTGATGACCGATACACCGGCCGAGGCGCTGCGTCTGCTGGCTTCCGGCAAGCACGACTATGCCGTACTGGCCATGCTGCCCGGCATGTACATCATTCGTGAAAACAAGCTCTCCAACCTGGTCCCAGTTGCCAAGAGCATCTCCAGCCAGCGCTACTGCTACGGGGTCAGGAAGGGGAACGAAGAGCTCCTGGCCCGATTCAACGAAGGCTTGGCCATCCTCAAGAAGACCGGCAAATATCAGGAGATTTACGACCGCTGGCTGGGGGTGCTCGGGCCACCCAAGGTTGCCTGGGAAAAGGTGGTCTGGTACGGGGGAATGGTGCTGGGACCTCTGCTGCTGATCCTGGTCGGTACGGTGATCTGGTCGAGAACGCTTCAGAAGCGGGTTGCCCAGCGTACGGCAGAACTGGCCCTGGAGGTGACCGAGCGGAAACGCGCCCTGGACGAGTTGAAACTTCATCAGGACAAGCTGATCCAGGCCGACAAGATGGCCTCCCTCGGCATCCTTGTGGCCGGCGTCGCCCATGAGATCAACAACCCCAACGGGCTGATCCTCCTCAATATGCCGATCCTGCGAGAGGTCTATCAGGACGCTGAAGAAGTGCTGGAAACCCGCTACCGTGAGCAGGGCGATTTTACGCTCGGCGGGCTTCCCTATTCACGGATGCGCAACGAAGTTCCCTGCCTGCTGGAGGAGATGCAGGAAGGGGCCAATCGCATCAAGCGCATCGTTGAGGAGCTGAAGGATTTCGCCCGCCGGGACAGCTCGGCGGCAACCGAGCCGGTGGACTTCAATGGGGTCATTCAGGCAGCCGTCCATCTGGTGGACTCATCGATACGCTCGGCAACCAATCATTTCGAGACGAGCTATTCGTCGAATCTGCCGGTTATTCAGGGCAATGCCCAAAGGATCGAGCAGGTGGTGGTCAACCTGATTCTGAATGCCTGCCAAGCGCTGCCGGATGTGGAGCGCCGTATCGCGCTTGCCACCTTCAGCGATCAGGTCGCCGAGGCGGTTGTCCTCAGGCTTTCCGATGAGGGGGTCGGGATCGCTCCGAAGCATATCCCCCATCTGACCGATCCGTTTTTTACCACAAAACGGGAAAGCGGCGGGACCGGTCTCGGGCTTTCCGTTTCAGCCGCCATCGTCAAAGAGCATGGCGGCTCACTGGAATTCATTTCCGACCCCGGCAACGGCACAACCGTGACCCTGACACTCCCTTGCAACAAGAGGATCTGATCCATGAACTCATCGCTGTATCCTCACTTTGGCGTATTGCTGGTTGATGACGAGCCGGCCTGGCTGCGCTCCTTGAGCCTTGCTCTGGAGCGCTCCGCCGGGATCAGCAACATCAGTACCTGCCAGGACAGCCGCAAGGTAATGGATCTGCTGGAAACCCGGAAGATCGGGCTGGTTCTGCTCGACCTTACCATGCCGAACCTGGCCGGTGATGAACTGCTTGGATTGATCGCCGAGCGCCATCCGGAAATCGCGGTGATCATCATCAGCGGCATGAACCAGATCGAAAGCGCGGTCAACTGCATCAAGCTGGGCGCCTTCGACTACTTCGTCAAGACCGTGGAGGAGGACCGGCTGGTCAGCGGCGTTCTGCGCGCCATCCGCATGCTGGAACTGGAGCGGCAGAACCGCGACATGTCCAGCCGGATGCTGTCGGGTGGACTGAAGTGCCCGGAAGCCTTTTCCGGCATAGTAACCAGCGACCGTGCCATGCATGCGATCTTCTCCTATATCGAAGCGGTGGCCCTGAGCTCCGAACCGCTGTTGATCATGGGAGAAAGCGGCGTTGGCAAGGAGCTGATCGCCAAGGCCGTCCACACCCTGAGCGGCTGCAGCGGGCAGTTGGTGGCGGTAAATGTGGCCGGCCTGGACGATGTGGTCTTTGCCGACACCCTCTTCGGGCACACGCGCGGTGCCTTTACCGGTGCAGATCAACCGCGGCGCGGCATGATCGAGGAGGCTGCCGACGGCACCCTCTTTCTGGACGAGATCGGCGACCTGAGTATCCCTTCCCAGGTAAAGCTTCTGCGACTGCTTCAGGAGGGGGAGTATTTCCCTCTGGGAAGTGATCGCCCCAAACGACTCAAGGCCCGCGTGGTTGTTGCCACGCATCAGGACCTGTCGCTGAAACAGGCTGCCGGTACATTTCGACGCGACCTGTACTACCGGCTCTGCACCCACCTGGTCAACGTCCCTCCCTTGCGTGAACGGAAGGGAGACCTGCCGCGGTTGCTGGAACATTTTCTGGAGGATGCTGCCCATGCACTCGGCAAAAAGAAACCGACGCCACCCCGAGAACTGTTGCAGTTGCTGGCCACCTACAGTTTTCCCGGCAATATCCGGGAATTGAAGGCCCTGGTGTACAATGCCGTCAGCGTCCACCGCGTCCGGGTACTCTCCATGGATACGTTTCTGCAGACGATTAGTCGCCCTGAGACAAAGCAGAACCAGGATGCACTTAATGGCCCCGAACAGAACCTGTACGCCGGCCTGGAGCGCCTGCCGACCTTCGGTGAGGCGGCTGAACTGCTGGTGGAAGAGGCCATGTCCCGCGCCAACGGCAATCAGACCATTGCCGCACGTCTGCTGGGGATCTCCCAGCCGGCCCTCAGCAAGCGCCTCAAGCTTCGCGGAGTTGTCCCTCACTAACACATTTATTAAATGTTCCACGCATTCCCCGAAAATAATCTGCATCTCCCACTCAAGGGGTATAACCCCGGTTATAGGTATAACCGGGGTTATTGCTTTTCAATTAACTGAATTGATAACGTAAACAGGCAAATACCCCGGTTGTGCCCCTTCCGCCGGTTATACCTCTTTTTTTAGCGCATCCCGTTCTAACTGCGAAATAAATCAATGATAACAAGTTGTTAAAAATGTATACATTTGTGGCATCCCGATTGCTAATACCTCGTTATATTAAGAAGTTTACTACCCTCTTGATTCGGGAAGTGTTGACAGCTTTTTTGTAAGTTCACTAATTACAGGGATGAAACCCTGATAAACAGGATACGTGCGTTAACGGAATTATTTTTTCCGGAAAACGCAAAAAATCACTTCTAATTTACTAAAAGGGGAGCCAGGCATGATCGGGAAAAAGTTTTATCAGCATCTGTATTTTCAGGTATTGACCGCTATCAGCATCGGGGTTTGCGTCGGACATTTCTACCCCGAGACCGGCGCCGCCATGAAGCCGCTGGGGGATGGATTCATCAAGCTGATCAAGATGATTATCGCACCGGTAATTTTCTGCACCGTGGTGACCGGCATCGCCGGTATGGAGGACATGAAAAAGGTCGGTCGGGTCGGCGCCAAGGCACTGCTCTACTTTGAGATCGTCTCGTCAATGGCCCTGGCGATCGGCCTGCTGGTGGTGAACGTCATCCAGCCGGGGGTTGGCATGAATGCCGACATCAGCACACTGGATACCAAGGCTCTGACGACCTTTACCGCCCAGGCCAAAGCGCACAGCACGGTTGACTTTGTCATGAACATCATCCCTTCCAGCGTGGTGGATGCCTTTGCCAAGGGTGATATCCTGCAGGTGCTGCTGTTTGCCATTATGTTCGGGTTTGCGCTTTCCATGATCGGCGAGCGCGGCAAAGCGGTCTTCAAGTTTATCGACGAGGTGTCGCATGTGCTGTTCGGCATAGTGGGCATTATCATGAAGCTCGCTCCCATCGGCGCCTTCGGGGCCATGGCCTTTACCATCGGTAAATTCGGGCTGGGCTCCCTGACGAAACTCGGCATGCTGATGGGCAGCTTCTATCTGACCTGTCTGCTGTTCATATTTGTTGTCCTGGGTACTATCGCCAAGCTGTGCGGGTTCAGCATCTTCAAGTTTATCAAGTATATCAAGGAAGAACTGCTAATCGTTCTGGGAACATCTTCCTCCGAGTCGGTTCTGCCGCGCATGATGGCCAAGATGGAGAATCTGGGTTGCACCAAGTCGGTGGTCGGACTGGTTATCCCCACCGGTTATTCCTTCAACCTGGACGGCACTTCCATCTACCTGACCATGGCGGCGATCTTTGTGGCCCAGGCCACCAACACACCGTTGACCTGGACTCAAACCTTTACCATTCTGGGTGTGCTGCTCTTGACCTCCAAGGGAGCAGCCGGCGTCACCGGCAGTGGCTTTGTTACTTTGGCGGCAACTTTTTCGGCAATTCCCACCATTCCGGTCGCCGGTCTGGCGCTGATCTTGGGCATCGACCGATTCATGTCCGAGGCCCGTGCCCTGACCAATCTGGTTGGCAATGGCGTGGCGACGGTGGTGGTTTCCCGCTGGGAAAATGAACTGGATATGGGCAGAATGGCGCGGATTCTGAACAACGAAACCGACCTTGAGGCGGAAGAGCCCGAACTGCTGCTGGAAGTGGAGCCGGTTGCCGCCGAATAATCAAAAGAAAGACGTTGGAGAGGTTGTATGCCAAACAGCAAGCTTAACCCTCGTTACAATGTAGTATCCCTGAGGATCAGCGATGAAGAGAAGGCGGCACTTGATGAGGTAGCCCAGCGTACCCACAAAAGCCTTTCAATGGTTGTGCGGGAAGCGATTCAGCTCTACGCCCGTGATGTGACCCTGCTTTCCACGGTGTCCAGATATCCGGCCTGAACCACGTGAGTTGTTGTGATTGTTGTTTTGTTAAAAATCTGTCGTTGGGTGAATACATAACTGCCATGAGTGCTACTTTCGAGCCGGGGGAACAATCCCCCGGCTTTTCTGTTTTCAAGTGGAAAATTTCACGGCTGGAACGTATGATGCCTGAAATTCAGTGATGTAAGGAGTAGCTGGAATGCTTGAATGGAGTATGTATCTTACCCTCGGGGCCTTTGCGGGAGTCCTGGCCGGTCTGCTCGGCGTCGGGGGCGGATTGGTGATCGTGCCGATACTGACCTTCATCTTTACCGCCAAGGGGATGGCGGATCAGCATATCATCCATCTTGCACTGGGGACATCCCTGGCCAGCATCATGTTTACCTCGATCTCCAGCCTGCGTGCCCACCACGGGCGGGGTGCCGTAGACTGGACCGTGGTCCGGCGGATAACTCCGGGCATCATGACCGGCACCTTTCTCGGCTCATGGGTTGCGGCCCGTCTTTCCACCCATGTTCTCAAACTGTTTTTTGTCGTTTTTCTGTTTGCAGTTGCCGGCCAGATGTTGCTGAACATCAAGCCCAAGCCGCACCGGCAACTGCC
>JBBQXT010000095.1:0-11939 GCA_038209415.1 Geobacterales bacterium
CACTTGACAAGCGGACACCGAATGAGGCTTATTACCAAGGATTAGAACTGAAAAAGGCTGCCTGAAGCCAACAACTACAACAACATCGGGGAATTGCTTATTTCACCCCTCAGGCTGTCTCACTAACCCCGGCCACCTTAACACTGATATTCTGCGATGATGAGCGCCAAGCGGGCAACTTCGGCGGCGAAATCGCGCAGCTCGATACCCCGGAAATTGGTCAAGGGAATGTCGCTCTTGCGTCCATACTCGCCCCGCCGTTGGTTGATGGCGTTTTCAATCTCCCGCAACTGCTTGTAGGCAATAACCAGGAAATTGCCCGAGCCGCAGGCCGGGTCGAATACTCTGATCCTCGCTATCCGCTTGCGCAGATTGAGGAGCATGCGTGGGTTATCACCAGCCTCCTCAAGCCGTGCCCACAGGTCATCAAGAAATAAAGGATTAAGGACTTTCAGAATATTCGGAACGCTGGTGTAGTGCATTCCGAGTGCGCCACGCTCTTCGTCATCTGCCACCGCCTGGATCATCGAGCCAAAGATGTCCGGGTTGATCTTGGTCCAGTCCAAATTGCCGATATGCTGCAAGTAGGAACGGGCAATTTTGCTGAACTGCGGCACATCAACGCTGCCGGAGAAGAGCCCTCCATTTACGTAGGGAAAGGCATCAGCCCAGCGTGAAATTTTCGCATCCTCACGACCTGTGTCCCTGGTTGGCGTGTTCATGGCGCGAAAGATTTCGCTGATTACCTCATGGGTGTTCGATGAATCCCGCGCGCTCATCCGTTCAATGGTATCGGTGAACAACCCGGCGCCACTGAAGATGCCCGTATCCTCGGCGAAGAAACAGAAAATCAGCCGTGCCATAAAATGGTTCATCTCATGGCGCCGTTCGGCGGTTCCCCATTCGGAATTGTCTTTCAGCAACTCTACATAGAGCCGGTTAAGACGGCTGGTTGCCCGGATGTCAAAAGAACTGTCTCGTAGCTGTTTGACAGTGGTGATACCTGCCAAAGGCAGAAAAAAACCGAAATGATCAGGGAAGTCTTGATAGGCGCAAGCAACCGTCTCGCCGGTCTCCAGATCCTCGGCCTCAAAGTCCAATCCGTCGGTAGAGAGAATAAAGTGAGCCTTGGCCCTGGTTGTGGACGGGCTTGCTTTCAGTACCGCGAGGATTTTGGTTACTTCGCCAGGTTGAGCGACTACGATGTGGATGTTGTTCGTCTGTAGAATGCCGCCAAGGTCGGACTTGTTCGACGCCCCCGAACGTAGGCGCTTGATGGTCGTCTCCTTGTTTCCAAACGCTTGGAGAAAGGAAAACGGGAACTCCTCGCCGTCAAAAGGTTGAAGCGCCAATTCGGATACAGCTGTCTCGATTTCTACTGCATTCATGGGATCTCTTGCCGATAATGGACGTGCGTCCAAGGGAATGTTGTTCATTAGTCGATTACAGAAAATTACTTAGGGAACGAACAGCGAGCCTCAGAGGGGTCAGGATTGCTTTGTTGTTTTTAGGTTAATCACCCGATGTCAAAACCCCTCAATTCTAAACAACTTATCCCCCTGCGACAACTTCACCACAAATAACTCTTCCCGATTCAACTCTTCCGGTAATTTATCCTTGAGAATCGACGCCACGAACTGAATGCCTTTGCTGTTTACCAAATGAGCGATTTTCAGAAGCTGATTGTCGTGCATCAGCTCCTTCTTATCATTCAACAAAAAGTGCAGACACGGAGTATTCTCCTCATCGGCAAACAGGGTGTAGGCGATATCAAAACAGGAAATCTCACCCTGCTTTTTCCCTGAACTGAGATTGGTATTGAAGGCGCTGAACTTGTACAAACGCTGCCCCTTTTTATTTTTCGTCGGATCAACCTTCAAGGCATACTGCTCACCATAGAGCGCTTGGGAAATCGAGGCAAAATAACGGTTGAACTTATTCACTTGCCCTTTGATCTTCTGTTCAAACTCTTCCGAAAAGAGTCCATCGTCGATGGCATTCAGGCGCAGGTTCAGCGACTTCAGATTCGCCTCCACTTCGGCCAACTGTGCAATGGTATTTTCATATTCACCTTTTTTCCGGTACTTCTCGTTAAGCTCGGCAATCAGCTTTTCCAGCTCCGCAAACGACTCACTGCGCGAGATCGCAGCGGTCAACTCAGCTTCCTGTTGCAACAAACGGCTCAAATGCTCTGACTTGGTCTTGATGTCGATCTCAAGCCTCGGCAGATCCTTGGCGAGATACCGCACCTTCTCCGCGATCATCTGGTTGTGAAACGAGCAAAGTTCCGCAAATGTCTTCTGAATGCCAGTTATATGGACAGTTGCCTGCTGGTAGATCTGTTCCAGTTGCCGCAAATCGATTTGGGCCGCGCTTGCTTCAAGATCACGCTTCGCCTCGATTATCAGGTCGCGCCGGATGTTGAGCCTGCCGATTTCCGAGCTTGCCAGGTTGAGCTGATACTTGACCTGATTCAGCCGGTCCAGATCCGCCTCAAAGTTTTCGTTCAGATTGAAGCTCGACTTGCGCCGGTCCAGCAGTTCAATCTCTCCCTCCAGAATGGCAAGCGCCGTTTCATAGGCCGATTTGGTTTGATCCTTTTCCAGCCTGTTTTTGAAGGTCTGCTCCAGGCGAATCTGCGTCAATAGCTCCTGTTTAGTGTCTCCCTGATTAAAGTCACACCCCAAGAGAAACAGATAGAGTGTTTCGTACTCATCATCACGAGTATTGAAATGCAAATGTTTGAGGGTATTGGTAAGACTCAGCTCTGAGTAGCGGATATTGTGGGAGACGATCTGCCGGAAGGTCGGCTTGCCGCGATGACCGGGAAAGAGGATGTCTGTCAAGGCATCTTCAAACTCATCCTCGTTTTTTGCCACACCGTTGATCTTTTGCAGCTTGTGCTTTCTCGAAAGAAAGTTGCGCTCGATACGGACTTCTTCTGAATCCGCATTGGAAAGATCTTCCTTAAGCACCAGCGTGATCACCACCTGATTCTCAATCAGAAAATCCTTTACCAGCTTGTACTCATCCTTTTTGTGCTCCGGCTCGGTGTAGATCTGCTTGGCATCGCCCCCAAGGCAGAAATCAATGAGCATGAGCACCGTGGTTTTGCCCACGTTGTTGCCGGTCGCCGTGTCTATTATGTTCGGGGTTTCATCCACAATTAGGTTGATGCCGTTGTGAAAATTGATAGTGCGGATGACTTCGTTATGGCTTGAGATCGTCAGGGATTTCAGGAACACAATTCAACCCCTCCCTGCTCGTTCAAACTGACCAGATTCAGCAGATAGAGCCAATCCAGGCACAACACGAAGACCGGCATGGTCATCTGCCGATGCTTTTGGGTGTCCAGATACAGATCCAGCAGATCCATCACGCGCTGCTCACGGAGCGCTTGCAGCACAAAGGCGCCGTTGTAGTAGATACTCTGTTCCGGGTGGATGTTGTCAGGCAGCAGCATCGGCGTTTCCTAGCGGTTTTTTGAAAATCTTGCAGCGGCTAAATGCGTCCACCACAAGAATGTTCACACTCAGCTCCAGCTCTTCAACTGGTATTTCCGTATAATTCGCACTCTTTTTTACCCTATCCATTGCGCACTCGACAACCTTGAAAAACAGGTCGTCGTCACTTAACCGGGCCTTGTGCGTTTGATAATCTCTGCGTATTGCATACAGAACGGTCGTGCTCTTGTTGCTGCCGGCCTTGTCAAACTCGGCATAAATCTTGGTGACCCGGTTGCTGTGGACAAAATAGTCTTCAATAATGCCGCGAGCGGCCTCCAGTTTGTTGTGATCGATTTTTCTGTCAATATCGAACGGGATGATCTCGACTGCTGAATCGGCCTCGCTCCATTCTTCCTTTGCCAGGATATTGATGATGGCGGCAAGGTTTGATTCCAGTTTGACCAGATCAACTTCAGTGCCCAGTTCCAGCTTGATAAAGGCGGCGATGCGCCTCTGGTCGGCAACAGCGAGTCCAGTGATGTAGCGCAGGACTGAGGAGGCATCATAGATATCGGACTGGGGATCGAAGGTCAGGTTGTGTGGATTGGTAAAGGTATTACCGCGCAAAGCAGCGGCGTCTTTCGAGATAGAGATGAACTTGAAGGTATATCCGGCATACGCGGAGAGGTCTTTGGCGAGCGCCGACTCGACCTTTTGTTTAGTGGCCGTGGCAGAGACCTGAACAACTATTCTGTTTGCGTGGTCAATCAGGTCGATTGCTTCGGCATTCAGCTTGATGGCATTCATATTCAGCAATTGCCAGCCGAACAGTTCGTTGAAAAAGTGCTGGTAGAAATCCTCAGAATGAAGGTGCAGGTTGAGCAGGTTCAGTCGGCCGCGTGATTCAATTCTGAAGGCAAGGAATGACAGCTTGTCCTCGATGTAATTGAAATTATGCGACCTGTTCATTGGGCCACCGGTATCGAGTTATTTGTTCAGCCGCATACTGACCGACTTGCCGTGCGCTTCCAGTCCTTCCAGCCCGGCAATCCTGACAATATCCGCCCCCAGGCGATTCAGGCCGTCTTTCGAGAAGTAGATGATGGATGATTTTTTGACGAAATCGTCCACCGAAAGCGGCGAAAAGAAACGGGCCGTACCGCCGGTGGGGAGCGTGTGGTTGGGACCGGCCAGATAATCACCGGCCGCCTCGGGCGTCCAGTGTCCCATGAAGATCGCCCCGGCATTGGTGATCCGCGGCAGGATGGCAAACGGATCAGCCACAGCCAGCTCCAGGTGTTCCGGTGCGATGCGGTTGGAGAAGGCGATCACCTCGTCCAGCGTCTCCGCCACGATAATTGCGCCATACCTGTCCCAGGATGCCCGGGCAATGGACTCCCGGGAGAGCTTCGTCAGCTGGCGCTCCACCTCGGCCGCCACCCGTTCCCCGAAGCCGCGGTCAGTCGTAATCAGGATCGAGGAGGCCAGTTCATCATGTTCGGCCTGGGAGAGCAGGTCGGCAGCGATATGAGCCGGGTTACCGCTGCCGTCGCTGATCACCAGGATCTCGCTCGGTCCGGCGATCATGTCGATGCCCACCTGGCCGAAAACCAGTTTTTTGGCCGTGGCGACATAGATATTGCCTGGACCAGTGATCTTGTCTACCTTGGGGATCGTCGCCGTACCGTAGGCCAGGGCAGCCACCGCTTGGGCGCCGCCGATACGAAAAATGCGGTCCACGCCGGAGAGGCTGGCAGCCACCAGCACATGTGGATTGATTTCACCACCCGGCGTTGGTGCAACCATGATGATCTCGCCCACTCCGGCCACCCGCGCCGGCACGGCGTTCATGATCACACTGCTGGGATAGCTGGCCTTGCCGCCCGGGACGTAGATGCCGACCCGCGCCAGCGGCGTCACCTTCTGCCCCAGCATGATGTCCGGTTCTTCCGTGGAGAGCCAGGTTTGCTGTTTTTGCTTGGCGTGGAAACGGGTCACCCGTTCCACAGCCAGCTTCAGGGCGGCAACGTCGGCTTCTGCCACCTGGGTGAAAGCAGTCGCCAGCTCGGCTTCCGTGACTTCCAGTGCCGCCACATCAGCCGCTTCCAGGCGATCAAAGTGCCGGGTCAGCTCCAGCACAGCGGCATCACCGCGCAGGCGCACATCGGCAATTATGTCGAGGACAACCTGTTCCACTTCACGGCCGGCATCTTCCCCGCGAGAGAGAATGGCGTTGAATTTAGCTGAAAAATCGATATCGCGTATATGAAGGAAAATCATCGTTCACCCTGCTCTAGTCAGGCTGGAGCACCCGCTCCAAACCCTGTATGATCTCAGTAATCCGCTTGTGTTTGGTCTTCAGGCTGGCCCGGTTGACGATCAGCCGGGTGGTTATCTCGGCAATGGTCTCCACCTCCACCAGCCCGTTCTGCTTCAGTGTCTCGCCGGTGGAGACCAGATCCACAATCCGCTCCGACAAGCCCACCAGCGGCGCCAGTTCAATGGAACCGTACAGCTTGATGATCTCCACCTGGATGCCCTTGGCGGCAAAGTAGCTCTCGGCCACATGCGGGTATTTGGTGGCGATGCGGATGTGCGACCAGCCGGCGGGGTCATCGCCCTTGGACAGACCCGCCGGTTCGGCCACCATCATCCGACAGTAGCCGAATTTCAGGTCCAGCGGTTCATAGACGTCCTTGCCCTGCTCCATCAGCGTATCCTTACCGACGATGCCCAGATCAGCGCTGCCGTACTCCACATAGGTCGGCACATCGGTGGCCCGTACGATCATGTAGCGCATGCGCTGCAGGGTGTTCTCGAAGATCAGCTTTCGGGAGTCGGAGAGCAGTTCGCGACAGTCGATGCCGATCTTGCCGAACAGTTCGACCGACTCTTCCAGGATACGACCCTTGGGGATAGCTATAGTGATCCAGTCGTTCATTCTTTTACCCGCACGATGTCGGCGCCCAGCCCGGCCAGTTTCTTCTCGATGGATTCGTAGCCGCGGTCCAGGTGGTAGATACGGGTGACCTCGGAGGTTCCCTCCGCAGCCAGCCCGGCCAGGATCAGCGAGGCCGAGGCCCGCAGGTCGGTGGCCATGGACGGTGCCCCGGAGAGTTTTTTGATGCCCTTGACCGTGGCGGTGTTGCCCTCGACCGTGATATCGGCGCCGAAGCGTAGCAGTTCCGAGACATGCATGAAGCGGTTCTCGAAGATGTTTTCGCTGATAACGCTGGCCCCGTCGGCCACGCACATCATAGCCATGAACTGGGCCTGCATGTCGGTCGGAAAGCCCGGATAGGGGCGGGTCTTGATGTTGACGCTCCTAAGCCGCTTGGGACCCTTGACCCGCACCACGCCGTCGCGACTTGTGATCTCGACCCCGGCATCCTGCATCTTGAAGGCCAGGGCATCGAGATGTTCCAACTTCATGCCATGAATCCTGATATCGCCGCCGGTCATGGCGGCAGCGATCATGAAGGTGCCGGCCTCGATACGGTCCGGCATGACTTCGTAGCTGGCTGCGGAAAGCTCGGACACGCCCTGGATGCGGATCGTATCGGTACCGGCCCCCTCGATCCTGGCCCCCATCCGGTTCAGATACAGCCCCAGGTCAACGATCTCCGGTTCCCGTGCGGCATTTTCAAGAACGGTTTCACCTGTGGCGGTGGCGGCCGCCATCATCAGGTGCTCAGTGCCGCCGACAGTGGAGACGTCGAAATTGATCCGGGCGCCCTTTAGCCGCCTGCACCTGGCCTCCACATAGCCGTGCTCAAGAACAATCTCGGCCCCCAGCGCTTGGAGCCCTTTGAGATGCAGGTTAATGGGGCGGGCACCGATAGCGCAGCCGCCCGGAAGGGAAACCCGTGCCTTGCCAAAGCGTGCCAGCAGCGGACCCAGCACCAGCACCGAGGCGCGCATGGTCTTGACCAGATCGTAGGTGGCTTCATGGCTGTTGATGCCGGAAGTATCTATTTTGACCACATGGCCGTTGCCCTCGACGCTTGCGCCGAGCGATTCCAGCACCTTGATGGTGGTATTGATATCGCGCAGAAAGGGCACATTACTGATCTGGTTCATACCCGGAGCCAGGATGGTCGCGACGAAGATCGGCAGCGCGGCGTTTTTCGAACCGCTGACCGTTACCTCGCCCTTCAGTTTTTTCCCGCCTTTGATGACCAACTTGTCCAAGAAACACCTCTTTAATTCAAACCCTGCAATCACGGGGTATTATGTCACCAAAACGTGGACATATTACTTGATGGGCTGGCGCTTGTCCAAAGAAAAGTTGGCGGGAAGCAGGCTGGGAGATCATCAAGACTGATGAATTTGGCTTTACTGCGTATGAAGTGGTGGAAAACAGAAACAAGTAGTTGGCAGTAATTACATTAGCTGCCCCCGGAATGGCCCACAGGATCTGCTTGACAATTCACAACGGACTGTGGCACAAAAAGCCATAATAGAAAAGAGAGGGAAACGTGGGAGACACGCAACCGGTCTTGAGCTATCGGCGTGACCTGCCGAACGGCGATATTATTCAGGTGGTGGTATGGTTGTTATCAGAGCCGCTGCCTGGTTCACCACATCCGTACAAATACCGGCTCCATTATCAGAACACCAGTGGCTCAAATTATATCCGCTACGACAACGAGCGCGGCAAGGGAGATCATCGGCACATCGGCGGAATTGAAGAACCGTATCAGTTTGAATCGGTAAAGAAACTGGCGTTGGATTTCTACGTGGCCATCAAACAGGCTCGCACGACAGGAGGTATCTCATGAACAGAAATTTCAAAGTAAAGATTGAATCGGAAGAAGACTTTTTTGCGGACCTGATCACGCAGGCCGAAAAAATTGATCAGGGGGTCATTCCGGAGAAAACAGTCGAACGGCTTTCGTTTGCCGACCTTGAGACCTTCTACCGTTATTGCACCCCCAAGCGCCTTCAGCTCATACAGGAGTTGCACAAGGTTGGCTGCATCAGTATCAATGCCTTGGCTAAGCACCTGCACCGGCATTACAAGAATGTCTTCCAGGATGTAAAAACCTTGGAGACTGCCGGGTTGGTCGAAAAGACGGAATCAGGCAAATACTGTGTGCCGTGGGATGAATTTACGGCAACGATACGACTGGCTGCATAATCACATTAATCGTGGCCGCACCGCATGGACGGCCTTTTATTCTGGGAGATGTCACTCGTTTATTCCCGGATAGATATACGTTTTTGCAAATATTGCACCTGTATTTTGTGGGGTACTCTCTGCACCGGGGTGGTGTGTTTCGAGCTACTAAATGCCGTGAGGAGGGAATGGGAATGCGGCTGGCAATGGTGCAGATTCTGGGAAAAAGAAGAAGAGACCGCGTTCATTTGACATGCCGCGATATGTGGCAAAAGCTACCGGTCCAGGTCAGCCAGCACAAAATCGATTGATCCGAGGATAGCCAAGAAATCGGCCAGCAGCCAGCCGCGGCTCATGACCGGCAGGGCCTGGATATGGGGAAAGCTGGGTGTCTTGATCCGCACCCGGTAGGGGATGTTCAGGCCGTCGGAGACAACGAAGTAACCGTTCTCCCCCTTGGGGGCCTCGATGGCGCTGTAGTTCTCGCCGCGCGGCGGCGTCATGCCGCGGGTGCTGTTGACGAAGTGATGGATCAACGATTCTATGTTCTGCAGCGTGTCCTCTTTTTGCGGCAGCACGTAACGGCAGTCGGCAGTGATCCAGCGCCCTCCCGGCATTGTGTTCATGGCCTGTTCGACGATGCGCAGCGACTGGCGCATCTCCTCCATGCGCACCAGATAGCGGGCCCAGCAGTCTCCGCCTTCAGCAGTTGCTACATCAAAATTAAAACGCTCATAGCCGGCATAGGGGATTTTTTTGCGTAGATCCCAGTCAACACCGCAGGCCCGCAGGTTGGGTCCCGACAGTCCCCATTCCTTGGCATCGCCTGCGGAAATCCCTCCGACACCTTTCAGGCGGGCCTTAAAGATCGGGTTATTGTTGATCAGCTGCTCGTACTCCTTCAGCCGCGGCGGCAGCCATGCCAGCAGAGCCTTGACCGGTTCCTGCCATCCGTCAGGCAGGTCTTCCGCCACACCGCCGATCCTGAACCAGGCCGGATGCATCCTGCCGCCGGTGATCATCTCCACGATATCGAAGATCTTTTCCCGATCGGTAAACGTGTAAAACACCGGGGTCATGGCACCTACATCAGCTGCGAAGGTACCCAGCCAGACCAGATGGCTGGCAATGCGGAACAGCTCGGCCAACATGATGCGGATGGAGATGGCCCGGTCCGGCACCGTAATGCCGCACAGTCGCTCGACCGAGTTGACATAGGCCAGGTTGTTCTGTACACCGGCCAGGTAGTCGATCCGGTCGGTATAGGGGATAAACTGGTTCCAGTGCTGGCGTTCGGCAATCTTTTCCGCGCCGCGATGGTGGTAACCGATATCGAAATCTATGTCACGGATCTCCTCGCCATCCAGCTTGAGAATACAGCGGATGATGCCGTGGGTGCCGGGGTGCTGCGGTCCCAGGTTGAGCAGCAGTTCGCCTTCATTGATTCTTTGGAAGAAGTCCGAGGCGGGTAGCGGGGCATGGCGACGGGCATCCTCGACGGTATAGGGCTTCATCTCGGTCGCCCGGAAGGGGTGCGATTTGCGCAGGGGATGCCCTTCCCAGTCGTGAGGCATCAGGATGCGCTTCAGATTGGGGTGGTCGCTGAAGCGGATGCCATACATGTCGAACACTTCCCGCTCGTACCAGTTCGCAGCAGGAAATACCGACGTCACGCTGGCAACGCTTGGCGAATCCCCGCTCAGATCGGTCTTGACCCGCACATAGCCCGGTTGGTCGAATGAAAGCAGGTGATAGTTGAGCGTGTAGTCGCTGAATTTGTCCCGCTGACTGCGACAGGATTCATCTACCGCGGCGATATCTTCCAGACGTTTGAAGGCACTGCCGGGGCGGGATTTCAGGTGCAACAGCAATTCGGGAACCAGTGCGGACGGAGCTCGTAGCGTCAGCATGTCAGTGGCGGCCGGATCTAGCGCCACACGTCCGCTGAACAGCTGTTCGATCTCAGCGGGGAGACCGAAATCCGGATATGCGTGGCGTGGAGCGGGTGGCGTCCAGATCTCGTCTGATCGAGGCTGATAGCTTTTCGGATGTCCAACGGAAGCACCGCGGATGGCGATGCCATTCATGCCAGGACCGCGTGTATCGTTTGACTTTGTTTCCCCTGGCACCAATACCGGAGAGGTCGTTCCCTGGCTGCCCCCGGCCATGTGCAGCACCGGTCGGGCCGGCCGTTCCTCGTTCCTGATCTTCTCCTGCAGCAGCATCAAGCCCTGCATGAAGGCCTCCGGGCGCGGAGGACAACCGGGCACATAGACATCCACCGGCAGGATCTGGTTGACGCCCTGCACGACGCTGTACACATCATACATTCCGCCCGAATTGGCGCAACTGCCCATGGATATAACCCAGCGCGGTTCGGCCATCTGTTCGTAGAGGTGCAGGATGGTTGGGGCCATTTTGACAAAAGGGGTACCGGCGATGACCATCAGGTCGGCCTCACGCGGTGAACCGCGCAGCACTTCGGCGCCGAAGCGGGAGATGTCATGACGCGAGGTGAAGGAGGTCATCATTTCCACAAAGCAGCAAGAAAGTCCGAAGAACATCGGCCAGAGTGAATTGGCGCGGCCCCAGTTGATCAGGTCGTCCAGGCGGGTGAGAATAATGTTGTCGGGGATGGTTTCGTTCAATTTTTGACCTCAGAAACGCAAAGTTATTGCAAGATCAAGGCTGTCGAGGAATAGCGAGGAGACGTAGCAACGCTACGTCGCACGAACTATTTCGAGAACTTACGCAGAGATTGCGAAAAATCTGCGTTTCTTTCCCGGGATGGCCCCCAGTCAAGCCCTCCCTTCAACAAGAGCCAGACCAGTCCAGCCAGGAGGATCACGATAAACACCGTAATCTGGATCAGGCCCGGCAGGCCCAGCAGGTCCCAAGCGACAGCCCATGTAAAGATGAAGGCGGCTTCCACATCAAAGACAATGAAGAAAATAGCAACCAGATAAAAAGGAACCGGCCACGCCAGACGAGCACTGCTGGCGGGCATGATACCGGATTCATACGGCAGCTCCTTCTGCCAGGATGAGCGTTTCGCTCCGAGCCACCAGGCCGCCAGTAAAAGCACCCCGATCAGTGCGGTGGCGATGGTGGTGTATATCAGCAAATGATAGAAAGATGGCTGGATCATGTGAAGGACTATAGCAGAACTGTAGTGGCGATTAAACAGTATTCAGCGTTTCAAAACGCAAAACAGCCCCTTCACATTGAAGTGAAGGGGCTGTTTCATTTTTATTCCCGGCGGCGACCTACTTTCCCACACAGTTACCCGTGCAGTATCATCGGCCCTGAGGGGCTTAACTTCCGTGTTCGAGATGGGAACGGGTGTGACCCCCTCGGCATAGCCACCGAGAAAT
>JBBQXT010000096.1:0-11894 GCA_038209415.1 Geobacterales bacterium
AATTTTCAAAGCCGATTGACAGCTTGCAGAAAAAATCGGAATTGAATCGAAGTACCTTTCCCGGATTGAAGTCGGAAAAAGACAACCCTCCCTTGACACCCTTGAGCATATAGCTGATTCGCTACAGGTGGAGCTGAAAGAGCTATTCGATTATTCCCACCACGACAATGAAGCGACCAGTCCGAAAGGGATCGAAAATGCACTTGAAGGGATAAGCAAGGAAGAGTTGAGGCTGGTTTTCAAACTGATAAAAGCGGTGAGGCAGTAAGCGGGTTTATTACCCCCCAGCATGACCAACTGGCAGAACCACTTAGATTTTCAAGCAAACAGGGTGCTACGAATTAACGTAACACCCTGATTTTATGGTGGAGGTGACAAGGATCGAACTTGCGACCTTCTGCGTGCGAGGCAGACGCTCTCCCAACTGAGCTACACCCCCATATTCTTATCTGCGAAGCCCCCAGCCTACCCACCTGAGCATATACTAGAGCATATACTTTCAGTTTTTCAAGCTAGTCGGGTGCCGTCAATAGGCATAACCGACTGTTTTACTGCCATAATTTAATCAGCCGAAGTAGCCGACCCCCGCCTTGCGAACGCATCGCTCTCCCAGCTGAGCTACAGCCCCGAATCACGTATTAATCGCTCGCTGCCATCTACCTGATCATGAAGTTCTCCTTCTCTGGATGGATGATTCGAATTTCAATTTGTGAGTATACACCGATAATTTTTATTTCAACAGCCTGTATTTTTGCTTTTCGAATGCTATAGTGAAATCAGGAAGTAAGAAGTGACAGTTAGTCAAATGGAGGTACATTCTATGGGAGATACGCCACCTGAGAGGACACCTACAGATTGATGCAGCACCACTTCGGACGCAGTCGGGTCCGGACAAGACCTTGAAAAGGTAAGAAACATGAAATAGAGAAAAGAAGCCCACCGAATTACATCTGGTGGGCTTTTCATTTTCATAGCTCCATCCTGCACCTGTCGTTGTGCTGATTGCTGTTTTTTGGGGAGCTAGGGCACTTGAGACTCAAAGGATTGACTCCACAACAGTGCGTCACCCGAGTCACCGCCGTCATGGCCGATGTAGCGATACAAGAACCGCAGCTTGTTTCCTGAAGCAACCCGTGGGATCTTCAGCGTGAACGGAGCGGCTTCATTTTCCTTCAGGCTGTGGACAAAATACATGGCACGATGCATTTCTATCCCGTCAGCATCCAGTGACGAAACCCAAATCTCCAGTTCATTCATTTCATAAAAACGGATATTTTTAACGACACCATCGATTACGGTCGTATTGTCGACTGCTTTGAACTCCCAGGCCAGCTTGGCATCAAACTGCGTATAGTGCTGAGGTAACGTCTGTATCCTCTCCAGACTGTCATTGTGATAGATCGCGCAACCGCTCAGAAACAACACAATCATACCAAGAAGCATTCCAGTGCGTAACATTTCTATCACCACCTTTCCTGTAGAGATTATCTCATATTTGACCTTGGAGTTACAACGTGAAATCAGTGTTGCGCGCGCGTTTTTGTTGAGTATTGACAGAACAGGACAAAATAGGTATTTTTAGTCATGAAGGTGGTGCAAGGGAAAAGAGGGGGCATCGAGATGCTCATTCAAGTGAACTATCCTGACGATCGTTTTGATTTCGTGAAGGAACATATTCTGGATGTATTGATTGAAATGAAAAAGATTACCAGATTCAGGCGTTCATCGGGGTGGGTAACCTTGGGCCTGGATCCCATAAGGGCCGTCAAACGGGAATACACCTATAAGACACCCAGTGAATTGAGAAAGCTCGCTTTGTAATAGCCTTCCTGCTTGGTAGGGTTCCCTGGATCAGATCCGTTAGAAATTATTCCGCTGTTTTTGCCAACGGCAAGGTGACGGAGAACACTGCGCCAAGGCCTTCATTGGCAGCTTCGATATATCCATTGTGATTGAGCAGGATGCGGTTGACTATTGCCAGTCCGAGACCGGTCCCGTGCCGTTTGGTGGTGAAGAAAGGTTTGAATATCTGGGGCAGCACTTCCGGCGCTATCCCACCGCCGCTGTCCGAAATGCGAACCATTACCGCATGCTTCTCCGAGGGGATGTTTTCTGCATGCACATTGATATACCCCCCCTTTGGCATGACTTCACAGGCATTCAGTATCAGGTTGAGGAATACCTGTTTAAGCTGGTGGGCGTCGCCCATCAGCGGCCAGCGGCCATCCTCAAAATTTGAGGAGAGGCTGATGTCATGGTCTTCCAACTCGGTGCTGCAACAGACGCAGCAGTCCTGAAGTATCTCGCCCAGGTCGCAGGCGCTGTAGCAGATGGTTGGCTTGCGGGAGAAGGCCAGTATATCCGAGAGCATCTTTTCGAGGCGGCAGACTTCTTTTACAATGGTTTCGGCGTAGTGATGCTCCCTGGATTCATCGGACAGCCCTTTCAGCAGTCGTCCGGCAAATCCGCCGATGGTTATGAGCGGATTTTTCAGCTCATGGACCAGATTAGCGGCCATCTCACCGATAGCGGCCAGGCGCTCGCCGTGGACCAGGCGTTCGCGAGCGTCGCGCAGGCTTGAGTGAGCCTCTTCGATACGGTTATAGAGCATGGAGTTTTCGATTGCCATGCCGGCCTGATTGGCAAAGAGTTGCAGAAAATGCAGGTCGTCACGGCTGATCGGTTTGCCGGAATGCGGGTTGTCTACCACGATTATGCCGAGAGATTTTCCTCGGGCAACAAGCGGGACCGCTGCAAACGAGTTTGCTCCAAGATGCTTGATAAAGCTGCAGGTGGCGCATTCGTGGCAGCCGGCATCCGCGATGTGACACAGCTTATGTTCGATTATGACGCGTTTTATGACCGGGCAATCATTGTCGATATCGATTCGGGTTGTGCGCACAAGAGAGCAGAATCCGGTGGAGCGCTGCCGGGTAATGACCTCCTCGCTGATATCCCAGCGACTGCTGAGGGCATCCTCCCCGCCAATTATCTGCAGGCATTCCGACGTCTCCCGGGTGACTCCCAGCATGCCTTGGAGCACTCCGGATTTTTCATTGCGCAGGAAAAGTATGGCCCGGCCGAAGAGCATTGATTCGTCGGTGGTGAGAACGGTGAGGATGAGATGGGTCAGCTTGTTGAGGCGGATGGTGGACAGCATGGTATTACTGAACTGATACAGCAGCCTCAGTTCAGTAAATTGTTTGGTAGCAGCAGCCTTTTGAGAGGGAATTCGGACAGCCATAGACATGCACCTGCCGCCCTGGGGCGAGTGATGTTAAGAAATCAGGGGCGGCGTTCTTTCTGCTCCGCTTCCATCTTGCAGTTGATGCAGAGTGTCGTGACCGCCCGGACCTTGAGACGCGCCTCGCTGATCTCGTCTCCGCATTCCTCACAGACGCCAAACTCTCCGTTGTCGATACGGTCGAGGGCATCCTTGATCTTGTTGATCAGTTTACGCTCACGGTCACGGATGCGCAGTTCGAAATTCCGGTCGGACTCCTGGGTGGCGCGGTCGGTCGGGTCGGGGAAGTTGGAAGAATCGGAATTCATTTCCGTAACAGTCTTGCCCGCCTCGCTCAAAAGGGTCTTCATCTCTTCAGCCAGGATATTTCTGAAATAATCAAGCTTTTCAACTTCCATTGCCAGCTCCTGAATTCATGTAAATGATATATTTTAGAGATTTCCGCGGTCCAAGTCCAGCAAAAAACCCCAGAGTGCGGTCATCAGAGTTTGAAGAGCATCTGCATAGCCTCCTGAACTGAGGTGACCCCTTCAATTCTGATAGCTCCCTTTTTGAGGCGCTTTTTACTGCCGGACGGGATGACACAGGTGCAGAAGCCCAGTTTTTCGGCTTCTGCAATACGTAATTCCGGCTGGGTAACGGCCCGCACCTCGCCAGCCAGGCCAACCTCTCCCAACACAACGGTTTGAGGGTCAATAGGCTTGTCCAGATGGCTGGAGGCTACGGCCATGATCATGGCCAGGTCGGCCGCCGGTTCGTTGAGGCGTACGCCGCCGGCGGCATTGAGGAAGATATCCTGGGCAGCCAGATGCAAACCGACCTTTTTCTCCAGCACCGCCACCAGCAATGCCAAGCGGTTATGGTCGACCCCGATGGTGGTGCGGCGCGGTACGCCGTAGGACGACGGGGTGACCAGTGCCTGCAGTTCCACCAGCAGCGGCCTGCTCCCCTCCAGAGAGGTGGTGACAACTGAACCGGAGACCCCCAGAGGCCGCTCGGACAGAAACAGCTCCGACGGATTGGCGACGCCGCACAAACCCTCCTGTTTCATCTCGAACACGCCGATCTCATTGGTGGAGCCGAAGCGGTTCTTGACCGCCCGCAGGATGCGGAAGGGATGACTGCCGTCACCTTCAAAATACAGCACCGTGTCGACCATATGCTCCAACACCCGTGGCCCGGCAATTGAGCCGTCTTTGGTGACATGGCCGACGATGAAAACCGGGATGTTGCTGCCCTTTGCCAGCAGCATCAACTTGCCAGCTGATTCGCGTACCTGACTGACGCTGCCGGGGGCCGACTCCAGAGCGGATGTCCAGACCGTCTGGATCGAGTCAACCACCATCACTCCCGGCTTCAGCGAGGCTGCCTGAGCCAAAATCGCTTCCAGCGAGTTCTCTGCCAGCACCAGCAGTCCTTTGTGTGACACCCCCAGGCGTTCACCCCGCAGGCGGGTCTGGGAGGCCGACTCCTCGCCCGACACATACAGTACCGGTCCGACGCTGTCCGCAAGGTTGAGCATGGCCTGCAGAAGCAGGGTTGACTTACCGATGCCGGGGTCGCCGCCGATCAGCACCAGTGAGCCGGGTACGATGCCACCGCCCAGCACCCGGTCGAGCTCTCCGATGCCGGTGACCACCCTGGTCTCGGATTGGGCCGGCACATCACAGATCGGCACCGCCCGGGCACTGCCTAGAGCGTAATTGAGGTGAGTCGTCTTGACAACAGCCTCTTCAGCCATGCTGTTCCACGAGCCGCAATCCGGACACTTGCCCAGCCATTTGGGTGATTGACTGCCGCATTTCTGGCAGGTGAAGATTGTTTTCTGTTTCACGGCATATCCTCGATAGGGTCGATAGTGATGACTGCCGCTTGGCGGGCATTCCGGTCCGGCCAGTGCCAGGCTAATGGTTTGACAAAGCCGATTTTCCGTATATTATCACACTTTGCAATCTATTTGTACAAGGAACGACAATGGAGTTCTATCGTCCACCCGCGCTGCAAGGGATCCTGGATGCCCTTGGAAGTGTCCACAGGGCACTACGGTCGTGGAAATTTTATCCTCCGGGGCATCCCTCCCGCAAGGTCAGGATCAGGCAGGCCCATGCGGCCATGCTGCTCATGCTGGATGGCAACGAACTCTCCCTGAACAGCGGCCGGACAAACTTCAGTTTCCCCGATGGCGAAGTCATCAAAGACTTGACGCACATATCTGCCTCACTGTCGTACGAATTCTTTATCCGGCGCGTTCAAAAAATCACCTTCCTTCATGATCTCTCCGAGGAAGACCTGCTTGATTTCCTCAGAATCCTTACCACCCCCCCCGACACGGTTCAGAAATCGGGTGGAGTGGAAAAGCTGCTGGCGGAGCATGGTGTCCGGACGATCTGGATCAACGAGTTTGACCTCTCCATTATCAGTGCCAGGCGCCAGGATATGGCCTCCTTCGGCAAAACTCCTCAAACTATTGATGAGGTTGAGAGCGGCCTTGGCCTGGAATGGGTGGCAGAGCCCACACAGACGGTCGATAACGCTGCGGATCTCAGCCCCAGCGATGAGCTGCAGGTGCTGCTCGGCCGCCTGGCCGCAACCATGGACGAAGACCTGTATCTGATGGCTGTCCGTCAGGCGGTCGCCTGCTCCGATGCCCTCAAGTCTCTCAACGATCTGGCAGCGTTATCTCCTTTGGTGGAACTGTTGGCCAAACACGCCAACGATCCTGCCCGTGGAGAAAATATGCGGGAATGTGCTCGCTTCGGGCTGGAACAGCTTGCCATGGGCGATGAGCTGCTCAACTATCTGCTTGACCGTACGGAGGAGGCCGGCACCCTTTCCCGCCAGGCCCTGCTGGCGGTGCTGACCGCAACCGGGCCGGCCGGAATCAGTCTTGCCGTGATAAAGATGGGTTCGACCGCTAACCTGTCTGCACGAAAAGAGCTCAGCTCGCTGCTGGTCGGGATGGGCGGGGCTGCCGTTCCTGTCATACTGAGGATGATGCGTGACAATCGCTGGTATATGGTTCGCAACCTGTCCGCCATTTTGGGGGATATCGGCATGCCGGAAGCGGTTCCCGAACTGCAGCAGTGCCTGCAGCACTCCGACACACGTGTCTGCAAGGAGGCCATTCGTAGTCTGGCCAAGATTGGCGGTAAAGAGGCTGAGTCAGCTATCATCGGAGTTTTGAACGGCAACAATCCCCTGCTTTTCCCCCAGGTGGTAGCATCACTGGGCGGTATGCAGAGCAGAAGGGCTCTGGTGGAGCTGCTGCAGATAGTCAGCAGCGGTGACATGTTCCTCAAGAACCTGGCGCTCAAGCTTGACGCCCTGAGCGCCATGGCCATGATCGGCGACCGTCAGGCAGTCCCGATCCTGACGAAAATTCTCGCGCGCCGGCATATTTTTGTCCGAGGGCGCTGGGAACAGTTCAAGATTGCCCTTGCCGGCTGTCTGGCCCGGTTGGGGGATAGCCGTGCCGTGCCGGTCCTGAAAAAATATGCTTCGGATTCGGGGGCGCTGGGCAAGGCTTGTGCAGAGGCAGTTGAAACCATAGAACGGATAAGGGGTGAGCAACATGGAGGTGCTTGACAATCAGGCGGCGCTCAGGATGGTCACGCTCTTTTCCGGTGCGGTCAAGGGCATGGGCTTTTATCCAGCCTCGCATCCCGCTATCCGCCAGCCCCTGCTGGAGCTGGACAAGATCCTGGCCTTTGCCCTCGGCCGGGCTCCGGAGATCTCCTGGGGCATCCTGGACGGGGCCATGTTCTTCGAGGAACATCTCTTCATAAGCCCCTCCACCGCCATCGCGGACCTGACCAATCGCATGATGGAAAAAAAGATCGGTCGGGTCATCGTGGCAGCCGGCCTTACCTTTGACGAGCTGGAGGGCTTCGTACGGCTGTTTTCTGCCAAGGGCATCGATTTCGAGGCGCTCTCCGGTTATCTCCAGCAGGAGGGTATTGCTCATATCCGCCTGCTGCGCCAGGGCGAGGAAAAATTTGAAACCGAGGACGAGAACCCCGATGAAGCGGATGACGGGGGTGACCATCTGGTCATGTATGGCCAGGCACTCAGTGCCATCCGCGGCATTTGCCGGGATATAGAGCGTGGCCGTATTCCCAACAGCGCTCCGGTCATCCAGATGGTCGACCGGATGGTCGCCATTACCATGCAGGAACCATCCATCCTGGTCGGTTTGACCATGATCAAGGACTACGACAACTACACCTTCAACCACTGCGTCAATGTGGGGATTCTTGCCATGGCCCTGGGCGCTTCGCTCGGCATGGACATCATGTCAGTCAAGTCTCTGGGTATTGCCGGCGAACTGCATGATATCGGCAAGACCATGATCCCCAAGAAAATCCTCAACAAGCCCGGCAAGCTTTCCAGTTCAGAATTTGATGAGATGAAGCGCCATTCGGAACTGGGGGCCAAGATCGTCCGCGAGATGGAAGGGCTTGATCCGCATATCGCGCAGATCGTGCTTGGCCACCACATGCACTTCAATCGCAGCGGGTATCCGGAATGGGCACAGAAACTCCCGTTCAGCCAGATGATCGACATGGTTGCCATTGCCGATACCTATGATGCCATCACCACCCTGCGGGTCTATCAGCATCCGATAAATCCCCGTGCGGCGCTGAACGAAATGCAGAAGCTTTCCGGAACATTCCTGGATGATTCACTGGTGGCGAACTTTATCGATATGATGGGCAAATATCCCGTGGGAACCCTGGTCAGGCTGGATACCAACGAGGTGGGCGTGGTCTATCGCCCCAATCCTCTGGATGAGGAGTCTCCGATAGTCAGGATCCTGATCGAGACGGATGGCACTCGCCTCGGTGTCCCCCGGGAACAGTCGCTGGTGGAGCCGGATGGATCGCGCTATGCGCAGATTGTGGCGATTGCTGATCCGCTCCTGAAGAATATTGATGTGGGGAAATTTGTTGTCAGCGGAAACTATTAATGCGTTAGAAATTATTTCTATGAGTTGTAAGAAATGATTTAGTTAACGCACGTATCCTGTTTATGAGGGCTAGAGCGGGAGCAGGCTCAGGGCTGTGGCAGCCGCCTTGCGGGTTGACGAATGTGGTGAGGACAGCAGTGGGATAATGCCGACAGTTGCGGAGCGGTCACCCAGTCGAGTCAGGGCCAGAGTGGCTTCCGCATCCAAGTCGCCGTCGTTGGCCTCCAGAAAGGGGCGCAGTCGGTCGCACAGCGCGGCAGAAACCGGAAAATTGCTCAAGGCGGAGATAGCTCTGGCCTGTATAGCCGCATTCTGGTCGTTCAGTCGCTCCAGCAACACGGAAAGCGTGGATGGTTCGGCCAGTCGCCCCAAAATCTCCACCGCAGCCGCCCGAATATCGGCCTCGGGGCGGCCGGCGCAGTAGACCAGCGGATTGATGACCCCGGCGCCGCCGATCTCTCCCAGCGCATGTATGGCAGCAATACGTGCGCCCATGTCACCGGTCTTGAGGGTGTGCAGAATATCATTCAGATCGCCGGAAGTCTCCAGATGCTCAATAGCACGTGCCACGGTCGTGCGCACGTCCGGATCGGAATCCTTGAGCAGGGGAATCAGGACATCAATTCTCTGGCGAATGATTTCATTCATAATATAACCTTGTAACAGATTGCGGATTTCCAGACAACCCCCTTTATTTGTGGCTTGTATCCGGTTTTACGGTTTGCTATAGTATAAGACAAAACTTGTCATGAATTGAGAGCGCGACAGCGTCGTCGTCTAGCAGTGCATACAAACGACGAAAAGGAGATTGCTTACAATGATGGGACCTGTTGAAATCAAGCCGGGACTATACTGGGTCGGGTCTGAAGATCCTGACCTGAGGGTATTCGACGATCTTTTCCCCACTGAGCACGGCACGTCATATAACGCCTACCTGCTCAAGGGGAGCGGGAAGACCGCCATTATCGATACCGTTGATCACAAGAATGTTGACGAATACATGGATAAGGTGCGCTCACTGGTTGACCCGGCAACAATCGACTATATCATCGTCAACCATACCGAGCACGATCACTCCGGATCGCTGGAATATCTTCTGAAACAGGCGCCCCAGGCGGTTGTGTACTGCACCACGGCAGCCAAAAATTTCCTTGGCAACATCCTGCACCGTCCGTTTAACTGCCAAACGGTCAAGGACGGCGACACACTTGACTTGGGAGGTCGCACGCTGCGCTTCATTATCGCCCCCTTCCTGCACTGGCCCGACACGATGTTTACGCGCCTGGAAGAGGAAAATATCCTCTTTTCCTGTGATGCCTTTGCTGCCCACTACTGGGAGGTCGGGCATATCTTCAACGACGAATGCGAAGACTTCTCCTCGGAACGCCAATTCTATTTCGACTGCATCTTCCGTCCCTTCAAGGATAAGGTCTTGTCGGCAGTGGAAAAGATCCGGCACGACGTGATCGACATGATCTGCCCGAGTCACGGGCCGATCATCCGCAAGGATCCCTGGAAGGTTATCCAGCAGTTTGAGAACTGGAGCAAGCCGACTTCTCAGAGCAAAAAAATTGTCATCCTGTTTCTTTCACCCCATGGCAGCACGGAGAAGATGGCCCACGCAGTGGCCAAAGGCGCCAGCCGTGACGGCCTTGAAGTCTTCAGCTATCATATCAACAGTCTGACCGCCGCCGAGTTACGCAACCTGATGGAAGAGGCCAGTGCCCTTATTTTCGGCGTTCCCACCTTCAACCGCGACATTGCCAAGCCGATGTGGGATGTTTTGGCCTACCTCAGCACCGTAAAACTCAAGACCAACCTGGCCGGAGTATTCGGCAGTTTTGGCTGGAGCGGCGAAGCCTGCAAAATGGCTGAAGAACGTTTGAAGAGTCTTGGTTTCAAGCTGGCTGCCGAATCGGTTCGTACGACCTTCTCACCCACGGACGAAGTGCTGGCTCAATGCGAGGCCTTGGGCAGAGCTGTTGCCGAGGAAGTGCAGAAGCGGGACTGAACGCTATTCGTATAAATCAGCAAAAAAAGCCCGTGAGCAATGCTCGCGGGCTTTTTTATTGCTCTCAATCGCCCCAGCGCCGGAACATCTCGTGCTCGATCCCCAGCTGGTCCAGCACTTTGCCCACCACGAAATCAACCATCTCGATGACCGATTCAGGCTTGTGATAAAAGGCCGGCATGGCCGGTATGATCCGGGCCCCGCTGCGAGAAAGCCTGAGCATGTTCTCCAGGTGGATGTCCGACAGGGGGGTCTCGCGCGGAACCAGCAGCAGGGGGCGGCGCTCCTTGAGCATGACATCCGCACAGCGCTCGATCAGGTTGCCGGAGACGCCGCAGGCGATACGCGCCAGGGTGCCCATGCTGCACGGGACGATGATCATGGCATCCGGCGCGGCCGAGCCGCTGGCAACGGGGCAGAAGAGATCATCGGGGTGCACCGGCACGATACCACCCTCCACTTCCAGATGCTGGCAGAGGCGGGCTGTAGCCTTGTCCAAATCGCCGGACAGGTCCAGCCCGGTTTCTTCGCGGCAGACCAGGGTGCCGCTGCAGCTGGCCGTGAAGATAACTTCTATCCCGTTCAGACAGAGCTGCTCCACCAGCCGCAGGCCGTAGACCGAACCGGATGCCCCTGTCATGGCCACAAAAACCCTTTTTAGCGTCATACTACCCACCTCACCAGTACTTCCAGAGCTGTGAAGATCAGAACGGCAACGCTGATGTAGCCGTTCATGTTGAAAAAGGCAGCATCCAGTTTTGCCAGATCCCCGTCCTTCAGCAGCCAGTGTTCGTAGGCCAGCATGGCGCCGACGCACGCGATTCCGGCCATGAAGAAACCACCAAGCTGCATGACCATCCAAAGTGCAATCAGCAGCAGCAGCATGACCAGATGGAACAGGCGCGCCGCCCACAGAGATCCGTTCACTCCCAGTGCCACCGGGATGGAGTGCAGCCCTGCGCTGCGGTCAAACTCCAAGTCCTGCAGGGCATAGAGGATGTCGAATCCGGACACCCAGAACAGGACGATACTCCCCAGGATCAACGACGGCGCCTCAATGGCGCCGCGGATGGCGACCCAGGCACCGATGGGGGCGGCGGCCAGGCAGAGCCCCAGCACCACGTGAGCCAGCGCCGTAAACCTTTTGCAGTAGGAGTACAGTACCAGAAAGAAGACCGCCACGGGCGACAGCATCAGGCAAAGCGGATTGAGTCGGGCGGCAGCGACCAGCAGCAGCGCCAGGGAGCCGATGATAAAAACCAGCGTCATTGCTTTGCTGATCAGGCCGGCCGGGATGGCACGACCGGCGGTGCGGGGGTTGCGAGCATCGAGGTCGGCGTCGATCAGGCGGTTGAGCCCCATGGCGGCGGTCCGGGCGCCGACCATGGCCATGATGATCCAGAACAGCTGTGCTCCAGAGGGCAGGCCCCCGGCCGCCAGCAGCGCTCCGGTCAGGGCAAAGGGCAAGGCAAAGAGCGTGTGGGAGAATTTGATCATCTCCAGAAATACACTGATCTTCAGGATCAGGCCGCTATTGGTTGTCGTGATCGTCATCGCTTTTCTATCCCGTACTCCTGCCACCTTTGAACGACTTTCCTCGCTGTGGACGGGTCAGCCTGAAGCGGCCGTTGCGGGGACCTGCATCCGGTGGCATCCAGGGCCGTGCGTTTTCG
>JBBQXT010000097.1:0-11701 GCA_038209415.1 Geobacterales bacterium
GGCTCCGGGTTCGCGACGACTCAATTACAGGGGCGGTCCCTGAGCGGAGTCGAAGGGCTCATCTCCCGCCTGCTCGACCCGACACCACGCACCGCAGTTGGACTGGCCTTGGCCGGTTCAGGTCTGGTTACCGCCATGATCGACATCAGTGACGGAATCCTGGCGGATTTCGGGCATATTGCCGAGATGTCGGGAGTTGGAGGCATACTGCAGCTGAATCAGGTGCCGGTTTCTGAAGCCTTTTGTGAGCAGGCCCGCACCTTCCCCACTTTTCCCTGTCATCTCACTCTTTCCGGCGGCGAAGACTATGAGCTTGCCTTTACGGCCTCACCGGATAATCGCGAAAAAATTGCCCACGTTCTGAAAAAGTGTGGCGTTGCTGCCATGCCTGTTGGTATAGTGACAAACTCTCCGGAGGTGGTGGTGCTTGACGCCGCCGGACGTAATTATCACATAGAAAATCAGGGGTTTAATCACTTCGCATAACTATTTCCAAAAGGGGTGTTACCGAAATGCCGCAGATCATGATTCCGACCGACAAGGCTCGGCAGTGTGCCGATGCCATCAGACTTCTTTCCGCCGATGCAGTAGACAGGGCCAACTCCGGCCATCCCGGACTGCCCATGGGCGCCGCCGATTGCGCCTTCTCCCTGTGGGGCAACTTTCTCTCTTTTAACCCCGCAGACCCGACCTGGGCAAACCGGGATCGCTTCATCCTCTCGGCCGGACACGGTTCCATGCTGCTGTATTCCCTGCTGCACCTGTTCGGTTACGATCTGCCTATGGACGAGTTGAAGAACTTCCGCCAGTGGGGCAGCAAGACCCCCGGGCATCCGGAATACGGTCACACCGTTGGCGTGGAGGTAACCACCGGTCCTCTGGGGCAGGGCTTTGCCAACGGCGTCGGCATGGCCATTGCCTCCAGGATGGCCGCCGAGCGCTTCAACACCGCCGACTTCAAACCTATCGATCACACCGTCTACGCCCTGGTGGGGGACGGCGACCTACAGGAGGGCATCAGCTACGAGGCCGCGGCACTGGCCGGGCATCTCAAGCTGGGCAACCTGGTCTATATCTACGATAGCAACAGCATTACCATCGAAGGAAAGACCGATCTGGCCTGGTCCGAGGATGTGGCGGCCCGCTTCAACGCCTGCGGTTGGCACGTCCAGAGCATCGATGGTCATGACTATGCCCGGATCACCGCCGCCATTGCCGCCGGCAAGGCCGAGACCGGCCGGCCTTCACTGATCATCGCCACGACCCACATCGCCTATGGCAGCCCGGCCAAACAGGGCTCCTCCGCTGCACACGGCTCGCCGCTGGGTGCCGACGAACTGGCCGCTACCCGCAAAAACCTGGGCTGGAAGTACGGACCGTTCGAGATCCCCGAGGAGGTCCATGCGACCTGCCGCGCGCAGATGCAGGCCAAAAAGCTGAACTACACCGCCTGGCAGATGGGTTTCGCCGCCTGGCAGGTCGCCAACCCTGAAAAGGCGCAGTTGTGGGCAGAGATGTGGGGCAAGCGGTTGCCGGCCAATCTGGCGGAAGAGCTGATCGCCGCAGTGGCGGGCAAGGATGGAGCCACCCGCTCGTTGTCCGGAGCGATCCTGCAGAAAGCGGCCGCGCTGGTGCCGGGCCTGGTCGGCGGTTCTGCCGATCTGTCACCCTCCAACAACAGTGATATCAAGGACTCACCCTCGGTCCAGACCGGTACATTTGCGGGCCGCAACCTGCATTTCGGTGTCCGCGAACACGCCATGGGAGCTGTGGTGAATGGCATGGCCGTTTACGGGTGCTTCATCCCCTATGGCGCCACCTTCCTGGTCTTTTCCGATTACTGCCGTCCCTCTATCCGCCTCTCGGCCCTGATGGGACTGAAAGCGATCTGCATCTTCACCCATGATTCCTTCTTTGTGGGGGAGGATGGTCCGACGCACCAGCCCATCGAACATGTGGCCTCGCTGCGGCTGATTCCCGGTCTGCAGGTGATTCGTCCGGCTGACGGAATTGAAACCGCACTGGCCTGGACCTCCGCCCTGCAGCATAACGGCCCGACCGCCCTGATCCTGACCCGTCAGAAACTGCCGGTCATTGCCCGTCCCGCGGACTTCAGCGCGGCCGATATCCTCAAGGGCGGCTACGTGGTTTCCGCTCCTGAAGGTGCGGCCGATGTGCTGATCATGGCCAGCGGCTCCGAGGTGCATGTGGCCGCGGAAGCGGCGGCAACACTCGCTTCCAATGGCATCCAGGCCCGGATTATATCGGTGCCTTGCCTGGAACAGTTTATGGCTCAGCCGCAATCCTATCGGAATGCGGTGCTGCCCGCCGGGGTTCCCCGCGTGGCTTTCGAGGCCGGACGCAGCGAATCCTGGGGGCGTTTGATTGGCTGCGATGGCCTGTTTATCGGCATCGAGCACTTCGGCGCCTCGGCCCCGGACAAGGTGCTGGCCGAACAGTTCGGTTTTACGACCCCGCAGGTCGCGGAGAAGATCAGGGTGTTTTTGAAAAAATAATCGGTTATCCGTAGGGGCGAAGCAAGCCTGATCTGCTTCGCCCTGCTTTACGCAGCAACCCGAAAGGGTGAAGCAGGTGAAACGTTTGCTTCGCCCCTACATTTTGTCCCAATTTTCGTTTGAAACAGAACAGGTCGTTATGGAACTGATCGAGCTGCTCAAAAAATCCATGCTCTTTTCCGGGCTGAAAGATCCTGACTTGGCCGAGCTTGCCACGATTACCGTGCGGCGCAAGTTCAAGAAGGGCGAGTCCCTGTTCGGCGAAGGTGACGAAGCCACCGGTTTCTATCTGCTGGTGTCGGGCAGCATCAAGCTCTGCCGGGTGGCACACGATGGGCGCGAGAAGGTGCTGCACTTTGTCCGTCCGGGCGAGACCTTTGCCGAGGCGGCTTTCTTCGGGGGTGGCAAGTACCCGGCCGAGGCGCGGGCCATGGAGGCCGGCGAGGTGCTGTATCTGCCCAAGGAGGGCTTTCTGGAACTGATGGGCAGGAACCCCGGCTTCTCCCTTAATCTGGTGGTCTCGCTTTCGCTGATGCTGAGGCGTTTTGCCCTGCAGATCGAGGAGCTTTCCTTTGCCGATGTGACCTCGCGGCTGGCCTCGTTCCTGGTTCGACGCGCCGATGAGAAGTCCACCAATTATGGAGGCATCACCTACATCGACCTGGGAATCAAGAAGGGCGAGATCGCCTCGCGTCTCGGTACCGCCAGTGAAACCATTTCCCGCACCTTCAAGAAGCTGAAGGAAGAGGGCATCATCGATGTCCAGGGCAACCGGGTGGTGATCCATCAGATGGAGAAGTTGCAGAAGCTGTGTGAACGTCATGAGTAAAAAGGAGAGTTGCCAATGCTGATCGTTATGAATCACAACGCCACCCAGGCGGAAGTCGCTGCTGTCGCCAAGGTCGTCCAGGCAATGGGTTTCAGGGCTGAACCGATCCCCGGCAGCGAGCGGACCGCCATCGGAGTGCTGGGTAACCATGGTTATGTGGATGATACCAAGATTCTGGAACTGCCCGGCGTGCAGCGGGTCATCCATGTCTCCAAGCCCTATAAGCTGGTCTCGCGCGATTTTCATCCCGAGCCGACGATTGTGGATGTGGCCGGCATCAAAGTCGGCCAGGGCCACCGGCCGGTGGTCGTGGGCGGCCCGTGCGCCGTGGAGAGCGAGGAGCAGATCGTCAAGACCGCGCTCTTCGTGAAGAAGTGCGGCGGCGATATGCTGCGGGGCGGCGCCTACAAGCCGCGTACCGGACCGCATACCTTCCAGGGACTGCGCGAAGAGGGCCTCAAGATGCTGGCCATTGCCAAGCGCGAGAGCGGCCTGCCGATCGTTACCGAGATCATGAGCCTGGACAATATCGATCTGGTGGCTGAGTATGCTGATCTGATGCAGGTAGGCGCCCGCAACATGCAGAACTTCGACCTGCTGCGCGAACTGGGCCGGATCCGCAAGCCGGTGCTGCTCAAGCGCGGGATGTGCGCCACGGTGGAGGAGTTTTTGGCGGCGGCGGAATACATACTGGCCGAGGGTAACGATCAGGTCATACTCTGTGAGCGGGGTATCCGCACCTACGAAACCGCCACCCGTAACACGCTGGATCTTTCGGTCGTACCGCTGATCAAGGAGCTGTCGCACCTGCCGATCATGGTCGATCCTTCCCACGCTACCGGCAAGCGCAGTCTCGTCCCCCCCATGACCCTGGCCGCCATGGTGGCCGGCGCCGATGGGGTGCTGGTGGAGGTTCATCCCGAGCCGGAAAAGGCACTCTCCGACGGTCCGCAGTCGCTGACCTTCCCCGGTTTCGAACAGCTGATGGGTGACGTAAATCTGTTGCTGGATTTTCTTGGGCAAGCTAAAACGAAGCGATAAAAATCGCTTGATATTGTACGATGCGAAGCGTAATAATTATCCAACAATGTTCTCTCTACCCTGCTCGTTGGTTGATATGCCCGGGCGGAATGCTATACAAAAAGGAAGTTGCTCCCTGCTGCCGTGTGCTGCCCCAATACGTGGGAATTGCCTGAAACAGCAAACTGACTTCCACAGTTAAGAAACTCGCCGGAGGCTCTTAATGCTGACGGCAGGGTGGAGAGAATAAAAAAACGAGGATGCCTGGAAACGGGCATCCTCGTTTCCATTCCGGCAGGGTAGCTTCCCGGGTTGAGAAAGTGAAGAGTGACAGGAAAACACCGAATGATAAACGAATTAACCTACAAACGGCATTTGAACCGCCGAACACGCCGATGAACGCCGCCAAAAGTAGGCGCTTCTAAGCGAGAAAACCAGAAGTTATATTTAAAGATAGATTTGCCTTTTGGGTTAAACCATGAGGACTTCCACGTTGTGGATTTATCGGCGTGCATCCGCCTTTATCGGCGGTTAACAGCTTTTTTAAGGATTAATTATTTATGCGGTATCAATATCAATCCTGTTATGCAGATAGCGAACGCCAGTATAGCTACCATCGAGTCAATACCCAGACGCAGGTAACGTTTCTTCGGGCGCACGACGGCTGATGATGCATAAAGTGCTGTCAGAAGAATTCCTAATGCGGCTAACCAGCCATTTTCAATGCCCGACTGTGGCAGGGCAGGCTTGCCGGCTATGATGTCAGCCAGCATGAACAGGCATATTTGGAAAGCGTTGCCGCCGAATACATCACTCATCACCAACTGGTGATCGCCAAGACGCACCGCGGCAATACCACTGCTGATCTCGGGCAGAGCGCTTGCTGCAGCAAGGATGGTCGCACCGAATATAACGCCACTGAGATGAAAGCGGTCCGCGAGAACAACGCTGCTCAGCGCAAGCCCCACTCCAGCGGCCAGTGTCACCGCTGCACCAGCCAGAAAGAACATAAATACCTGCGCAGTGCTCCACTTTTCATAGGGATGGTGGACGGTGGCATGGGGGATGCGGCGGTGCGGACGCCCTGACTTGCTGCCTGTCATTGTGATTTTCCAGGCCGGGAAGTTGCGCACCCGGTTCAGCGTGACTATGCCGAGCACCCATACGATGACTATTGCTATTGAAGCGGGGCTTACCCCGTAAACGGCAACTGATGACGGCAGCAGAGCACCCATGAAGACCACCGCCACGATGGCCACAACCAGTACCGCCTCCAGCACCGGCATCAGGCTGCCCACCAGATAACTTAGTGGCTTGTCGCCTTTCACGGCCATATCGCAGATGGTAAGTACCATCGTTTGCATCGCAATGCCGCCGACGAGGTTTCCGGCTGCCAGCGGGAGATCGTTTTGCATCGCGGCTGATACAGTGATCGCTAATTCCGGTAGGCTACCGGCTATCGACAGCAGGAGCATCCCGCCAAGGGCGTCGCCAAGCTTCCATCGCAAGTCGAGAGCATCTGTTGTCCTCGACAGATAAACACCGGCGACCCAGGTCATGATGGCGCCGATTGAGAAGAAACCAACCAGAGTGAGAGTATTGAAGCTGCTCATGCAGTTTCTCCTTAGCCGACAAGTGTATAACGAGTTTTTTCAGACCTCAGAGCCGGTTAAATAGGTCACGAATCCGTTTTATGTTCCTTGCCGTTCAGCAATCGCAATGCATTAAATATCACGATAAGTGATGCGCCCATATCTGCCGTAATAGCCATCCATAATGTTGCAAGTTGTGCCAAGGCCAACGCCATAAAGAGGACTTTAACACCGAGCGCAAAAGCAATATTCTGGCGAACCACCCACAGCGCCCTTTGTGCGTGCCCAATCAACCACGGGATTTTCGTAATGTCGTCTGACATCAGGGCAATGTCTGCTGTTTCAATGGCCGCATCGGTACCTGTTCCACCCATTGCAATACCCAGAGTTGCGACAGCAAGGGCGGGTGCGTCATTTACTCCATCACCGACCATTGCTGTTGGGCCATAACGTCGTATGAGGTCTTCCACGGCCAGCAACTTATCCTCCGGCAGCAGCTCTGAGAAGACCTCATCCATACCAACTGCCTTACCAACACTATCAGCTGTCCCCTGGTTATCGCCGGTCAGAAGAACGGTTCTTTGAATGCCCAATGCTTTGAGTAATCGCAATGTTTCGACTGCTTCAGGCCGGATAGTATCCGCCACGCTGATGACGCCGCAAACGTGATCGCCGGTACCAATCACCACAACAGAATGTCCGGCATCTTCCACAGCTTCAGCGGCCGTATGTGCTGGTGTACTTTCTGTGCCTTTTTCGTGCATCAGGCGATGGTTCCCCAGCCAGAACAAGCGGCCAAACACAGTGGCTTCAGCACCTTTTCCCTTGATGATGGAATAATCGGTTGCGGGCGGAATCGTAATTCCTTCTTCTGCGGCACGTCGCAGTATCGCCCGAGCCAATGGATGGTCACTATGAGACTCCAGTGCGGCAGCCCGCTCCAGGAGTTCCCGTTCCGTGTGCTGATTCATTGCAACGATGGTCTGTACTTCTGGGTGACCCCTTGTAATTGTCCCGGTTTTGTCAAATGCAATAGCTTTTATGCCGGCTGCCGCTTCCAGAAACGCTCCTCCCTTAATCAGTACACCCTCACGAGCTGCTGAGGTCAATGCCGCAACAATACTGACCGGCGTGGAGATCACAAGGGCACACGGACAGGCTATCACAAGTAATACTAACGCCTGATAAAACCACTCGCTCCAGTGACCACCCAGGATCAGAGGAGGTATTACCGCTACCAGTACGGATGCCACCATCATAGCCGGTGTGTAATAAAGCGCGAATTTTTCAACCCACTGTTCAGAGGGTGCGCGCCGTGATTGAGCCTCTTCAACTAAGTGAATGATGTGAGCAAGCCTCGTATCTACTGCAAGTCGTGTGGTACTGAACTCAATACTTCCTGTTTCATTGATTGTTCCAGCAAAAACTTCCTCACCTTTTCCCTTCGAGACCGGCATGAATTCTCCGGTGATCGACGCCTGGTTGACGGTTGTACTCCCTACCATTATGACTCCGTCCAAAGGTACACGCTCACCCGGTCTGACGAGAATTGTGGTCCCAAGAGAAACTTCACCAATTGATATCTCGTTAATTTCACCATTTATCATGTCGCGGCTGCGAGCCGTTGCCGGTGCCAGGTTGAGAAGTTCTTCAACTGCCTTGCGTGCACGGCCCACACTCCATGATTCAAGCAGAAGTGAAAGGGCAAACAGGAATGTAACCGTTGCTGCCTCAAACCATTCCCCTATGGCCATGGCTCCGATAGCAGCGATGGTCATCAAAAGGTTCATATCAGGCCGCAACCGCCGAGCTGCAAGCAGGGCTTTGGGAAGGATATAAAAGCCACCGGTCAGCGCTGCGGTCACGAAAAGAATGATGGAAACCAGGGGGAAGTGATGATCTTGTCCCGTCTCGCTTCCAGTCAGTGCGTGCATGATTCCATTGTGTAAAATCGCATGCGCAAGGAAACCGGTCAGAGTTAAAATTCCGCTGCTCACGCACAGAATCAGTCGGCCGTAATGCGGCCAGAAACTGATCGTTACTACAACCGCAGTATGAGTTCCTATTTCACCGGTGATCGATTTTCCTTCAAACCCGGCTGTTTTAATCGCCTCAATGATTACAGCATCGGGAAGTGGCTCGTTTACAAAAATGACCTGGAAAGTGCCCTTCATCAGGTTGAATTCAAGATCTGAGACACCTTCAAGGGAACCGACTGCCTGGCGAAGCACTTTGACTTCTTCGATGCAATCCAGACCTGAAACGTGGTAGGTCGATTTTGTCGTCATGAATTATCCCTGTTGCCCGTTGCCGGAATCATTCGGCAAACCTGCGGTAAAACCAGGTCTTCACCAACTGGGTCAGGACCACATAACAAACCAGGATGCCAGCCAGGTACAACCAGTAGATGGATGGAAGCGGGACAAACCCGAGTGCAGCAGCCAAAGGCGAAATCGTTAGCCCGGCGCCTACCGCGACGATGATTACCGAAGAGATTATGAGCGGCCAACTGGCTCTGCTCTGAATAAATGGAATCTTATTGGTGCGAATGATGTGAATAATTAGTGTCTGGGTGAAGAGCGACTCGACGAACCAGCCGGTGTGGAACAAAGCCGGGTTTTTCCAGCAATCGAACAAGTACAGCATCATGAAGAATGTCAGGTAGTCAAAGATCGAACTGATCGGCCCAATACACAGAATAAAACGCAGAAGCCCGCCAATCTCCCACTTGCGCGGCTTGGTCAACCATTCTGCATCCACATCGTCGGTGGGGATGGTGGTTTGCGAAAAGTCGTAGAGCAGGTTGTTGGTCAGTACCTGGATCGGCAGCATGGGGAGAAAGGGAAGAAACGCGCTGGCTCCCACGACACTGAACATGTTGCCGAAGTTGGAGCTGGCCGCCATCTTGATGTACTTGATGATGTTTCCGAACACCCGTCGGCCTTCCAGCACACCTTGTTCCAATATTAGCAGGCTGTTTTCCAGCAGGATGATGTCGGATGACTCCTTGGCAATGTCCACGGCACTATCCACCGAGATGCCTACATCGGCAGCCTTCAGGGCCGGGGCGTCGTTGATGCCGTCGCCCATGAATCCGACCACGTGCCCCTTGCTCTGGAGCGCACGGATAATATGCTCCTTGTGGGCCGGGGCCAAGCGGGCAAAAACACTGGTAACGCAGGCGGCTTCGGCCAGTTCGGCTTCGCTCATAGTCTCAATCTGGGAGCCAAGCAGCAGCTTGTCTACCGGCATACCAACTTCCTTGCAGATGTAGGCGGTGATGATCTCGTTGTCACCGGTCAGGATCTTGACGTCCACGTTAAGGTTGTGAAGCAGCTTCAAGGCCCCCGTCGCGGTGTCCTTGGGCGGGTCGAGGAAGGCCAGGAAGCCCAGCAGGATCAGGTCTGCCTCGTCTTTGACCGAGTAGGTGGGTTCATCTGTTGCTCCCGGCATCTGCTTGTAGGCAATCGCAATTACCCGGAAACCCTGACCGTTCAGTTCGTCCGCCAACTGTCGGCGTTTGGCGTCGTGCTCGGGCAGGACTTCGATAAGCTCTCCCTTGACTTCCACCCGGGTGCACATGTCCAGCACCTCTTCGACGGCGCCCTTGCAGATCAGCGTATTGAGCCCGGTCGTATCTTCCACGACCACCGACATGCGGCGGCGCACAAAGTCGAAGGGGATCTCGTCGATCTTGCGATATTTCTCTTTCGCCTTCAGGCTTTCTTCCAGCTCCTCATGGTCGAGAATCGCCTCGTCGAGCAGGTTCTTCAGCCCGGTATGGTGGAAACTGTTCAGGTAGCCGAATTCGAGCACCTTGTCGCTGGGATCGCCGTTCGCATCCAGATGCTTTTCAAGCAGGATCTTGCCCTGGGTCAGGGTGCCGGTCTTGTCGGTACAGAGCACGTCCATGGCCCCGAAGTTCTGGATTGCGTTCAAGCGTTTGACAATCACTTTCTTTCGAGCCATGGCCAGGGCGCCTTTGGAAAGGTTGACCGTCACGATCATGGGCAACATCTCGGGGGTCAGCCCGACCGCAACTGCCATGGCAAACAGGAACGCTTCCATCCAGTTGCCCTTGGAGAGGCCGTTGATCAAGAATACGGCCGGAACCATCACACCGATGAAGCCGATCATCAGCCAGGTGAACTTGTTGACTCCTTTGTCGAAGCTGGTCAGTTGGCGCTGCCCGACGATACTGGCGGCCAGCGATCCGAAGTAGGTCTGATCTCCGGTGTGGATGACCACGGCTGTCGCGGAACCGCTCTCCACGTTGGAGCCCAGGAAACAGATATTTGGGAGCTCCAGCGGATTTTGCAGGTCGCCGGTCGCGACATCAGCTTTTTTCTCCACGGGCAGGGACTCGCCGGTAAGAGCCGACTGATTCAGGAACAGGTCCTTAGCGGAAAGTACCCGCACGTCGGCTGGAACCATATCACCGGCGGCCAGTCGGATGATATCGCCCGGCACCAGCATCTTGAGCGGTATTTCGGCGTCAGTGCCGTCGCGCACGATTGTCGCCGTATTGCTGACCATTGCTTTGAGCTTTTCTGCGGCATTATCGGCCCGCATCTCCTGGTAAAAACGCAGCACCACTCCCAAAATCACCATCACGAAAATAACAACAGTCGCTCGAACATCACCCGTCAGATAAGAAAGCACACCGAGCGCAGAAAGCAGGAGGACCAATGGGTTCATGACATTGCTCAAGAGCCGCATCAGGGCCGATTGATGCTTCTCGCGAGCAATCTCATTCATGCCGTATTGTTTCAGGCGGGCATCGGCTTCCGTTTGGTTCAATCCATCCAATCGCGATTCAAGCTCACGCAGGACGGTCTCGGTATCGCTGCGGGCCTTTTCCAGTAATTGATCGGAAACATGTGCCCCATTACCGCCCGTCTGATTACCCGGATGCTGAACGGGACTCATGCTGGTCGTTGACAAATCCATTCATATTTCCTTTATTCGCTAGGCAGATTCAGAGTCAAATTTGAGTCTATTTTTGGTTTAAATTAAGGTCCTATACTTATATTCGGGTTGCACTGCATATTAAATGCACTTGTTAGTTATCTGTTAAATATCTTCTTCAAAGCCCCCACCAGCTGCTGGTTCTCTTCCGTGGTCCGCACGGCAACCCGGAAAAAACGGGGCGAAAGTCCCATGAAATTCGAACAGTCCCGGATCAGCAGCCGCTGATGCATCAGACGCTCCCGCAGCTCCAGCGCTGACATGCCTTCGGTAATCTCCACCAGCAGGAAATTGGCACTGGACGGGTAGACCTTGAGCTGTCTGAACTCTGCCAGCCGGTCATGGAAGATGCGGCGTTCCCGGAGGATATACTCGACCGTGCGCTGGTTGTGTTCGGTGTCTTGCAGGGCTGCCACCCCTGCCACCTGAGCCATGGTATTGACGCTCCAGGGTCCCCTCATGTCAGCAAGCCGTTCGGCCAGGGTGCTGCTTGAAAGGGCGTAGCCCAGCCGTAATCCCGGGATGCCGAAAAACTTGGTCATGGAGCGCAGTATAATGCCGTTGTCAGCCTTCACAACAAGGTGCTTGGCGGACGAATCTTCGCAGAAGTCCATGAAGGCCTCGTCCAGAACCAGAAAGGTGCCGGAGGCGATGCACAGGCTGTAGACCTGCTCGATGGTCCGCTCTGTGTAGCAGGTGCCGTTGGGGTTGCCGGGATTACAGAGATACAGGGCGTCATAACCCTCGGACAGGGTCTGCTGCAGTGCCGCCAGATC
>JBBQXT010000098.1:0-11644 GCA_038209415.1 Geobacterales bacterium
GTCGGCTTCGATTCGATCCTGCGCAACATCCTGCGCCAGGACCCGGACATCATCATGATCGGCGAGATCCGCGACAAGGCTACGGCCGAGAACGCCGTCCAGGCCGCTCTGACCGGGCACCTGGTCCTTTCCACCCTGCACACCAATGACTCGGCCTCGGCCATCATCCGCCTGCTTGACCTGGGGGTGCCCTCGTTTCTGATCTCGGCCACGCTGATCGGGATCATCGCCCAGCGGCTGGTACGCAAGATCTGTCCGCACTGTAAAAAGGTGCGCGAGCTGACCCGCGAGGAGCGCGATTACCTGCAACTGGGGTCAAAGTCTCACGTGGTCTGGGAAGGGGAGGGCTGCAAGGAGTGCCGCGGTACCGGCTACAAGGGCCGCACCGGGATCTTCGAGGTGCTGGACATGAACGAGCGCATCAAGGCCATGGTCACCTTTTCGGTGGAACTGGCCGCCCTGAGCGTCGCCGCGCAGGGGGAAGGCCTGATCAGCCTGCGCCAGGTGGCGATCCGCAAGATGCTGGAGGGGGCTACCACCTACGAGGAGGTTATCTCCATGACCGGGTGATGGCCTCCAAGGTTGTCGCAAAGGTGGATGCGTGAGCGAGGTATGGGAAGAGAGAAGCGCAACAAAACAGCCCCTGGAGACACCTCCGGAGGCTGTTTTGTTGCGTCAAGCGGATGATTTTTTAGAAGAGTACTGTCCCGCTGCCGCCGGTGCTGCCGGTGGTGGCAGCGGGGATGGTGAAGGTCTTGCTGTAATCGACCAGCATCTGAGCGTTGGTGGTGCTGCTGACAGTCTTCTTGACCGTCACGGAGAGTATTGAACCGGAAGTGAGCAGCGCCGTTGCCGGGCAGCTGAAGGTCACAACCTTGGCCGCGTAGGTTGACGGGGTGCAGACGGCCGGTGCCAGGATATAGTTGGCCGGGTTGAGTACCGAATTGGCGCCGGTGGTGGTACTCGCAAGCATGTCGTCACTAAATGTGATTGTAAATGACGAAATCGACCAGTTGCTGCTGCTGGGCAGCACGGAGAGGGCCATACCAGTAATGGTAGGGTTCTGGACAACCGGAATAGGGGGGGGGATGTAGTTTGTCGGGGTTTGTGTGGCAACTACGCTGCCGCTTTGGGTGGTTACTATGGTGTTGACGCTGTTGTTTAAGGCTATTACAGCCGATGGATTCAGAGCAGTCGCTTCAGTGACACTGCTGGTTGCTGTTACGGCGGTCGTGCTTGTCGAGACATTCGCTGCGGTAACGCTCTGCAGAGCTGCATTGCTGGTTGCGGCGCCGACAACCTGGGCCGCGCTGGCAACGGCATTGGTGGCCACGGCGGCGGCAACAGCAGGAACGTTGCTGATGGTCACGTTGCTACTAGTGGTAGTATTGATGGCTGTGATGGAATTGGTGACGGCTGTGGTCAGGCCGGTCGCAAGTAAGGATGGGGTCTGGATCTCGGTTGAAGTCATGCTGTTCAGCTGTTCGGTTATCTTGCTGTAGGTCAGCAACTGAATGTTACTCTGCTGAGCGGGACTGATCTTCCCTGAACCTGCGACGGTCGTGATGGTGGTATTTAGGGCCATAACGGTCGTTTCAATGGACTTTAGCAACAGCAGGGCCGCCGGAGACAGGGCGTTGCTGGCACTCAGGTCACTGTCAAAGCTGGTGCCGGCCGGCAGAAGCGCGTTAATCTTGGCGGCCAGGGTGCCGCTGGTGTCCAGGGTTACCAGGGTGGTCAGTGGTGAACAGGCCTTTGCGCCGGCCGGTGCCAGCATGGTGCTGGCTGGCTGGTTGGTCAGGGTATCGGTTCCTCCCTGGGAGACGATTATATGTTTATAGCTGGGCTGCACCGGCAGCTGGAAGGTGCCGTCGAGACTGGTCGTGGTCTTGCTGGCCGACTCGTTGGCATCGATGGTGAATTTGGCGCCTCCCTCGAGACTGTCGGCCCATACCGTTGCACCAGAGACAGGACCCTGGATGACCTTGCCGGTCTGTCCCTTGGTGGGGACCGGCGTGGGTGCCGGTGACGAGGAACCGCCGCCTCCACCGCAAGCGCTCAAAAGTCCGGCTGCCATAGCCAGTGCCACACCAGTTGCCATGAATCTTCTCATTTTCATTGAATCCTCCTCGATTGCGGTTAGTAAAAAGCTACTCTGCTCGTGTTTAAAAATTATAATTTATATAATTCATTGGTCGGGGAAAGTCAACACATAACGCAGGGGCATCTGTAATTGTGCCCTGACTGTGACCAGGGGGGTCAGAGGTCGCTGCGGTAGGTCTGCCAGGCCTCCCTGATCCGGTCCAGGTGGGCCTGGATATAATCGTCACTTAGCCGGTCGCGATTGAGGTAGGAGTGGTAGAGCGCCCCCTCCGGTATCGGTCTGACTCCCAGCCCGCCCGAAATAGTGTCGTTGGTTTTTTGCCCGTTTATGGCCAGGACCGTCTCCTGGGCGTAGCCCCACTCATCGGCCCCGCGGATCTGTACCGGCGCCGCCCGCATGTCTCGGCGCGGGGTGAGTGGAAAACTGAACTGAATGCCTGCCGCCTGCCAGCGTTTGTCGTCAGTGGCAGTCACGGTGTTCTTGTAATAAAGGGATACGGCGCTGTCACCGAAAAAACGCTTCAACTCCAGCAGGCCGCCCGTATCCTGGTTCCAGAAGCGGCCGCCGGTCCCCTCCATGAACAGGTCCAGCGAGGCGATGTACAGCCGGTAGGAAGCCAGCCAGACGGTGCGGGTCAGCCCGGCTTCGTTGTCCCGGGCCCAGGCCTGAATCAGTTTGAAGCGGTGCGTGCCGCTGCCGGGACTCCAGTCAAGCTCGTTGAGGGTGCCGTAGGTGTCGTGCAGAATCATCCCCGCTCCCAGGTTGGCCAGCAGGCCCGGCCGCAGGTTGATCCCCTGGTAGAACATCAGGCGGTCCATGCGGGCATCCTTGCGGACCGAGGCGTAGGCCTTGCCTTTTTCGAAGGTGCCGCTCCAGGCCACCGGGATGTCCCAGCGTGCGCCGAGCAGGGCGCCGTTCCAAAGCGGAATGCCCAGGGCAGGTTTGATTGAAAGCAGATAGTTGAATACCCCCACCTCCGTCCCCACAAAGGTAGTCAGTCCCGGGAAGACCATCAGCGAGGGGCGCAGCCAGCCCGGGTTCTCGTCACCGGTCACGAAGCGGATCCCTGTACGGCTGCCCGGATCCTGGTCCACCTGCACGACCGGCGGCGTTGAGCCGGCGTCAGCCAGCCAGCCACGCAACTCCCTCAGCGGCGCACTAACCCGCAGCAGGCGCAGTCCCTTGTGTTTGACTACCAGCCGGACCTGTTCGATCCCCTCCGGTGCGGCCTGGCTGGCCATGCCGGCCACTACTCCCAGGGCATCCAGTTCATTGTGGTTGTAGCGGATGTTCTCGTATTCCACCACCAGCGTCGTACCACCCAGGTCGCCGACACGGACATTGACGAAGCCGGCCCGCACCAGGCGGTCGCGGAGCGCGGTCAGGGTGGAAGTGTCGTCGCTGCCGGGGGGCGTGTTTTCAGTGGCAGGCGGTGAGTCGTGGGTCGCGGGCTCTGTAGCGGCAGCTGGCAGAGACGCGCCCGGAACAGCAGCTTTGGTCGGCAGGTCGGGTTTCAACTCAGCGCTCACGGTCCGCGGCTCCGAAGCGCCGGGAAGCGTTTTTTTCATATTCAGGGGCAGGGAAAAGCCAGCGGCAACGGCCAGGCCGTTTGAGTGGTTGAGGGAGGTGGAAACGGTCACCGTCAGGCGCGCCGGAAAATACGGGAGTGGCGGGGATGTCAGGCGCAGCCCGGCGTTGACGTTACGGGTATCATACTCCCCCAGCAGGGTCACCCACTCATGGGCTCGCAGTTCCACTCCGCCGAAAGCGCCCTTCATCCGGTCCGGGCCCAGGCCGTAGCCGGCTGACAGGCGCATCCAGGTCAAAGGGCTACCCGATACGGCCAGATAACTGCTGCGGAGCGTAGTGCTGCCGCCACCCAGATCCTGGATTCCCAGAGCCACTGCCGGTGCATAGGGCAGATGCGCGCTGAAGGGGGCGCTGGAAAATTTGGCATTGCCCGACAGGTCGCGGGCAATGCCGGGGGCCTCGGTCAGTCGTCCGCCGATCTCGATACAATTGAAGAAGCCCACCGAGAACAGGTAATTGTCCTGCCAGGGCGGAGTGCCCTTCTTGAATCGGTCGCGCTGGTCACTGTAGAGTGCGTTCAGGCTCCCTTCCTCCTGCACGTCTGCCGTGGGGGTGTTGAGGATGCCGGAAAACCCCTGTAGTGCCATGGCAGGGGGCGGTTCGGCCCTGACGGAAGACACAGGCAACAGAACCACAGCCAGTAACAGGAAATAAATCGACATACCCGCAAACCCGGACCGGTGTATGGGTGTCCATGCGTGGATAATGGAAAACTTGAATGAATGGCTGAGTGACACTACTCGTTTGTGACCCCCGCGGTTCCACAAAAAGCGGAAGAGTTTGTGCTTATTGACCCGGTACACCATCGCAATCCGCACCGGATAATGCGCCACAGACAGTGCCAGAATTGTGCGGACTGGGATCATGAGGACCATAATGTAACGGTGGTATGAATTTAGCATTCGGCACAGTACATAAAAACACACAATAAATGCAATCAAATTAGGAACCGTCTATTATTTTTATTATAGAATGAAACTTTCCTGCTTTAGGCGCAGAGCTCACTGAGAACTGAAAACGATTGAGAACGTCCAATGGCTGCTGATGGCATCACAAAAATTGCAAACTGAACAAAATCATGAATCAAAATTTTCTCGCTTAGAAGCGCCTACTTCTGGCTGTCTGCTCAAGCGAACGGAGTGAGCGGGTGAGAAACAAGATATTCCCCCCACTCCGATCAAAAGAGGCCGGAAGCGCAGACCGGAGATGCTCGGCTGTGGTCCGCCTGTTATGAGAATTATTAGAATCACTGTTCAGTAAGCACATGTTACGTAACTCAACTTTCGCAGAGCGTAAAATAGCATAACACACTGATACTATTAATATAAAAGTGGCACTAACTGTGTTATAGATAGCCTTATTCCCCAATAACACTATCAATACACACGAGGTGACGCTTTGAAACCGATTGTATCAAATGTTGTGTCATGTCAGGACCAAATTGATTCGTTCTTTGTCAATCAGCGTATTGCCTTGCTACTCAAGCAAAGCAATAGAGCCAAGAAGTTCGGCGTTACACCGGTGGTCGTAATGCGGTTTATCTTTTCGCTGGTCTTTACCGGTAAGAATCTGTTCAGGTAGCCGACACACCACCATCCAGCATCTCAAATAAAAGAACAACCTTCGGGGTTTAGTTGTTGTACACTATTTTCACTTTTGATCCCGACCTGACACGAATACACGCCGAGAGGGCAGTGACTCTTGAGGGCAAAACCACCTGACTGTTTTGCATCTAATACCCCAAAACCAGAACTCAAAAAATCCGTGTGAAAATCATTATTCACGTTCCAGGTTGACAGCCCTTCATCTGCTAACGTACATCTAAGGGAGGCATAAAATACAAATTACCGGATATGCCAATCAGCTTTTGTAGGGATGCCCCTTGCGGGTATCCTGATTTTGACGTTGACTCATTGGCAATTGCAACAAGGGCACCCGCAAGGGGATGCCCCTACGAAACATTACATTATCCGGTATATTTACAATTTCTTTGTCCCTAAAGTGTACATAACCTTGGGGATTACTATGCTGAAGATAAATGTGACAGAATTCAGAAACCACCTCCCCGCTTACCTCGCGGGGCAAGGTGCTGGCACGCCTGAAACCGGATACCGACAGTCGGGCATTCATTTCGCAAACCCTACTGGCCCGGAATCTTTTTTTAGCTTAGATTCTCTCGGCGTTCTTGCCGAGAGGCACCTACTTCTGGTTGCGGCTCTGCGCGAAACACTTCGAAAAGCCTTTTCTCGCGTTGGTAGATTTCCACTTGACATAGCTAATTCAGGACGTATAATTTTCCATTGACTTACACATATTGACCATACGCCCCAAGGACATTATGCCCGCCGTTTCCCGCCGCTATCTGGTTTTTCTGATGGACCTGCTCCTGATCACCGGCGCCTATACACTGGCGACCGCCCTGCGCTTCGACTTTACCATCATGCCTGAGTCCGAACGTTTCTGGCATACCATTCTGATCGTGCTGGTAAGCAAGGGGGCCGTGTTCTTCTTCTCGCGGCTGTACCGCAGCATGTGGAAGTACGCCTCGCTGTCCGACGCGGTCGAGATCCTCAAGACCGTTACGCTGGCCTCCTTGGCCTCACTGGTCGGCATCCTGCTGTTTCGCGAGCAGCAGCATTTTTCACGGGTGATCTTCCTGCTGGACTGGGGTATCCTGCTCAGCCTGCTGATGGCAAGCCGCCTGATGTGGCGCGTGTACCGCGAGACGTATGTGATTCCCCGCAGTAATAAAGGTCCCAGGACCCTGATCGTGGGGGCCGGTGAAGCCGGCGACCAGCTGTTGCGCGAGATCAGGAAGAGCCGGGCCGCCAATTTCAATGTGATCGGCTTCGTGGACGACGACCCGCAAAAACTGGGCATGCGGTTGAACGGGATTCAGGTGCTGGGTGATAGCCGCTCGCTTTCGCGGCTGGCAAAGGACCTGGAGATCGAGAAGGTGATCATTGCCATCCCCTCGGCGCGGGGCCGGGACGTGCGAACCATAATCCGCCGCTGCAAGATGGCCAATGTGCGCTTCAAGATCCTGCCCGGCATTGCGGATATCATCACCGGTAAGGTGGAAGTCTCCCAGATCAAGGATGTGGAGATCGACGACCTGCTGGGACGTGAACCGACCCGGCTTGATGACGAAGCCATCAGCGCCTATCTGGCCGGAAAACGGGTGCTGGTGACCGGCGCCGGCGGGAGTATCGGCAGCGAGATCTGCCGGCAGGTGGCCCGGTATGCGCCCCGCAAGATCGTGATGCTGGACGCGGCCGAGACCCCGCTCTTTCATATCGAGCGCGAGCTGTCTACCGGCTACCCGGAGCTGATGCTGGTGCCGGTGATGGCCGATGTGCGCAACCGCGAGCGCCTGGAGTGCATCTTCGAAGAGTTCATGCCTGAGGTGGTTTTTCATGCTGCGGCCTACAAGCATGTGCCGATGATGGAATACAACCCGATCGAGGCGGTAACCAACAATATCGGAGGCAGCCGCAACCTGGCCGATCTGGCCGATCGTTATGGTGTCCGCAATTTCGTGATGATCTCCACCGACAAGGCCGTTAATCCGACCAATATCATGGGTGCCAGCAAGCGGGCGGCGGAATGCTACATTCAGGCCCTGGCAGCCACCAGCGCCACACTATTCACGACGGTCAGATTCGGCAATGTCCTGGGCAGTAACGGCAGCGTGATCCCGATGTTCAAGGAGCAGATCAAAAATGGCGGACCGCTGACGGTGACCGATCCGGATGTGGTGCGTTACTTCATGACCATCCCGGAGGCCAGTCAGCTGGTGCTGCAGGCCGGCTGTCTGGGCAAAGGCGGCGAGATCTTCGTGCTGGACATGGGCGAACCGGTGCCGATACTGGAGCTGGCCGAGGAGCTGATCCGGCTGTCGGGGCTGGAACCCTACGAGGATATCGATATCACTTTTACCGGCCTGCGACCGGGCGAGAAGATGTTTGAGGAGCTGCTGATTGCCGGGGAGAATGTCCTGCCGACTTCCCATGAAAAGATCAAGGTGCTGGCGGCAGTAACTGTCGACCGGGCCGCCTGCGAAGCCGTACTTGCACAGATGTTCACCGCCGCCGGCAACAATGATATCGCCGGCATCACCGCAGGGCTGCGGTGCCTGGTCCCGGAATACAGTCCCTCCTACCATTTCAACGGTGACGTTCCGGCCAGCTTCCGCCGCATGCGGCCGGATCTGCGGGCCGGGGACTCAGGGGCGGCAGGCAGTTGATCACTCACCGTGCACCAGGCATGTTTCTGACCTGTGCTCGATAGCGCTTGCCTGAAGTTCCCCCGTAAGGATGGTATTGACCCATGATTGACTGGCATTCCCACATACTGCCCGGCATCGACGATGGCCCGGCGGACATGCGGCAATCCCTGGCCATGGCCGCTGCGCTGGCCGCGGTTGGCTTCACAACGATTTACTGCACTCCGCATTGGATGGTCGGCTGCTATGAAGCCGTCAATGACCTGGTCCTGCACTGTCTTGCCGCAGTGCAGGAACAACTGGACATTAGCGGCATCCCGCTGAAGCTGCTGCCCGGACGTGAGTACTGCCTGGATGAATACCTGCCGGCCGCCCTGGAAAATCCGCTCCCGCTGGGTGACAGCCGCCAGATCCTGGTGGAGATTCCCCCCCATATAACCCCTGAAAACGTCCGTTGTCTACTGTACGATGTTGTGCGGGCCGGGTTTATACCGGTGATCGCCCATCCCGAGCGCTGCCGGCTTCTGGAGCCGGTTGTTCGCCGGACAGCCGGCACGGGCCTTCTGGGTGCTGTTGCCGGTCTGTTTGTGCGGGAGAGGCGCTCCCGTCAGCGTGGTCGCGCCCGGCAGCCGGGGCAGGCCATAGTGGATACGAGCGGGAATCCGCTCCTGGAGTACCTGCGCGAGCTGGGCTGCTCCTTTCAGGGCAATCTGGGCAGTTTCAACGGATTCTACGGCGGTCGGGTGCAGACCGTTGCGGAAGCCTTGCGCAGCCTGGGGGTCTATGATCGCTATGGCAGTGATCTGCATCTGCCCGAACAGGCGCGGATGGTGCTCGGTACGCCTTGCAGGGCTGCGGAAAAAAGGGTAGGGCCTGTCTTTGGCCCAGTTTTGATTTGACTAACAACTCCTTAGAACAGTATATATGATCAAAATTTATTTGCAGGTGACCCCGTTATGTCCCGTTTTCACAGCATTATGTTTCCCGCCCTTCTGGCCGGCATGGTTATCCTGAGCGCCTGTGCCGGTCACGAAGGACTCAAGGCCGGTCTGCGCAAATCGGTAACCACGCCCGCTTCTCCCGTCGTGGAAACGATCTCGGTCACCGCCGAACCTGCTCCGCCCGATCCTCAGCCGGTCACCCTCGACTACCAAGTCGGCATCGGCGATATCCTCAGCGTATCAGTCTATGCCCGTCCCGACCTTTCCACCGGCGGTTCCGCTACCACCGGCGTTATCGGCAACAAAAGTGGCAGCCGCGTCGACGGAAACGGCAACATCCAGCTGCCGCTGATCGGCACCGTCAAGGCCGCCGGCCTGACCGTCAGCGAGATCCGCGGCAACGTCGAGACCTCCCTGCGCACATATGTCCAGGAACCTTCCGTTGTCGTCGAAGTAGTTGACTATCGCAGCAAGCCCATCTACCTGATGGGTCAGTTCCGCACCCCCGGCGTGTATTACATGGACCGTCCCATGACCTTTTTGCAAGGCATCACCCTGGGCAACGGTTTTGATGCCACCGCCAACCTGCGCGGCGTACGTCTACTGCGCGACCAGAAAATCGCACCGGTCGATATCTACTCACTGATCCTGGATGGCCGCATCGAACGAAACATCTGGCTGCGGCCCGGAGACACCGTCTTTCTGCCCGACAACCGCACCCAGAACGTATTCGTCTTTGGACACGTCACCAAGCCGGGCGCGATCCCCATGGCCCAGGGGCGCATAAACCTGCTGGAGGCCCTGGCCATCGCCGACCTGCGCAGTGTCGGCAGCGACATACAAAACGTCAGGATCATCCGTTCCCTGACCACCACCAGCGGTGAACTGCTGGTAGTGGATGTGGCCAGTATCCGCCGCGGCGAGACACTGCCGTTCCAGTTAATGGACGGGGATGTAGTCTATGTACCCCCAAGCATCTTCGGCACCTGGAACGACGCCCTGGCCGAACTTCTGCCGACCCTGCAGGCCATCAGCGCAGCCCTGCAGCCCTTTGTATCAATCCAGTATCTTTCAAAATAATATCTGTGGACTGAAATAATGTAGTGCTGTCGGTCTTCAATCAGCTTGTAGGAGTGTTATGAACAACCCTCAATCCCAGCCCCCGATCGAAGAGGTTCACCTCACCGATTACCTCAACGTCATCATGCGTCGCCGCCGGATCTTCCTGCTTTCATTCATAGCGATCTTCCTGGGCGTAGCCCTCTACACCTTTATCATGAAACCAGTCTACGAAGCCGGCGCCACCCTGCATGTCAAAGATGACAAGGGGGGCAAGAGCGGCCTCCTGGGCGACCTGGCCATGCTCGGCTCATCTTCCAACCCGGTCGATGCCGAAATCGAGATCCTCAAATCCCGCACCAACGCCGAAGAGGTCGTCAAGCGTCTGCACCTGGACTGGGCCATCACCAAAAAGAGCAGCGACCTGGCCGTCAAGATCACCGAATTCGCCTCCAGCTCCACTGAACCCGACTACACCATTACACTCAACGAACCGGGCAGCTTCAGCATCAGCCCCGCCGACGGCACAGCGACACTCCAGGGCAGCCCCGGCCAGCTGATCAAAACCGCCACCCTGACCCTTTTGATCAGCGAGATCCGGGGCAAGGCGGGCGACAGCTTCCGTCTGCGGCAGCGGCGCTTCAACCGCACCGTAGAGAGCTTGAGAAATAGTATCAAAGCCAGCGAGGTCGGCAAGAAAACCAACATCATCAAAGTCACCTATAACAATACCGACCCGGCCCTGGCCCGCGACGTCGTCAACACCCTGGTGCAAGTCTACCTGGACCAGACCCTCTCCTTCAAGACCGAAGAAGCCAGCCTCACAGTCAAATTCGTCGAAGAACAGCTCAAAGGCACCCGCGACGAACTGGACCAGTCCGAGAAAAACCTGCAGACCTACAAATCCGCCAGCGGAGTGGTCAAGCTGGATACCGAAGCCGAAGAACTGATCAAAAAATTGTCCGAGATAGAAAAAGACCGGGCCGCGGTGAACCTGCAGCGCAAACAGGTCGAATTCGCCCTGAACGCCCTGCAGGTAGCGCGCCGCAAGGGGCAAGTCTACACCCCGGCCGTATTCAGGGACGAGCCCCTGATCTCCACCATGGCCTCCCGTCTCACCGAACTGGAGGTACAGAAACGGGCACTGATATCCGAAAACACCGAAAGCCACCCCCTGGTCAAAGCGGTCCAGGTGCAGATCGACCAGATCCAGAAAAAGATCCAGGCCACCTACGAAACCTCCCGGCAGAACCTGGCCAAGCAGGAAACCAGTATCCAGCAGCAGCTGCTGCAGTACGAAGCCAAAATGCGCACACTGCCGGCGGCCGAGCGCGACCTGGCCCGCCTGTTGCGCCTCTCCAAAGTCAACGCCGACATCTACATGCTGCTGCTGCAGAAACATGAAGAAGCCCGTATCGTCAAAGCCTCCACCATCAGCAACATCAACGTCGTCGATCCGGCCATCACCCCCGATCTCCCGATCAAACCCCAGAAGAAAAAGAACCTCATGCTCGGCCTTTTGGTCGGCCTCATGTTCGGAGTCGGGGCGGCCTTCTTCATGGACTACCTGGACGACACCATCAAAAACGAAGAAGAAGCCAAACGCGCCCTGGGCTGGCCGCTACTGGCCACGATCCCCGCCATTGAAAGCAGTGTTGAAGAAGAGAGTACGAACAGCCCTGCCCAGCGCCTGGTTGTCATGAGTAACCCAAAATCATCCGTGGC
>JBBQXT010000099.1:0-11496 GCA_038209415.1 Geobacterales bacterium
GTGCGCAGTGTCTCATTGAGCAGATTGTCCGTCATGGTTGTTCCTCCACAGCTATGGTTGTGAAACATATCAAAGAAGATAGCAGACCTAGAGCCGCTTTTCCAGAATATATCCAAATATGAAAGGTTTTTACTTCTTGCTTAAATGTATCTATACTTCCAAAATTATGTACGAGGGGACGTGAATCATGAAAGAAAGTCACCACTCCATAGGACTGCGGACGCTTGAGGACATCAGTTCCATCATCTTGCATTCACATGACCTGCATGAAACGCTCGACAACATCGTCACAATCGTGGCCAAACGCATGAAGACCGACGTCTGCTCGATCTATCTGCTGGAGAAGGATGACGAGACACTCATGCTGAAGGCCACTAAAGGCCTTTCAAAGGCATCGGTTGACCGTATTTCCATGAAGGTCAACGAAGGTCTCTCCGGCCTGGTTGTGGAGAGCCGCGACATGGTCATGACCGATAATGCCCCGGCGCATCCACGCTACAAGTATTTCAAGCAAACCAGGGAAGAAAAATTTCTCTCATTCCTTGGCTTGCCGCTCTTCGAACACAAGGCGCCCATCGGCGTAATCGTCATTCAGACCCGCGAGGCACGCCGCTTCACTGAGGACGAGATCAGCACCCTGCGCACCATTACCTTTCAGATCGGCAGCATCGTTCACAACGCCCGTCTGCTGGACTCCATCCAGCACAAGGAACAGGAACGGGCCTGGTTCGAACAGGAACTGTCCAAGGTGAAAAATGGCGATAACGGCAGTGCTGCGGCACCGAGAAAGATCACCAAGCGGGCAGGAGTATCCGTCATGCTGCCCGGAACGCCCGTTTCCGCTGGTTTCAGCATGGGCAAGGTCTACATCCTCGACCGGTTCAGCGATAAAGTCATCAAAGTTGCCAAGGTCGGCACAAAGACCGAAGAGCACAGGAAGTTCACCATCGCCCTGGAAAAGGCCAAGATTCAAACCATCTTCATGGAAAAGCGCGTCAGCGAAACGCTCTCCGCGGATGATGCCGCCATCTTCCATACCCACCTGATGATTCTGGAGGATCGCGGTTTTTCCAGCAAGGTCTCTGACCTGATTGAACAGGGTGTGGGAGCTACCCGTGCGGTGCATGAGGTCGTGCAGCACTATGTTCAGGCCTTTTCCGCCATGGCGGATCCCTATCTGCGGGAACGGTCGGCAGATATGGAAGACATCGGGCGGCGGGTCATTGATGTCATGGAGGGCAACGACAAGTCATCGGTGACGCTGAAGGAAAAAAGGGTGCTGGTTGCCTCGGAAATATTCCCGTCGGATCTGGCCATGCTGGACCACGACAAGATTTTGGGCATCGTTACCGAGAAGGGCAATGTCTATTCACATGCCGCCATCATGGCAAAATCACTTGGTATACCGGCAGTATTGGGGGTCAGCGGCCTGATCAGTGCGGCCAACGTCAAGGATGAGATCATCGTGGACGGTACATCCGGGCACGTGTTCCTCAATCCAGACAGTGCCATAAAAAAGGAATACGCCCGGCTGGAACAGGATCATGCCGGACGCATGAAGGAGCTGGAGGGGCTGCGGGATCTGCCGGCCGTGACCAGCGACGGCACCGCGATTGTGCTGAGCGCCAACATCGGACTGATCTCGGATGTCCGGGTGGCGAACATGCATGGCGCCGACGGGGTAGGTCTCTATCGCACCGAATTCCCCTACATGGCCCGCGCGGCCTTCCCTGATCGTATCGAGCAGGCCGCCATTTACAGCAAGATACTGGAAGGTTTTCCCGGGCAGACGGTCAATATCCGCACCCTTGATATCGGCGGAGACAAGGGTTTGCCCTACTTCAGCTACCCCCATGAAGACAACCCGTTTCTCGGCTGGCGCTCGATCCGGGTCTCGCTGGAGCGGCAGGACATCTTCCGGGAACAGTTGGCCGGCATTCTGCTGTCAAAAGGTGCGGGAGTTGCGACGATCATGTTCCCGCTGATCACCAGTCTGGATGAAATCCGCCAGATCAAGGAGATACTGACCTCGGTACGGGAAGAGCTCACCGCTGCCGGGCATGATGTGTGCGCGAATCTGCCCTTGGGGATCATGGTCGAGGTGCCGGCAGCCGTTCAGATTGTCGAGTTTCTGGTGCGTGAAGTGGATTATGTCAGCATCGGGACCAATGACCTGATTCAATACACACTGGCAGCCGACCGTAATAATCCGCAGGTCAGGCAGTATTACGACCCGCACCACCCGGCGGTGCTGCATTCCATCAAGCGGGTTGCTGATGCTGCCGGCAAGGCCGGCGTAAAAGCCTCGGTCTGCGGCGAGATGGCGGCTGACCCGCTCAACGCCCTGCTACTGACAGGTATGGGGATTCGCGAATTCAGTTTGTCGGCTCCCAGCATCCCGATTGTGAAACAGGCCCTCCGCGCACATAGCCTGAAGGAATGCCGTAAACTGGCCCGGGATGTTCTGGCTTGTTGCTGCGGCGCCGATGTCAAGCGCTGCCTGGCGGATGCCCGTGCACGATTACTGCCTGTCCAGGAAACGCAGTGACCCGCACAATCAGGCTGCATCCCTGCTGAACTGGTTGCCTTGCGGATTCAGGGAAGGAAGATGATCACGGCGGGGTCGAGCGTGTCCACGATGTGGTCGGCCTGGGAAAGGTGTAGGGCGGGATAGCTGTTGGTGACTGCGATGACGCGCAGTCCGGCGCCCTTTGCCGAGCTGATTCCGGCCGGTGTGTCTTCGATGGCAAGTATCTGTTCAGGCCGCAAGTTGAGCGACCGGAATTCGTTCAATTTGGTATAGGCCAGCTGATAGCATTCCGGATCCGGCTTGCTTCTGGCCACATCCTCTGCCGTAATTATGACATCAAAACAGTCATTTATGCCGAGTGTTTCAAGTATTGGTTTAATATCCGACCGCAGTGCGCCGCTGCTGATGGCAAGCGGGATGCGCTGCTCACGGATCGATCGGATCAGGCTGACAACCCCGGGATAGGCGCTGATTCCGCCCCGAATGACCTCCTGAAATACGGCAGCTTTCCTGTCGATCAGCTTCTGAAGCCGTGCGGGACTCAAGCCGGCCTGTGCCCCCTTGAAGGCCTCGATAAAGGCGTCCCGGTCATCGAAGCCCATGTAGGTTGCAACATAGTCCGCCCATGGAAAGCCCAGCCCGAGCGGTTCCAGCAACCTTTGAAAGGCTGCGTAATGCAGCGGTTCGGTGTCAACGATAACCCCGTCAAAATCAAAGATGACAGCTTCCACACGTACGTCACCCGGAAATTTTACCATGACCCCCTCATGACCCCCTCATGACCTCCTGTGACCGATGCCTGTCCTGGTATGCGCAATAAAGCCAGTGTCATACACAGACCGTCGCTTCCGTGATGAGGCCATTGTCATAGAGCGGTTCAAGCGGCAGGAGAATGAAAAAGGAAGAGCCGGGGCAGGTCTGCGGATCATATCCGGCGGACTCGACCCACAAGCGGCCTCCGTGCATGTCGATGACGCCCTTGGCTATGGAAAGCCCGAGCCCGGCGCCCCTCGAATTAAAGGCCGCTATTCCTGAGCTGTGCTCCTCGATACTGCCGGCCTCATAGAATTTATCAAAGATACGGCGCTGATCTTCCCCATCGATACCGATGCCGGTGTCGGTAATGACGATTTCTATACACCGCTGCTGACTCTTTTTGATATTCAATGCACCGCTTTCATCGAAACCGGGCAGCGGCCTGTGTATGTCGATGCATTTCAGAAATGTAGAGACAGAAATAGTGCCCCCGTCGGGTGTGAACTTGATGGCATTTATAAGAATATTCGAGAACATCTGGATCAGTCTGTTCTGGTCGCCGTGTATCAGGGGCAGGGTCTGGTCCAGATGTGTTGAAATCTGCTGGTTACGTGACGAAAGAAAAAATTGCAGCTCCCTGACTGACAACTCAATCAGCGTATTGATGTCAAGCTGGGTAAGCTTCAGTTTCAGCTGCTTCTGGTCGATCATGGATATGTCGATCATGTCTTTGACGATATTGTCGAGACGTGCAGCCGCGCTGGAGATGTTCCGGACCATTTCGCCGGTGGCTTCGGTCAGCTGATCTTTCATATCCGTCAGAAGGAGTTCCGAATAGCCCATGATGACGGTCAGGGGGGTTTTAAGCTCATGTGAGGCCAAACCGAGAAAGGAATCCTTCATCCGGTTGAGTCGAGCCAGACCGGCGGCGCTGTTTTCAAGATTCAGCAGTACCTCCCGTTCACTGGTGACATCACGGATAATAATCTGCAGCAGTGATGTGTCGCCCATGGTGATACAGCTGGCATGCACTCTGCCGATCAACTGTTCATACCTGCCGTTGGTAATGGCGATTTCATCGTCAACATAGGGGCATGCATAAGCCTCTTTGATTTTTTTCAGGTGGTGGGGAATGTTTTCGGTGTTGAGCCGAACCAGCAGATTTGAAATATGCTGGCCGATGACTTCAGAGGATGGATAACCGAAAAAAGTTTCTGCCATCTTGCTGGCAATAATGATTTTCTCGGAGTCATCCAGAATGAGGATGGTGTCTCCGGATTCTTCCTGAAGTTTTTTGTAATGATCTTCCGATTTTTTCAGATCGCGGCTCATCTTTTCCAGCTGAAGATAGGAACTGTGGAGCTGGGAGTGGGTATGTGACAATTCAGAGTAGTTCTTGTGCAGTTGATTGTCGCGTGTCTCCAGGGCCAGGGACATGGAGTTGATTTTGATCCCGAGCTGGTCTAGTTCGTACACCGGCAGAGTCTGAATAGTGGTCTTGAACTCGCCGTGCGAGATACGGGTAACCCCCTCCAGCAGGCTTGCAATGGGGGCAACGATGCTGCGCTTGATAAACAGGATCACCAGGGTGAATGAAATGGTGAAAAATACCAGAAAAAAAATGATTGCCCGCATGATGATGGCCTGCACCTTCTGATCGACGGCCTGCCGGGGGAATCCGATGTGAATGGAAGCAAGAACCTTGCTGTCAAAGGAGTTGACCGGGATCCTGGTATCGTAGTAATTTCCGGCCGGAGCATGGATGACCGCTACGTTACGTTGTCGTGAACCATCTGATGCCGGCTGGGTATGGGCGCGGAAAAAGTCGAGTGCCGCAAAGCCCTGGTCGCTGGCGAAAAGGGCTTTGCCGTCGTTATCCGTGATGACACAGTAGGCAATCTCCGGGTCGGTCCGGATAATTTCCCGGCATTTTTCCGCCAGACCGTTCACATCACGAATATCGATTCCCAGCGCCAGTACTTTCTCGATAGTTGCTTTCAGGGAAGTACCGAGACTCTGCGAGCGCAACAGGATCTCCTGCACATATTCCCGGCGGAACACGACGATGTCCATTGCAGTGTTCGCAAGGATCGTCATCGAGAGGATGATGAATGAAAACAGAACTATTCGTTTTTCAAGAGATTGTTTCATTACTTCGCCAGTTGGTCAAAGACGTTTGAAGCCGGATTTTTTCTTGTATCACATTAAGGCCAAAGTAGAATCATTTTTCTGCGGCTGAAGCTGTCAAACCCTCTGTGAATAAAAGTAAATTTATAGTTGACGATTTTATTATATGTTCTATTATTCGGAAGCTTTCTGGATGGCAGAAGGCATGAAGTCAAACATCCACACGAGGAGGAGTTCATGGCGTTACGGGTAGCAATCAATGGTTTTGGCAGAATAGGAAGGATGGTCCTGCGGGCGGCAAGCAAGGACAAAAACATCGAGTTTGTGGCAATCAATGATCTGACCGATGCCGCCACCCTGGCGCATCTCTTCAAGTATGATTCTGTTCACGGTATCTTTCCGGGCAAGGTTGAACATACAGCCGACAGCCTGATCATCAATGGCAAGACCATCAAGATTTATGCAGTCAGGAACCCTGCCGAACTGCCCTGGAAAAAGGACAAGATCGATGTCGTCCTGGAATCAACCGGCCTGTTCACCGCACGGGACAAAGCCGAGCTGCATATCCAGGCCGGCGCCAAGAAGGTCGTCATTTCCGCACCTGCCACCGGCGAGGACATCACCATTGTCATGGGTGTCAACGACCATCTCTACGATGCAAAGAAACACAGCATCATATCCAATGCATCCTGCACCACCAACTGTCTGGCACCGGTGGCCAAGGTCCTGCATGAGACCTTCGGCATTGAAAAAGGGCTGGTAACGACGGTTCACTCCTACACCAACGACCAGAATATCCTTGATCTGCCCCACAAGGACCTGCGCCGAGCCCGCGCCGCTGCCCTGTCCATGATTCCTACCACCACCGGAGCCGCCAAGGCGGTTTCACTGGTGTTGCCCGAGTTGAAGGGCAAGCTGGACGGCATGGCTATCCGCGTGCCGACCCCCAACGTCTCCGTGGTGGATCTGGTTGTCACACTCAAAAAGAAGACCGATGCCGCCAAGGTCAATGCTGCTCTCAAAAAGGCCTCCCGGGGTGCCCTCAAGGGGATCCTCGGTTACTGTGAAGAGCCGCTGGTCTCGATCGACTACAATGGCAATCCGCTCTCTTCAATTGTTGATGCCTCCTGTACAAAGGTGATTGGCGACTCGATGGTCAAGGTCCTTTCCTGGTATGACAACGAAGCAGGATTTTCCAACCGGGTTGTTGACCTGTTCAGGCTGATCGCTTCCAAGAAATAGGCCGCATAGATGTTGAATGTTGAGGTGGAATCGTTTCCCCCTCTTTTTTTGAACGATCACATTCATAGTGGAGGAGACAACGGATGCCGATTCGCTATATCGACCAGATCAAGGACCTGAAAGACAAAAAGATATTCATCAGAGTGGATTTCAACGTCCCCCAGGACGACAAGGGCAACATCACCGAGGACACCCGCATCGCCGCTGCAGTGCCGACCATCAAGTACGCCGTTGAGCAGGGCGCCAAGGTCATTTTGGCTTCTCATCTTGGGCGTCCCAAAGGGGAGAAAAAGGCAAAATACAGCATGGCACCGGCCTCCAGGCGCCTCGCTGAACTGCTCGGCAGGAAGGTCAAACAGGCACCCGACTGCTTCGGCCCGGAGGTCGATAAGCTGATAGCCGGCATGAAGGGTGGCGAGATCGTCATGCTGGAGAACGTCCGCTTTTATCCCGGCGAAGAAAAAAATGACGCCGTTTTCGCGAAACAACTGGCTAACGGCTGCGAGATTTATGTCAATGACGCCTTTGCCGTCTCCCACCGTGCCCATGCCTCGGTGGAGGCTATTACCAGATTGATCCCGACCATCGCCGCCGGATTCCTGATGCGCAACGAGATGACCTTCTTCGACAAGGCCATGACAAACCCGGTTCGTCCGCTGGTTGCCATTCTGGGCGGCGCCAAGGTCTCCGGCAAGTTGGAGGTGCTGGAGAAGCTGGTCAACAAGGTCGACAAGATCGTCATTGGCGGCGGTATGGCCTTCACCTTCCTCAAGGCCATGGGCTATTCGGTCGGCAAATCCCTGGTTGAAGACGACCTGATCGTCACGGCCAAAAAGGTCATGGACAAGGCCAAAAAACGGGGCGTGACCTTCTACCTGCCGGTGGACTGTGTTGTAGCCAACGCCTTCGAGGCCACCGCCACCAACTTCATCACCACGGCCCAGGAGATCCCCGAAGGATGGATGGCGCTGGATATCGGACCGGCCACGGCCACACTCTTTGCCGAGACACTGCGGGATGCCAAGACCGTCATCTGGAATGGCCCCATGGGGGTCTTCGAGATGGACGCCTTTGCCCGTGGCACTTTCTCGGTTGCCGAAGCTGTCGGAAACTGCTATGCCACCACCATCATCGGTGGGGGTGACACCGATTCCGCCGTCCGCAAGGCCGGGGTTGACGGCAAGGTCAGCTATATCTCCACCGGTGGCGGGGCATTTCTGGAACTGCTCGAAGGAAAGATTTTGCCGGGTGTCAAAGCCCTTGATATCAAAGCCAAGAAATAGGGGGGATCATGCGCACACCGGTCATTGCAGGAAACTGGAAACTGTTCAAGACAATCGCTGAAGCAACCGCTATGGTCAATGAGCTCAAGCCGCTGGTGGCGAACGCTTCGGGTGTTGAGATCGTCGTGGCACCGGTATTTACGGCACTCAGCCGGGTGGCCGAGGTACTGTCCGGCTCCAATGTCAGCCTGGCTGCCCAGGACTGTTACTGGGAAGAGGAGGGGGCCTATACCGGGGAGGTCGCGCCAAAGCTGCTGGCTGATGCCGGCTGCAGCCATGTCATCATCGGTCATTCCGAGCGCCGCCAGTATTTCGGCGAAACGGACGCCACCGTCAATAAGAAGGGCAAGGCGGCAATCAGCGCCGGGTTGATCGCTATTGTCTGTGTGGGAGAGACCCTGGCAGAGCGGGAAGCGGACCGAACATTTTCAGTCATTGAGGCCCAGCTGAAAGGCAGCCTGGCCGGTTTCTCCGCTGATATGCTGGCACGGACCATTATCGCCTATGAGCCGGTGTGGGCGATCGGTACCGGAAAGACAGCCAGCGACCAACAGGCGCAGGAGGTGCATGCCTTCATTCGCCGCCTTTTGGCACAGCTGTTCGGTCAGGCAGCGGCTGATGCCATGCGCATACTGTACGGCGGCAGCGTCAAACCAGACAACGTCAAAGGATTGATGTCGCAGACGGATATCGACGGGGCTCTGGTGGGGGGCGCCAGCCTCAAGGCCGACTCCTTTGCCGCGATTGCCAACTTTGCGGCATAATGCTGCGCCGTATGCCGCGGCGAACAGTGCAGTATGGCAAAAAGGCTTTACAAACTTATACAGCCTGTGATACATACTTCATTCTTATTTTACCAGTTAGGGGATATTGAATGACGATTGCACTTACCATGCTTCACATATCTGTAAGCATATTCTTGATTGCTGTTGTACTGTTGCAGTCCGGCAAAGGCGCCGAAATGGGTGCATCCTTCGGAAGCAGCGGCAGCCAGTCGGTTTTTGGCGCCGGCGGCGGAACCACGTTTCTCAGCAAGATGACGACCGGAGCGGCAGTGATTTTCATGCTGACGTCCCTGACGCTGGCATATATTTCTGGGCAGCCGTCATCATCCTCGATCATGTCCAGCAAGAGCAAGCCCGCCACGACAGCTCCGGCAGGCCCTGCTCCGGCTGCACAGCCGGCTGCGGCACCATCTGCTCCTGCTTCTACTCCTGTTGCACCGGTAGCACCGGCTCAGCAGAAAAAGTAACAATTAGACTTGATAACACGGGTAAGGTGTGTTAGAAAAATTACCCGGTTTTTGAAGTAAACAAACGACTCGAAATAGAATGTGTGCAGTTTTCTGCACGCTGCTTGCGGTGGTGGCGGAACTGGTAGACGCACCAGCTTGAGGGGCTGGCGGGGGCAACTCCGTGATGGTTCGATTCCATTCCACCGCACCAGTATAATAAAAGGTACCTCAGAGATGAGGTGCCTTTTTTACTATGGTGCACTCCGGGGACGCATATGACGGTGAAAAACATCTGGCGCTTCTGCGTATCGATTGATGTCTGTCTTGGACTGCTCCTGTGCATCTGTGTTGCCATGACAGTCGGGTCGTTCTCGCTCAAAGGTGACTATGCCGCGGCCATCAATACCATGCCGCTGCTGGTCTGGTTGCGTGAGGCACCCGTAGGTGTGTCCTGGTGGCTCTGGTTGACCGTGGTGCTGTTGGCTTTGCTGGTGCTGAATACGATCCTCTGCTCATCGGATATGCTCTGGTCGCGCTGGGGGCGTGCCGGAATGATGCCCCTATTAGCCCCGCAACTGATTCACGCCGGCTTTCTGCTGGTGGTGCTGGCGCATCTGCTGAGCGCCTACGGCGGATACATGCAGCAGGTAGAAGTATCCGAGGGTGAGGTGGCCCGGCTGCCCGATGGCAGGCAGTTTGGTGTGTCCGGGCTGGAAGTGGTCATGTCCCCAATGGGGATGCCGGCACGCTTCAGCGCGGAATTGGTGACAAATCTGCGCAATCCGGCGGAGCGTGTTACAATCAGCCCCAACCATCCCTGGTTTTCCGGAGGGTATGGAGTGTATATCAAGCAGGCCGAGGGCTACCCTTACCGGAGGGCTCTGCTTGAGATTCATCGCGAGCCGGGTGCGGGCATGGCTCTGGCAGGGGCGCTGATTTTCATGCTGGGTAATGTGCTGCTGGTCTGGCTGCGTTCCCGCTCGAAGGAAGACGGTCTCGTGGAGGCTGATTGATGAAATCATTTCGCAAGTAGTCAGATACCGGCAAAGCCGGGGGTTTACCTATAGGAAATTGACTGGTTAGCTGATTCGATGACCTAAAAGAAGCATCTGAACGGCATTCACGATTCATTAGAAACCTTGACTTGGTTTAAGTTAAGGTACATTGTTTTACATTATTTTTTTCATAACTGCACCGAAAAGGCACAACACGGGCAACCGTGTGTCGCAAAGCTACCGCCCTACTGGGGCAGAGGGGTTGTCAAAGTGATGAATTCTTCAGAAAAAATAGTACAAACACCACAATACCGCTTGACAAAATCGCCCCATCCAATAACGTTTCCTCACGCCTCACCACAGTAGTCAACTTCGTTCAGACCTGCGAGGTTTTAAAAACCTCGCAGGTCTTTATTTCGCTCATTAAAAGCCGCTTTTCCGGTCAGTTACCGGGAGAGTGGTTTTTTTTATTCAATTAATAATATGATTTCATATATCCGTCAAATATAAGGAGGACTCACCAATGCTGAAAAAAACCATATTGCTGCTGTCATGTTTCACTCTTCTCGCTTCACTGTTCACCCTTGAGGTAAGAGCCGCCACTGTCCAGCTCCCCCAAACCGGGCAGACCAAGTGCTACAACACCGCCGGAACCGAAATCGCCTGCACCGGCACCGGGCAAGACGCCGACATTAAGGCTGGTGTTGCTTTGCCCACGCCCCGCTTCACCGACAATGCCAACGGCACCGTAACCGATAACCTGACCGGGTTGATCTGGCTGAAGGACGCCGGTTGCTTTGATACCGTGAGTGCAATAGCCAAAGGAACGAATGGCGCGACAAGTTCCCTGTCTTGGCCAAACGCCCTGACCTGGAGCAACAATCTGGCCAACGGTTCATGCGGGCTGACGGATGGTTCGGCAGCAGGTAACTGGCGGCTGCCCAATATCAACGAACTGGAAAGCCTGATCGATCTACAGAACGTCAGTCCTGCACTGCCCACCGGTCACCCATTCAGCAACGTCCAGGTCAACTACTATTGGTCGTCCAGTAGTTACGCTCTCAATACAGGCAGCGCCTGGTACGTCGGCATGGGCAGTGGCTACGTGTACGGCGGCTATAAGAGCAACGGCTACTATGTTTGGCCAGTTCGTGCCGGACAGTAGATTGTTGGAATATTTAATTATTTACCTGAATCGTTCTAATTCACGGCTGCAGCCGTAAATGACTTATTGTGTCTCAAGTGTGGCGTATGCTCATGGTAACTACCTATAGGGGGAACTTACCATGAAAAAGCACAACATCCAATTACAGGCAGGCCTGAGTTTAA
>JBBQXT010000100.1:0-11390 GCA_038209415.1 Geobacterales bacterium
TTCGTTAAAGCCGCAGCGGGGTCCAGAAGAAAGCAGGCGCAGGTCATTGCAGATTTTGCTGACCTTAACCGCCACCCGTTTAAGCACGGCCGCAATTTGTACATAGGCTCCGGTATCCCATGTGGCCTCAATCAGGTTCGCAGATGTAACTACCGGGATACCGGTCAGGGTGCGCAGATGGTCGGTCACGATGCGGGTGTAATCGGGGGGGGCATTGATACCGGTTCCAATGGCTGTGGCCCCCATGTTGACTTCCAGAATCAATTTCTGACATTCCTGCACCCGCTCGATATCCTCGCCAATGGTAGTGGCATAGGCAGCAAACTCTTGCCCAAGACTCATGGGTACCGCATCCTGTAATTGGGTACGCCCCATCTTGAGCACATCTGAAAATTCGACTCCTTTGGCGGCAAATGACTTCTGCAGATACTGCAAGCAGTTGATCAAGACGTACAGCTTCTGATGCAGGGCGATGCGGAATGCGGTGGGATAGGCGTCATTTGTCGACTGTGAGCAGTTGACGTGGTTGTTGGGGTGGCAGAACTGGTACTCGCCCTTCTGATGTCCAAGCAGTTCGAGGGCACGGTTGGCAATCACTTCATTGGCGTTCATGTTCGTGGACGTGCCGGCACCGCCCTGGATGACATCAACGGGGAACTGTTCATGGAGTTTGCCGGCAATCAGCTCGTCACAGGCTGCCGTGATCGCCTTGCAAATCTCGTGCGGCAGGATACCCAGCTCCATGTTGGAGATTGCAGCGGCCTTCTTGACCTGGGCCAGAGCCCAGATCAGTTCCGGGGACCTGGAGATCGGTATGCCGGTAATGGGGAAATTTTCCAGTGCCCGCAGGGTCTGGACCCCGTAGTAGCATTCATTGGAGATTTCCCTCTCGCCTAAAAAGTCGTGCTCTAGCCTCGTTGTACTTTTCATAATGACTCCCTATCGATGAATGTGGTTGTTGCCGGGTGATCCAGTGGTTCACAGCGGTGAATGCTACGGATGCCGGCGTCATGACACCGGAAAGTTCCGGGCGATGTGCAGTTTAAGCGTATCTGCGAATTCCGCTTCACGGTCACCACGGTAGACCATGGATGAGCCCAGTTCCGCGGCCAGAATTGCAAAGAGGTATTTTTGAGGCAGCGTGCTGATCCGCCTGCGGAAACGGGGCTCCTGGCCAATCATGCCGGGCAGATGCGACAGGATCACCCGGCGGTACAGCGGCTGCAGGCAGAGTTCGGGGTGGCTTTGAAAAAATTTGAACAGACGGGCGTAGTGGCTGTTGATCTCGGTGCTGATGGCGTTGGAGATTTCTGTGCAAAGCAGTGACGGCGTTTCCCGCCGGCGCTTGAGGATCAGGCGTGCCTCGTCTCCGGCCCGCTTTTCCAGGATTGTCTGCACGTCGCCCACGTAACGTTCCTTGTGCGCCAGGAATTCCGCATCGCTCATGAGCAGATTGGCGATAATCTCGTAGGATGAAGAGATCACGCCGCATTTGTTGGCCGAGGCATCGCGCATGATGATGACCCCACTTTTCTGCAGCTGGATCCGGGCATCAGGGGTAATGAAAGAGTTGGCCCCCTCGATCACGGCCCGGGCGGAAGGGGTGCCGTCGGCCAGCAGGAAGCGCTCCCAGTTGTTTATATCGATAGTCTCGGGCCGCCCGCCGCCCGGGATGAACAGGTCGGCAGGAGTGCTGAATGCCAGGCTGACGAACTGGCGCGAGAACTCGTCAATAGAGATCCACTCCTCGCTCAGCCCGTTGCCGCCCATGGTAACCTTGCGGTAGAGTGCCCGCAGCCCCTCGGTACGGCTGCCGCTGCGGAAGAGCATGAAGCCGCCCGGATGAAGCGCCCGGGGATCAAAGGCATCCAGATCCTCCTTGAGCAGAATGCGGCTCAACTCCTTATGGTCGGCCCCCCGCATGTCAAAGAGGGCCGCCGTGCCGTCCAGAATCAGCCTGATCTGCATCTGCGGGCAGCGCTCCAGCATGATCCTCATGGCATTGCCGGCCACGTCGCCGTTGGGGCCGCCGGTGAACTTGACGCTGAACGGATCCTTGCGCATGTCCACTCCCAACTCCTGCATGGTGATCTCGGCAAAACGCACCACGCCGGTAGAAGTAACGCCGTACTCCTTGTGGTTGATCCCGACCTCTTTACTGGACATGATGCCGATACTCAGGATGTATCCGCGTCTGCGGGAGATCTTTGCTATGGCTTCGATCATGCTGTCGTGCATGTTCTCGTCCGGCCCGAGTTCGATGGCCTCGTCCTCGCCGTAGTAATCCACCACGCCGGGATGCAGGGCACTGCCGTCTTTAGTGACGAAGATGTCCAGGAAGGCGCTGGTGATCCCGTACTGGAGTTTGTAGAGCCGCCAGGTTTCCAGCTCCCTCTCCCAGCTGCTCAGGTCGGAAACATCCAGCAGTACCACCAGCTTGGAGCCGCCTTCATAGATGTCCTTGTTTTTCAGATGCTGGGTATGGGCCAGGACAAAGTTCTCGCGGAAAATGGTGTTGCCGTTGGTGATGAGATCGTCGGCAGAGCGGGTGATGACCGTGCGCCAGCCGCCTCGGGCGATGTCGGAAAAACCGATGTGATAGCCGAAACCGAAGCGGCTGAAGAAGAAGGTGACCCTGAACGGCGTGGCCTGGGGCAGGTCGTCGGTGAACTGACGGTCGAGTGCGGCAAGATAGGCAGGATCGAGGCGGAATGCCAGGGCCTGTTTGTCCAGAACAAAGTAGTTGGTCTTGAGGGTGTAGCGAATCAACAGCAGGGCGCAACCAAATATGGTCCGGCGGATTTCGTCCAGGTAGCGGTGGCCGGTGTCGTACCCTTGTACGGTCTTGCTGGTCGTAGCCAAACAGGCCTGGTAGGCTTCATCACGAGCGGTGCGGGCCGGATCGAACCTGACCCGGAAGAGTTCCGCCAGTTGCAGGGCTATCTCCGGATGCGAGAGAAAGGCGCTGCGAATGTCCTCCAGTCCGAAACGATCGGGCTGGTTATGTGCCAGATTGGTATGGCAAAAGGCGATGAAGGCATTAATCAGCGACCCTTCTTCTCCGGTCATGACTCTCCTGGTCACAAAGTCACGGTAGGCCTGCGACGTGGTGGCCAGGATCTGGGTGTTGCACAATTCGTTCTGCAGGCGGACGAACAGTTCGCTGCCGCGGTGCAGCGCCTGACCGTCCCGGCGGCGGACAAAAAAAGTACCCAGAAAGTAGGGATGAATACCGTTGGAGATGGTTAGACAGTAGGCGTGCTTGACCCCCAGACCGAGACGGTTGAATACCTCCATCACCTGCAGAAGAAAATCTTTTTGCGGCGGGTTGCCTACGGCAAAATGCACCCGCGACTCCGAGCCGTTATCCATCTCCTCCATGTCCAGATACAGCCCGCCGGACCGGTTGCCCTTCTGGTAGAGGTTCAATACCTGGGCAATGCGCTCCGGCCAGGAAAACCGCACGTAATTTTCATTGTTGAGCCAGATGATTCGCAGCAGACGATCCAGTTCGCGCATGTCGAAGTCGGGGTAGTTTTTCTTCAGCGCCGCGGCTACCTTGGCCTTGATGGCTGCAGGCACCGCCACATCCCCGGCTTCCTGGATTTCACGGTTGCTCTTGCGGTCAAATTCAAATCTCTGGATTTCCAAGGTACAGTCGGTTCCCGGCAGCGGCAGCTCGGAATGGGCGATCAGGGCGTAGGAGGTTTCCCGTTCGGGTATCCTCAGCAGGGTTTCATAGAGAGAGCCGGGTATGTTGGGCGACGCCAGGATCAGTGATTTCGCCCGGTCAGCCAGGATAAGTCGGCGATTGTTGCGGAGTGTACCCAGCTCCCGCTCCAGCAGCTCAAGGGCCTCCGCTTCATCCTTCATGGCGATGAAGAAGTAGGGATTCATTTGCTCTTTGAGCCAGCGATGGTTTTCGGCCTGTTCATTTCGCGATATGGATCGATTCATGATGTAACTCCTGTGTGTGATAAGCGGGCGTGCCGACTGCGGCTACGCCCGTGTGACCGGCGTGGTGGGCGGTTTGCTCAGAACAGCAGCTTTACCAGCACAAAGCCGATGCCGATGGAACTGGAGGTTGCCACCAGGCCGGGTATCATGAAACTGTGGTTCAGAACATACTTGCCGATGCCGGTGGTGCCGGTACGGTCAAAGTTGATGGCAGCGACGACGGTCGGGTAGTTAGGTATGAAAAAGTAGCCGTTGACGGCCGGGAACATGGCAATCAAAAAGGGTGCCGGGATGCCCAGGCTGATGCCCAGGGGCATGAGTGCCCGCACTGTGGCGGCCTGGCTGTAAAGCAGAACCGACAGGATGAAGAGTGCAAAGGCAAACAGCCAGGGGGCCTGGGTGACCATGCTTTTGATTGAGCCGCTCAGGAAATCCATGTTGCCCTGGAAGAAGGTGTCGCCCATCCAGGCGATACCGAAGATGGCGATTACCGCCTGGACCCCGGCGATGAATACGCTGCCCTCGGCCACCCTGCCAACCTTGACCTTGCAGATCAGCAGCATCAGTGCGGCAATCGACAGCATGACGATCTCGATGACATGCGGCATGCCCATTTTTTCCTTGTTCGTGGAAGGACGCTTGTCGTCGAATTTGATGATGTGGTAGCCGAAATCGGTTTTGACCACTTCGGTCAGGTCACCCGGCTTTTTCAGCTTGGCGCAGGCTTTCTCTATTTCCGGGAGCATTTTACCCTTGGACTGCCAACCCAGATCGCCGCCCTTGGCAGCTGAGGCGTCGATGGAGCACTGCCTTGCGACGGCCGAGAAGGTGCCGCCGGATTTCAACTGAACCAGGGCCTCCTTGGCTTCGTTTTCGCTTTTGACAATGATATGGCTGATCCTGATATCGTTGCCGATACTCCACTCAGGCCGCATCTGGGGGAATGAACCGAAGAGAACCACGAGAATCGTGCCCGTCAGAAATAGTGCAACGGCTATTTTGGCAGTTGCCGGGGTGTCTGCCAAAGCAACGCGGCTCTCCGCTTTATCTGTCTGGCGCGGTGCGGTAATCAGCCCTTCTTTCAGGCGCTGCTGGTATTCCGGATCCTTGTCCAGATCCTTGCCCATTTTGCTGGACACAAAAGCGGCTATCAGCACTCCGATCAAAGTGGAGGGTATACAGACCTTGAGAATATCGATCAGTTCAATGTTGAATCCGAACTTGGCCGAAGCGCCGCCCAGCAACCCGAGCAGGGCCACGGTGGCCGCTGCAATCGGGCTGGCGGTGATGGCCTGTTGTGAAGCGATGACCGCAATGGACATGGGGCGTTCGGGGCGGACGCCGGTTTCCCTGGCTACTTCGGCGATGACCGGCAGCACTGAATAGGCCACGTGGCCGGTTCCGGCAAACAGGGTGAAGAAATAGGTGACCAATGGTGCCAGATAGGTGATCCGGTCCGGATGGCTGCGCAGGATTTTTTCCGCCAGTCCCACCAGGTAGTCGAGACCGCCGGCGGCCTGTAGAACACCTGCTGCGGTGACCACGGCAGCGATCATCAGCATGACATCGATGGGCGGTGAGGTGGGCTGCAGGTTGAAGACAAAAACCAGGACTGCCAGGCCGAGCCCGCCCATGACGCCCAGGCCGATGCCGCCCAGGCGGGCGCCGATGAAAATGGTAGCCATAACCACTGCAAATTGGATCCAGAACATGATGGTTCTCCTTTTGAGGAGTGATTGGAATTCTGGAAGAAGCAAAGCATTGACAATGCCAATCTGCAAAATAATAAAAAATGTTTCTATTACGGTAAGTTAGTGTGAAATGGCGTGTGGTGTAGCGATGTGGGGGGTATAACGGATTGAACGGCTGTGCAGGGGTTGTGCTATTTTATGCAGTGATTACAGATGGATATGTGTTGGTATGCCCTGGGGCATACTATGCTGCCGGGCATACCCCTTTTGAACTTAGGATTTGAGATGTTTGAGGCGTTTGCTGAGGGTCGGCTGGGAGACACCCAGCAGACGCGCGGCGATGGACTGGTTCCCCTGTGCACGCCGGACCGCTTCGGCAACCAGCAGGTCGATGACCTCGTTGAAGCCGGGTAGCCGCTCGGCACCGAAGAAGGGGTTGGCTGTCGGATCGTTTTCCTGTTCCATCGTAGAATTATCAGGCCGTTCACCGATTGCCCGCCTAAAGGCCGCCAGGGAAAGTACTCCACCCTTATGGGAGCTGACAGCGTCATAGGCCATGGCTTTCAGTTCGCGCACGTTGCCGGGGAAGTCATAGGTGGCCAGCAGTACCGACATCTCCTTGGGTACGGTCGGTATATTCTTGTTGAACTCGTGGGCCGCTGCCGCCAGAAAATGCTCCAACAGGAGCGGGATATCCTCTTTGCGCATTCGCAAGGGCGGGATATGGACATGGTGCGTCCGTAGCCGGAAATAAAGGTCTTTGCGAAATTCGCCGGTTTTCTGCCGCAGGGCCAGGTCCTGGTGAGTGGCCACCACGACCCTGCCCCGCATCCGGCGAGGGCGGTCACTGCCGACGGGGTAGTATTCGCCTTCCTGAAGAAGACGCAATAGTTTTACCTGGGATGCCGTGCTGAGATCGCCGATTTCGTCCAGGAACAGGGTCCCTTCCCCGGCCCGCTCGATCATGCCGGGCCGTGCCTCACCGGCACCGGTGAAGGCGCCTTTTACATGGCCGAAGAGCGTGTCCGAGACCATGTTATCGTCCAGCCCGGCCACGTTAACCGCCACCAGTTCACCCTTGCGGCGGCTTAAACCGTGCAGGGCGCGGACCACCAGTTCCTTGCCGACGCCGCTTTCGCCGGTGATCAGGATCGGCTGAGAGCTGGACGCAATCGCTTCGATATACTGGAAGATGGAGCGCATCCCCTTGTCAGCGGTGACCAGGCAGCTGAACGCTTCAGGATGTTCCAGCCGGTCGTGCAGGAACCTGCGGCGCATCTCCCGATTTTCAAGGCGCAGCTCCTGCTCGCGGATGGCACGTCGCAGGCCATTGATGATGCGCAGCTCTTCAGAGGTTTTCACATAGAAGTCGAAGGCGCCGGCCCGCATGCAGCTGACCGCCGTTTCCAGCTGGTTCATGCCGCTGATGATGATGACGGTCACCTCGGGGTGCTCCTCGGTAATCCGGCCGAGCAGCTCTTCACCGGATAAATGGGGCATGTTCAGGTCCAGAAGCACAACCCCCACGCGGTTATCGGCGAGCATTTCCAGGGCCTGACGGCTGTCGCTGCAGGTCAGGTTATTGGTGATGCCGGCCCGCTCCAGGCTGATAGTCATGGAGTAGAGCCAGTCCGGCTCATCATCCACCAGCAGGATGCTGAAGGAGGGGTAGAGGGTCTCACTCATGTGTGCTGCTCCAGTCCGGGTAACGGCAGGGCCATCCGTGCGATGGTTCCCCCGCCCGGTGTTGAGGTGAACGTGAGGGTGCCGTTGTGTTCCTTGACGATGCCTGCGGATACCGACAGGCCGAGGCCGGTGCCGCCGTTTTCCCGTTTGGTGGTGAAAAAGGGATCGGTGACGTGGCTCAAATGCTCCTGAGCGATGCCACACCCTTCGTCCTGCACCTCCAGCACGACCCGCCTCCCTTCCCGATCCACAAGGGTCGTAAGGCGGATAGCCCGCTCCGGCCCCTCCAGGGACTGGCAGGCGTTCATTACCAGGTTGACGATCACCTGCTCGATGCGCTGTGCATTGCCCAAAATGGGTGGGATGTCGTCGCCGTACGCGGCGCTGAAATGATGCGTGTTTTTCTCGATCAGGTTGTCGACCAGGCGCAGGGCGGCCTGTACGGTGTTATTCAAGTCCACATCCGAGGTCAGCCACGGATCCTGCTGACGGGCGAAATCCTTCAGGTCTTCAACAATCACCTTGACTCTGCGGGAACCTTCGAGCATCTGGTTCGTCAGCACCGGCAGGGCTTCCCGCATGCGGGAGTAGCGCAGGCCGGCAAAGTCGAAATCGCCGTGGGTCCGGTAATGTTCCTCCAGAATAGGTTCTGCGTCGCGAAAAGCGTCCATTATAACAGGCATGTTGAGCAGGATCAAGCCGTTGGGATTGTTGATTTCATGGGCCACGCCGGAAACGAGAATGCCCAGGGCCGCCATCTTGTCGGCCTGAACCAGTTGCTGCTGCCGGTTGCGCAGCTCCGCCTCGGCGTGGCGGCGTTCGGAAACTTCACTGGTCAGTTCGGCGGTGCGTGTAGCCACCTCGCGCTGCAAGGTGCGCGACCAGAGCAGCATGCCCCCCACCATCAGAATCAGCGGTCCGATGATGATCGCTCCGTACTTGAAGGCCTGCTGCCAGCTGATACCGGGAGGTTCCAGCACGCCGAGCCATTTGTTGTAGATCTTCTGGTATTCGCCAGTATTCTTGAGGATGGCCAAGCCTTCGCTGAAGCTGGCCAGCAGGGCCGCATCACCCTTGCGCACGGCAAAACAGTAGCTCTGGGCCGAAACCGGATCACCCACCGCTTCCAGGTTGGAAAGACCGAGTTCCCGAATCAGGTACAAGCCGGGCAGTTTTGCCATCACCGCGTAGTCATGTTTGCCGGACGCCAGAAGCCGCAGTACATCGGCATGGGTCTCCGCCGGAATTATACGGGCGCCGATTTTTTGCGAGGTGAGGAACTCCTGCATGATGCCGTCATTCAGGACCACGACTTCCTTATCCCGCAGCTCCGCCAGAGTCGGGACCGCAGCAGCACCCTTGCGTGCAAAGATCGAATGATGAACGATGATATGGGGAGGGGTGAAATCGGCAGTCAAGGCCCGCTCAGCGGAATAGGACATGCCTTCCAGCGCATCGAGCTTGCCGTCCAGCAGGTCACGGCGCATCTCCGACCAGGCCCCGAGTCGGATATCGACCGTAAAGCCCATCACCCGGGCAATGGCCTTGGTCAGTTCTACATTGTAACCGGTGGAATTGCCGTCCTTGTCGATGAATTCGTAGGGCGGATAGCTCCGGTCACCGCCGACGACGATCGGTCTTTTCACGTCCGGGGCAGCGTAAAGCACACCAGCGGAGAGGATGAGAAGTGTGGCTGTTATCGTACAGAGCAGCATTTTGATGGTGCAGCCTCCAGCATTCGGATGCGATCCTGGATGTCCTTATCGCACGTAACTCGGCAGCAAAAAAGTAAAATTTTCACACGTTCCTGGATTACAAGCCCAGCGCCAGTTTCACTCCCAACGCCCCGCCCACGATCAAAAAAAGTGCCCGCACCATGCCATACCCTTTACGGCGCCCAAACCGAGACCCTAGATACGCTCCCAGCATGGAACCGGCCGTGGAGGGCAGCATCAAGCGGCGGTCGGCAAATCCGGCTATCGAGTAGATGGTTACGGCGAAGCAGTTCCAGGTGAAGGCGATCACGTAATAGTATCCGAGAGCAGTGAGCAGGTTGAGGCCGCGAGCCTTTGACAACAGTATCGAGGTAAACAGTCCGTTGCCCGAGCCAAAAAATGACTCGTACACTCCCAGAGGGAAGGCCAGTACGCCGGTCACCCGGCGTGAGAGGCACGGCTCGGACTCAGAGTTCCCAAGTGTGGGGTTAAGCCCCACAACTACGACCAGTCCGATGATGATCAGGCCGATCAAGCGCTGCAGCATCTGCACATCTACGCTACGCACAATTACGGTGCCGGCATAGGCGCCTGCAAGACCGAAACAGACCATTATTCTGATCAGCGGCCAGTCCACTGTTCTGCCCCTGAGGTAGTTACGGGCGGCGATCAGGGTCCAGGAAGCGCCGTTCATCTGGTTGGAGGCAATCGCCACCGGAAGTGGAAAACCGAGCGAAAGCCAGACCGGGGTGGTCAGCATAGCTGCTCCGGCACCACTCATGGAACTAAGCAGCGACGCCAGAAATCCGACTGAAAAGACGATCATGATCTGCATGGTATTAACTGGCCTTCCACGGTCTGGTCATGAGCAGAGTGTACATCATTTTTGATGGGTTGCATCATCAAGATTATTGCTCGCGAGTATCATGAAACTGTGACTGCAGGATCGAAAATTATATGGAGGTACTTCGCTAAATAAAAAAACCGCATCCGAAGACGCGGCCTATTTACGGATTCATCTGATAACTCTAAACACTTTCGCTAGGGAAATAACTCGCGTCACCGACTCGCGTCACATACAAAAAAAGGATCCACGGAATATCCGTGGACCCTTGCAGTGATTGGTGCGCCTGGACGAATTCGAATCGCCGACCTACGGATTCGTAGTCCGTTGCTCTATCCAGCTGAGCTACAAGCGCATGAAAACTAAAAAACAGGAGAGTATAAATAGCAAAAGTACCCGGCTTGTGCAAGCTAAATTTTAACACGCTGTAAATGTGGAACCGGCTCTTGCCCAAACACACAAGATGATGTATTCTTTTCTTCACTGTATCTTCACGCGATAGAGTTCAATGCATGCATAACTGTTCAATGTTAAACAATACGGGGGGTTACTCATGGCAAGTCTTAACAAAGTAATGTTGATCGGGAATTTGGGCAAGGATCCGGAGGTGCGCTACACAGCATCAGGGCAGGCTGTTGCTGGTTTTTCCCTGGCCACCAGTGAAAAATTCAAAGGGAAGTCCGGCGAGTATGAGGAGCGTACCGAGTGGCACAATATCACGCTCTGGGGCAAACTGGCCGAAATCGCCGGTGAATACCTTTCAAAAGGCAAAACCGTGTATATCGAGGGACGCCTGCAGACCCGAAAATGGCAGGACAAGAGTGGCAATGACCGTTACACAACCGATATTGTCGGCGACAAGATGCAGATGCTGTCTCCCAAAGGCGAAACCCGCCGTCCTAATGACGTGACCTCCGAACCTGCAGGCGGCGGTGGCGGCAGCTATGAAGAACCACCATTCCAGGATGATGACATTCCCTTCTGACAGTTACCGATAAACGTTTTGTAAACAAAAGCCCATCAGATTCCGTTCTGGTGGGCTTTTTTGTAAATATGTGCTTGGTTGCCATTCAGCGCCGATCGGAGGTATTACTGCAGTGCGATTTACTGCCTTCCCAACAATATCCCCCTGCTGAAGATTTGCACATACTGCTGGATCAACTCTTCGTCCTGCTCGGGTGAATGGCTGATCAGGTTTTCCGTGGCCAGCGTGCTGAGGAAAAAATAATTGACCATGCCGGCCAGAGACAGTGACGCGTTTACGGCATGAATATCCGGCCGGAATTGCCCCCGCTGAATCCCTTCATCAACGATTTCCGCGAGCATCTGTATCACTTTGCCGATGGCGGGAGCAACGATCGTGGAAAAACAGGTGGTTGGGTTGGTAAGCTCACTGGTGTAGAACCTGAGCAGATAGGGGGTATTACGATGCCGTTGGATTGTCCAGCGGATGTAGGCCTCGATGGCGGTCATTGGATCAGTCCCGGGCTTCCAAAT
>JBBQXT010000101.1:0-11306 GCA_038209415.1 Geobacterales bacterium
ATCTCGGTGAATGCCAATACCGGTTTAACCGCCGCTTCAAGCTGGCTGCCATATTTCCCAGGCTAGTCTATGCTGCTGTGCATACCGGGTGCCGTCCAGAGAGCTTTCTGCGCCTAGCCGTGAATTAGAACGATTCAGGTAAGGTGATGGATACTGCTATCAATACTTTACCTCAAAACCAGCCCGTTCACATTTTATTTACAAACCTTCACTTGAGATTCAGAGCAGTGGTTTGCTGGTCTGCCTGACTCACTTTGTCAGCATCAAAAATATTTGAACAAGAACAATCTTTAACAGCATACCGAGCGGATAGGCAGCGGCATAACCAGCTTCGACCCGTTCATTGCCGCAGCGACCGACTGCAAACCCAAGCACCGCCGGTTGGGTTTGAACTCCAGCCAGGATACCGCCGATGAACGGCCACGACCGGCCTGCTAGTGCACGGGACATTGCAAGTGTTACGGCGCAGGTCACTGTTGTAATGAACGCCCCTAGTAGTAATGCAGATATATTCAGTGGTGCAGAATGCAGCAGGGCTCCCGCCTTAATCCCTGCACAGGCAAGAAATACAACCAAACCAAGTTGACGCAACGACATCGAAACACCATACGGCAGATACCATGACAGCGGACCGGTTCTACCTATCGCACCAAGTACCAGTGCGACAATCAGGCATCCGGCTACCGGACCGATTTCGAAAGTACCAATTCCCATCGGCAGATCGATGGCGACTGTTCCAAGCGCTATGCCCATAGCAAGCCCAAGGCCAAAGGTTAACACATTGAATTCACTGGTTTCATGATAGGAATCACCCAAATATTCAGATATTGCCGAAAGGTTCTCCCGTGGTGCAATGACCCGTAAACGGTCGCCAGGCATAATGGTGGTCTCTGCAGTAGGTATAAAATCTGCGTCACCTCGCCTGATTCTGGTCACAATTCCTTCATATTTGCGAAATATACCCACTTGTCGCAATGTCTTGCCGCATACGGCGGAGCTTGACACGAATATCCGCCGGAAATCGAGTTGACTTCTGTCGTTCAGGATATCGCCTTCATACCTGACACCAAGTGCATCAGTTGCACTACGCAAGTCATCAGACAATCCGACAATAGTCAAAATATCATTTTTATTGATGACTGAATTTCCTGAAATCGCAAACTGCTTACCGTCACGAACGCAGCGTGCAAAACGAACCGACAATGAATAACGTTCCAACAGGCCGGCAACCGACTCACCCGATTCTGCAATATTCTGAATCACAATTGCGCCGCTTGTAAGGGTTTCGCTGGTATTGTGTGTTTCATTCCGAAGCGGCCAGGAAAGCATGAGTATTGGAATCAATACCCCCAATGGATACGCAATTGCATAGCCGAGCGTTGCTTCCGCTCCTTTTTGACCAAGCGCGGTAGTGGCGGCAGCTAATGAGGGAGTATTGGTAAGCGCACCGGCAAATACACCGGCAGCAGTACTTGCTGAAATGTTCAGAAGCGGTGCGACACATAAATCGGCAACGAAGGCTGCTCCCAGCGCCACTGTCGGTATCAGCAAGTAGCGCCAGCCATCATGCGCCCATGTCTCAAACAGAATGCTGCTTGTGGAAAGCCCGATTGCATACACGAACATCGCGAGGCCAAATGTTGCCAGGACATCTGGTGTTTTAATCGTTGGCTCAAGATAACCCCACATGATTCCAGAAAACAAAACTCCGGCCACACCGAGAGACACATTTCTCAGAGAAATACGTCCAAGCAGGGAACCGCAGCCGATGGCAAGACAGACAAGCAATAACGGGTTTTGAAACATAGTATCTCCGCGGGAGTTTTTGTTGAATTATTGCAGTCATTAACAGACCAGACTACTTATGTTACGTAATCTGAATGTAGATTGGCTGCATGTCATTATGTTTCTTTGGACTGCACTGATGCCAGCGCTTTGTACAGCTTCCAGGGCATGATGTTCGCAGATAAGGAGATCAGCCCATCGCCTTCCCTCAATTGTGCTGACAAGCGGAGAAAATTTGACCAGTACGTTTCTGACTTCTCCTGAGCGCTCAATAATGGTGGTAAATTTAGGCTGCTCTCCGCCCGCTGATGATCCTACCGGTTGGCCGTCTACGGCCTCCTGGGCAAACCGTGGATAGGTATCGGCAATTGCATTTCCCGAATTGGCGCGGGTAACTCGCGAACCATGCGAAAGTATCTCTCAATGGATTCCTGGCCGATGACCAGGTCCCCCATGGTACCCTCAGCTCTACGCGCCAGTGCGGACAAAATGTGATCTTCATTCCAGTAGATACTGCGAGGAGGAAGACCCAAGTCCTCGTGTAATTGGCGCACGAAAGCGCGGCCTCCAAAGCCTTCCGGGTGGAGGTCGGCAATGAGCCAGGGGAGGGCAGATATGGCAATTTTCTTCTGGAAAGACGCACCGTACAGTGCCAGTTGTTTGAAAGAGGGCGGCCGCACAGATTCAATTCATGTCGGATAAAAATGCTATCAAAGGGCGCGTTGTGCGCCACCAGGGGAAAATTGCCGATAAATTCCAGGAACTTGTACCACACATATTCAGGCTTTGGTTGACCATGCAGCATCTGTGGTGAGATGCCGTGAACCCGGAATGCGCCGTAGCTGATCGATGCGCCGCTGTCGATCAGGGTTTCCATTTCGGCAGTAATTTCCCCCTGCTCGATCAAGACCGCGCCGACTTCGATCACCCGGCCACCGCCGCGCACCGATAATCCGGTTGTTTCAACATCAACGATTATGGCAGATTCCATTGCTGTGATTCTCCGTTCAAACAGTACCCGAAGCCTACCACACACATGCGACACAATAAGTCCTGACGATGAAAAAAATGCCGGAACCACGCAAATTTTATATCACTGCGCCGCCTTCTCCTCAATCGCAACCGCCAGAAGCGGGCCGTAGATCCGATCCGCAAGGCTGACAAATTCATCATCCAGCACGTTTTGATTGTTGAAGCAGAGGGCGAAGGAGGGGTTCGAGGATTCGGCCGGAGAGGGGGAGTAATCGGTTCCCAGCCAGCGCTCTTCGGCCTTGGCCATGCCTTCCGTGAGGTACAGCCAGGAGGTTTGCGGGAAGAAGTGCAGCGGCCGGCACAGGCCCTGGCGGTACAGCTCCAGCAGATCGGCCAGCAACTCCCGGGCGTTGTCCAGCGGCGGCAGGCTGAGGGTCAGATCCTTGCAGACCAGCAGGCTCGAACGGGGGTAGCCATCGGGATTGAGGGTGTTGAGGATCAGATGTTCGCACCACAGGGCCAGCCGATCCTTGCCTTTCATGGAGGCGCAGCGCCAGCGCAGATGCCGCTCCTGCTGCACATCTTTCAGTGCTCCGCTCAGCAGGGTGCCCTGCAGATCAACCGAGATCGGTAAAGGCTCCAGAGGCAGTGAAAGCTGAGGGGCAACTAGGCCGGCGAATTGGCTGCATTCGGCAAGGGCGGCATCGAAGGCGATCCTGCCGGCAACCAGCGGCGGCAGGATCAAACGGGCCCGGACGGAGGCATACAGGTCGTCGCAGCTATCGTGGTTGAGCAGTCTCCCGGTCAGTTCCTGTTTGAGAGCGTACCCGATCAGGCTGTCCAGGGCGAACGGTTCGCGCTCCTCGACCTCAGCGGCCGGGTCGTAGGGGGTAACATTCATGCTCCGGGCCAGAAAGGCTTTGGCCGGATTACCCAGGAAGCGGGTCAGCTGCTGCAGATCAAGCTCCTGTGTCAACCGCGGATCATCAGCCAGGGCTGCGTGGATGAATTCGCGCCGCGGCTGGCCGGAGGCGCGCCCGGATTCCAGGGCATCACGGTATTCCGGTGAGTAGCTGAACAGCGGGGCATCCCGGTCGTTGGAAAAATAGTCGGCACTGAAGGCCTGCAGCCTGTGGCGGGTGACGATCTCGGGCGGCGTATCCGGGGTGTCCTCGCGTACGAATCCGCGACGAACGTAATCCAGCAGTTCGGCTACGACCACGGAAGGCGGCAGGCTGGTGTTGTCCCGGTTATTCTGGCCGGTGTAGCTTATGTAGAGCGTATCCTGCGCCGACAGGAGCACCTCCAAAAACAGATAACGATCCTCGTCCCTGATGGAGCGGTCACCGCGTCTGCGGGCGCCGCTCATCAGGCTGAAGGCCGGCAGGCGCTGGTTGCGGGGGAAGATAGCGTCGTTCATGCCGACCAGGCAGACCACCCGCAGGGGGATGCTGCGCATTGGCAGCATGGCGCAGAAGGTGACCCGCCCGCCCAGAAAACCGAAGGACTCGCCGCATTCATCCAGCAGGTGTGTCAGGCAGTCCCGCACAGCCTCCAAACTGATGGCGTTATCGAATCCGGATCTTTCCTGATACTCGCGCAGGGTCTGAAAGGCGGCATGGAGCGCCGCGCAACTGGTATCGTTTCCGTCCAGCGGGCTGAGCATCCGGGTCGTGAGTGTCGCCAGGGCATCTGCCCACCCGGCCAGCGTCTGTCTGGCCGAAAGAGCGGCAGCCAAGCCTTCGACGGTGTTGACGAAGGCGGCCAGTTTGCCCAGGGCCAGCGCCTGGCGCCCTTCAATGCTGTCGCAAGGCATGATCCCGGCAAACAGCTGGTCGCCGTCGGGCGCCATGGCATAGCCGAGCAGCAGCCGGTCCAGACCTGCCCGCCAACTGAACTCGCCATAGTCCGGAAAACCGAGCGCAACGCGGTGTGCACCGTCAATACCCCAGCGCACTCCGCTTGCCAGCAGCCATTCCCGGATGCGATCCAACTCGTCGGCCGTGATCTCGAAGCGGGCCATGACCTGCGGACACTCCAGAACCTCCAGCATGCTGTTGATGCCGAAACGGCCGGCCGGCAGTTCCAGGACCTTCAGGAAGGCGTCCAGGACCGGATTCTCCCGACGCCGGCTCTGGTCGGCGATGGTGAAGGGGATCGGCGGGCGGCCGCCGCAACGTGTGCCGAAAGTGGCCGTTATGTAGGGGGCGTAGGCGCCGATATCCGGTGTCATGACAACAACATCGCGCGGTTCCAGGTCAGGGTGCTCGTCAAACATGCGCAACAGGTTGTCGTAGAGTATTTCCATCTCGCGCAGCGGACCATGGCAGGAGTGGATCTGGAGCGAGTGGTCCTGCTCCGGGACCGTGGCCCGTGGTGCATCGCCGCCACGGTTGTGCAATTCGAGAATATCGCTTTGGATCGTGCCCAGCAGACTGTCGGTTGGTGGAGTTCGCACGCTATCCAGATCATTCCAGTCAGTGTTCATATCCAGCAGCAGGCTGAAGAACTCCTGTCCCTGTGTGCCGAGGGATGAGAGCAGCGGGTTGCCGGTTTCGTAGTATTCGAGGGCCTCGGGCGGGAGGTCGGGCTTCAGAGCCAGCTCCGCCTTGCGCCGTTCGGAGAAGAGGTCACCCCAATAGGCGCCGCAGGGGTTGAGCAGGTAAATATCCACCGCCACGCATTGTGCAAGGATCGAAAAGAACTCCAGATGGAAGGGGGGCAGGAACGAGATGCCGAACAGGCTGATGCGCTGCGGGAGAGAACCGGCAGCTACCGTGCCGGCGGCCAGCCGCTGCCGGAATGTCCGCAGCAGGGCCGCCCGGTGCTGACCGCTGCATCCAGCCGTCAGCGAGCGCCACAGTTCGGCCTGCCAGTCGCTGCCCCCGCCGTTGTCCCAGTCCAGCACCATCCGCGGGCGGAAGATGGTGTACTGATCGAAGGTGTCGGCCAGTTTGCGGGCCAGCTGCAGCAGCCGGCGGTCGTCGCCCTGGTTGCCCAGATAGCCGGCGATGCTTTCAAAGCCGGGCCGCTGGAGGTGCGCGGGAAGCAGCGCGGCGATGCGCCAGGCCATAGTGTCCAGGGCAAAGGGTGATGACTCGGGCAGTCCGGGGATGACACTGCGGAAACAGGCATCCAGCGTGTCATTGGGGAAGCTGAAATCCATGCCGGCACAGACGCCCATCGTGGCTGCCAGTTCCATGGAGAGCCAGCGCCCCATACCGCTGCTGAGCACCACGACTGTTTCGTGGGACAGCGGCGCTGCCGGTTTGGCCGAAAAGGTCCCGGCCAGGGCTGCGGCCAGGCGGGTCAGGGAGCTGCTGGTGTGGACGGTGAAAGTTGCCATAATGGGAAACTATACTCGAAATGGCTGGACAAACAAGCGCTAAGTGGGCTATTTCATGACTACTGCGACGTACTGTGACACGAGGGAGGAATGGACAAATGATCAGAAGCATGACCGGCTACGGCAAGGGCGACGCGATTACGGAACAGGGCGAATTCACGGTGGAGATCCGCTCGGTGAATCACCGCTACGGGGAGGTTTCCGTGCGTCTACCGCGGGCATTCCTCTCCCAGGAAAACGAGATCAAGCGCCTGGTTTCATCGACCCTCAAACGGGGCAAGATCGATGTGACGGTGCAGTGGGATGAGGGCGCGGGGGTTGATTCTATTCCGCAGCTGAACAATGAACTGGCCAAAGGCTATTGCGAGGCCTTCAGCCGGCTTTCCGCGGAACTGGGGTTGCCGGGCGAGGTGCCGCTGGCGCTGATACTGGCCCAGAAGGGGGTCATGCGCGACAACGGACAGACGGTTGATGAAACCGGACTACTGCCGCAGCTTACCCAGGCGGTCCAGGCGGCCATGTCCGCCATCGACGGCATGCGGGTCAGGGAAGGGGAGGCGCTGGCCGCCGACCTGCTGGCCCGCCGCCGGCAGATCGCCGAATGGGTCGAGCTGGTCAGGGGGCGTACACCGCTGATGGTGACAGAGTACCAGCAGAAACTGGCGGCGCGCCTGGAGTTGCTATTGGGTGACGTGGAACTTGATCCGGCTCGTCTGACCCAAGAGGTGGCCTTGCTGGCCGACCGCTGTGACATCACCGAGGAACTGGTGCGGCTTGCCAGCCATTTCGCCCAGTTCGACGAGGCCCTGCGACTGAAAGAGCCGGTGGGGCGCAAGCTGGATTTCCTGATGCAGGAGATGAACCGCGAGGTCAATACGATCGGCTCCAAGGCCAATGACGCCGGCATCGCCTCGCTGGTGATCCAGATCAAGGCAGAGATGGAGAAGATGCGCGAGCAGGTTCAGAACGTGGAGTGATATCTACTTGAATCCGTGACGTAATTTTGCTCAAACTGGTGGTATGGAGGGGCCGAGGGGGTTACCCACCAGAAACCATTGTCGCAAGCGTTCCAGACCTTCATCGATGGACACCTGCGGCTGATAGCCGAAATCCCGGCGGGCAGCGCTGATGTTGAACCAGTGGGAGGTTGCCAGCTCGTGGGCCACGAAGCGGGTCATGGGCGGTTCTCCCGTCAGTCGGAGCAGTCCCCACAGGCCTTCGCAGATGCAGCCAGCCGCATAGGCCAGTTTGGGCGGGATGCTGCGGGTAACCGGTGGGACACCGGCGGCTGCCAGGATGCGGTTGACCATCTCCCACAGCGGCAGCGGCTGGCCGTTGCTGATGAAATAAGCCTTGCCAGCCAGCGGGGCTCCCCAGGCCAGGCAGTCGGCAGCCTGCAGGTGGGCGCGGGCGGCGTTGTCCACGTAGACCGTATCCACCAGGCAGAGGCGATTACCGATCCGGCGCAACTTTCCTGCGCGGCCTTTGGCTACGATGCGGGGAACCAGGTGATTGTCGCCGGGGCCCCAGATCAGGTGGGGGCGCAGGGACACAGTCGCCAGTTCCGGCGAGTTGGCCGCCAGCACCAGCTGTTCGGCCCTGGCCTTGGTGGCCGGGTAGTGGGCCTCATAGCGGGCCGGGTAGGGCAGTGATTCATCGCCACCCTCCACATCGCTTCCGTCAAAGACCACGCTGGGTGAACTGGTGTAGACCAGTCTGCCAATCCCGTTGGCCCGGCAGGCGGCAAGCACGTTCCCGGTGCCAGTAACGTTGGCTTGGTAGAAATCCGCGTAATCCCCCCATATACCGGCTTTGGCCGCCACGTGAAAAACGATATCGCAGCCCGCCGCCGCCCGAATCACAGCCTCCCGGTCTCCCAGGTCTCCGCGGTACTGTTCCACGTCCAGTGCCGCCAGTGCCGGATGCTCGCCGCGGGAAAAGCTGCGCACCTCTGCGCCCTGTTCGCGCAGCATGCGGACGATCACGCCCCCCAAAAATCCACCACCGCCGGTAACCAAAGCCTTCATGTGAGTTTCCCCTCGGCCCAGACCGCCAGTTTTTCGCGGAAGATCTTGGCGTTGTGGCGGATGTCCACCGGAAAGGCCGAGTGAAAGAGAATCTCCCGAATCTGTTTCGTGTGGGCATAGCGGCTGCCGATGGCCAGCAGTTCGCTGCGGATCTGTTCCTGTTTCGGCTTGCCGGCCTTTGTTTCCAGCTCGACACACAGTACCGGCCGCTGGCTGCCTTTTCTGCCGATGCCGACCAGTGCGCTGCGCAAGACCCTGGGATGGGTGTTGAAGACCCCCTCGACCGGGATGCTGTAGAGCGTCTCCCGGGCGGTTACTACCCGGTGGGCCTTGCGGCCGCAGAACCAGATCCGGCCACTCGTATCAAGGTAGCCCACGTCACCCATGCGGTGCCAGATGCCGCCGGCCGGATCGGGGATCTTGGCCAGGAGGGTCGCCTCGGGGCGGTTCAGGTAGGCGGCACTGACCTGCGGGCCGCGCACGGCGATCTCGCCCACCTCCCCGGCCGGCAACGCCAGTTCATCGCTCCACTGCTCAATCGGGCTGTCGCTGATCGGGATAATCGCCATCCGGATGCTCGTTACCGGCCGACCGATACAGACTCCGCGCCCTTCTCCGGTCAGGCGGCCGGTTTTGCCCAGGATCTCGCGGCTGCCGATGGAGCTGACCGGCAGCGCCTCGGTGGCGCCGTAGGGGGTGAAGATCTCGGCATCGTCGGGGAGCATTGCCGCGAAGCGTTCAAGCACCGCGGCCGGAACCGGTGCGCCGGCCGAGATGACCCGCTTGAGATTGGGCAGCTTGAGCCCGCGCGGTTCACCGTAACGCCCGACCCGGTTCAAAAGGGCCGGCGACCCGAACATGGTGGTGGCCGAATATTTGGTGGCCGGTTCGATAATCCGCTGCGGGTTGACACTCCCCGGCCGGGTGAAATCCATCTGCGGGATAATGGCGGTCATGCCCAGGGCCGGTGCGAACAGGGCAAACAGGGGGAAGGTCGGCAGGTCGATCTCGCCGGGTCGGATGTCGTACAGCTCACGCAGGGCATTGACCTGGGCATCAAAGGTACCGTGGGTATAGACCGCACCCTTGGGCGGGCCGGTGCTGCCGCTGGTGAAGAGGATCGCCGCTGTTTCGTCGCGCAGAGTGGCCTCGGTGGAGAAGGGCAGGTCGCCGATCTCATCGGCCCTGACTTCGGCCAGGGTCGCGCCGCCCCAGAAGCGGCTGCCGCCCACGGTCACCAGGATCCTGACGCTGCCCCGGCCCCAGCCCAGCAGCCGCCGCGCCAGATGCGCCTTGGGGATGCCAATGAAGGCCTCTGGTTCGGCCTCCGCCAGGCAGCTCTTCATGTTGCGGGCGCCGATGCCGGGATCGATGAACACCGGCACGGCCCCGGCCTTGAACAGGGCAAAGGTGATCGCAAACAGTTCCGGTGACGGCGGCACCAGCAGGGCGGTCCGTATGCCGCGACGTATGCCGAGGCGCTTCAGGCCGCGCGCGATGCGGTCGCTTTCCTGATCCAGTTCCCGAAAAGTCAGCGAGCGCCCCTCCTGGGGAAAGACGATGGCCGCCGTATCCGGCTGGAGCCGAGCCATTTCGGTCAGCGGGCGGGAGATGTTGACGATGTCGGAGTGGGGCATATCGTATCCTAAGCCGGACAAGCCGGAATCAAAACTTGTTTCACGCGACGCCGCAACGCCGCAACGTAAAAACCACAAATATAGAAGATTTATTCAAAGACTTTCGTCGCGTCGTTGCGTGAGTAATGCTTTTCAGATGAATTTGCTCATTTGGGATTGACTTGTATAAACAAATTGTTTACATTTAGCCCATGATTACATCATTCGCAAACAAAGAAACAGAAAAACTCTTTGCGACGGGGAAATCCAAAAAGTTCCCTACGGAAATCATCACCCGCTCGATCATGCGTTTGACGCAGTTGGATAATGCGCGCGAGGTTACTGATTTACTGTTACCCCCGTCAAACCGCCTTGAAAGCCTTTCCGGCACCAGGGCGGGTCAGTGGAGCATACGGATTAATGATCGGTGGCGGATCTGTTTTCAGTTTGCCAATGGCGAAGCAACTGATGTCGAAATAACCGACTACCATTAAGGAGAAATCATATGGCTATCAAAAACGGACTTCCTCCCATACATCCGGGGGTCTTCCTGAAGGAAATACTTGATGAACTCGGCATGTCGCAAAATGCTTTTGCACATGCAATCGGCGTTTCACCCATGCGGATATCACATGTCATCAAGGGGTCGCGCCCTGTTACGGCAGAGCTGGCTGTGCTTTTCGGCAAGGTATTCGGCCAGACGCCGACGTACTGGATGAACCTGCAAACCAGCTATGACCTTAAGATCGTTGAAAAAGCGCTTGTTCAGAGGATACGGCACGTACAGCCACTTTTGCTGGCTGCGTAAAAATTCATTATAAATACCTCTCAAGACCCCCATACTTTCCCCAGCCGGTGTTCGTCAAAACAGCTTACTATGCCGCGAGCGGCAATGCATGCGCCTCGGTTTCCAAGCGTTCACCAAGCGTTTCCAACGCAATCTCCATGTCATAATGGGTCTGGAGATTGAGCCAGAATTGCGCTTCCATAGTGAAAAAACGTCCGAGCCGGAGTGCGGTGTCAGCGTTTACTCATGAATTATAATTCCGATAAATCAACCCACCTACCGTTTGTGAGCGGTTCCAGATCTGTCGGTTTTAGCTGAAAAACGGCAAAAGGAGTGCCAGCAGCGGCCCAGATTACTTCATACTTTTTCAGATCAGGATCCAATATGGTTTCCAATGGCTCATTATGAGCTACTGGAGGAACGCCACCAATGGCATACCCGACTCTTTCTTTCACATACTTCCCGTCTGCTTTTCCAAGCTGTAACCCAGTCACATTCTGGATTCTCATTACATCTACTCGATTTGAACCAGATGCAATGACAAGTATCGGACGGTCAGTTTGCATGTCTCTAAAAATTAGCGATTTGGCTATTTGTGGTACTGTGCAGCCTATGCTATCAGCCGCATCTTGCGCTGTTCTGGTAGAGCCGGGGAGTTCTTTAACCTCAAAAGAGAAGCCCTTGGCTAATAAAAAATCCTGAACACGATTTGCACTTTCACTTAAATCTGATGCCATAAATTTGCTCCTTTAAAAGACCAACGTGATAAGGCT
>JBBQXT010000102.1:0-11249 GCA_038209415.1 Geobacterales bacterium
GCTGATCTCCCGGGCCCCGTACATGGACAAAACCATCTTGTCGGAGAACCAGTAAGAGAAAAAGTTCATCCCGGCCGCCAGCACCAGTGCGATGCCCATGCCGCCCTGGCCGCCCAGGGCACCGCCCACTGTAACCAGCAGGACTGTCAGCAGGGCCATCAGGAAGGTTGTTTTCAGTGTGTTCATTGTATGCCTCTCGAAAGCAGTTTCTGCAATACGGTGTTGCAACTGAATAATAATGATTGCCGTGCAAAAGTGCAAGGTCGCTTGCCAAAAATACGAAAATACGCAAACCGTTAAACGCAAAAACCGCCCAATCCCGGTTTTAACGGGAAGAGCGGTGATTCAGGTTCAGGCTTTCTTATACCAATTTCAAATCAAGGATGAAATCAAGGCGGCGAGGACTGAAGCGACGAGGCGTACACATAGTACGTTGCGGAGCTGAAGACGAGCCAACGCCGATAGCGCCTTGATTTGGAATTGGAGTCAGTCCTGCTCTTCGGCCAACAGGGTCACAATAAAGCTGGTCCCTTCGCCAAGCGAACTCTGGACGTCGATCCTGCCTCCCAGATTTTCCACAAGCGTCCTGGTGACAAAGAGACCCAGCCCGGTACCCTCTCCCGGCCGCTTGGTCGTAAAATACGGTTCATAGATGCGGGCCAGTGCCTCCGCCGCTATGCCGGGTCCGGTATCCGAGATGACGATGCTCACTTCAGCGCTGTTCAGCGCTCTGGATTCCACCAGCAACCGACCGCCAAGTGGCTCCATCGCCTGCAGCGCATTCATGATGATGTTGATCAGGATCTGTTTGAGTACATTGCTGTCGATCCTGACAACCGGCAAACGGTGATCAAGGGTTCGCAGCAGGCTCACGCCGCGCCGGGCAGCTTCGTACTCAAGAAAATCGAGCACGAATTCTATCGTGAGGTTTACATCCGCGGCACCACCGGCCTCCTCGTGACTGCTGAAACTCAGAATTCCCCGTGTCATCTGTGAAAGTCGTTGCGCCTCGGTACTGATCCGCTCGATCATTTCGCGGACGAACTCGGGTACGCCCTCTTCCCTCATAATCATCTGCGAAGCGGATACGATCACCGAAAGCGGCGCATTCAGTTCGTGCACGACACCGGCGGATATCCTGCCCAGTTCGGCCATCTTTTCATTATAGGCCAACTGTTTCAGCAACTCATGGCTGATAGCGCCTTTGATATGTTTGTCTGCCGGGGTGGTCATGGACGGGCTCCGGGACAACGTTGTCAGGATTGAAGGGAAAGAAGCCGCCCACGGGGGGCGGCTTCTTTATGGTACTGCCGGGTATACCGAATAAAGCTTACATGTTGTAGCCGGACTCCGAATGCTGGGTCTGGTCGAGGCCCATGATTTCGTCTTCCTTTTCGACACGCAGACCGATAGTCTTGTCGAGGACAAAGGCGATGATCAGAGTCACGATCACGGCATATCCGCCGGCTGCCACAACCGCAATCAGCTGGATCATGAGCTGCTTGGCGTTGCCGGCGATCAGGCCGGTGGCGCCGACCGTGGCAAACACGCCGGTCAGGATGGCGCCGAAGGTACCACCAATGCCATGTACGCCGAAGGCATCCAGGGAGTCGTCATACTTGAGCTTGGCTTTGAGCAGGATGCCTCCGTAGCAGACCAGACCGGCGGCAACGCCCATCAACAGGGCGGCGCCGGGCTGTACGAAACCGGCGGCCGGGGTGATGACAACCAGGCCGGCCACGACACCGGAACCGAAGCCGAGGGCGCTGGGCTTGCCGGAGTGGATCCATTCAGCAATCATCCAGGAAAGGCCGGCAGCAGCGGGGGCGATAGTAGTAGTTGCGAAGGCCAGGCCCGCCAAGCCGCCGGCTGCGTCAGAGGTATTGACACCAACCACCGCCGAACCGGCATTGAAACCGAACCAGCCAAACCAGAGCAGACCAACGCCCAGCAGGGTCAAGGGCAGATTGTGGGGAGCCATGCGCTCTTGGGGGTAGCCGTGACGCTTGCCGAGGAAAAAGAGGAAGGCCAGGGCCGAGATACCGGAGGAAAGATGAACAACGGTACCGCCGGCGAAGTCCAGGGCGCCTTTCTTGAACAACCAGCCATCGGTCATCCAAACCCAGTGAGCCAGCGGGTCATAGACCAGGGTCGTCCAGAGCAGGACGAATACGCAGTAGGCCGAAAACTTGACGCGCTCTGCCATGGCGCCGGAGATAAGAGCCACGGTGATCATGGCGAACATGGCCTGGTACATGGCAAAGACCAGCTCGGGGATGGCGCCGGGCTCCTTGGCGTAGTTTTGGAACAGGGCATATTCAACGGTGCCGCTGGCGGCGTCCTTCATGATGATCAGGCCGTTGAGCATGAACTTGCTGAAGTCACCGATCAGGCCCATCTTTGCCATGTCGGGTCCGAAGGAAAGCGAATAACCGATCACGGCCCACTGCACGCCGACAATACCCATGGCTACCAGCGAGTGCATCATGGTGGAGAGGACGTTCTTCTGACGGACCATACCTCCGTAGAACAGGGCCAGGCCGGGGATCATCAGCAGTACCAGTGCCGATGAAACCAGCATCCAGGCGGTGTCGCCGGTATTCAGAACCGGCTTGACATCCGGCGGGGTAGCCGGTGCTGCCGGAGCCGCGGCAGGCATAGACGCATCAACAGACTTGGCGGCATCAGTAACCGGGAGTGCTGCAGCAGGAGCCGTGGCGGTTGCAGACGGTGCGGTAACTGCCGCGGCATCGTCTTTCTTTTCTTCTGCCATGGCGGCAATCGGGATCAGGCCGGCCATGAGAACAAGCAGTATGGATGCAAGATAAAGTTTAAGTTTCATGGTAATTCCTCCGTGTTATAGTTGTGAGCGACCCTGTCAGATTGCGTCATTGCCTTGTTCACCAGTTCTTATGCGAACTGCTTCTTCAAGTGCGATGACGAAAATCTTTCCGTCACCGATCCGGCCGGTCTTGGCCGTATTCTGGATGGTCTCGACTACCTTGTTGACCAGGTCGTCACTAACCGCAATCTCCATCTTGATCTTGGGGATAAAATCCACGACGTATTCGGCACCACGATATAACTCCGTGTGTCCCTTCTGTCGTCCAAATCCCTTTACTTCACTAACCGTTATACCTTCGATGCCGATCTCGTTCAGGGCATCCTTAACTTCGTCAAGCTTGAATGGTTTTATGATCGCTTCGATGAGTTTCATTGTGCAGACCTCCTTTTAGTACGTTAGAAGTTTTTTCTGCGGTTTTTGGTAGAAAATAACTTCGTTAACGAACTTATCCTGTTTATCAGGGTTGTGCGTTTATGTTGGAACTCCTCAAAAAGGCGGGGGTGGTCGCCCACCCCCGAATTGAAGGAGGGACAGCTAGGGAAGACTGATATCGATCTGGGTGGTAAAGGCAGGCCGGCCGCCGGGATTCATGCCGCCATCGTTGGGTGAAGTATGGTAGAATGGATTGAATACAACGACACCTGCGATGAGCGCTATCTGCTTGGTGAAGTTCCACTGGGCGCCGAAGCTGATCTCGCCGTTAGAGTTGTTACCGCTCATGTAGTCCACTGCCAGCCAGAGCTTGTCATTTATTTCAGGCATGGTACGATCCCAAGATGCCATCACGCCAGTGTTGTTGTTTGTGTTGCTCGGATTGCCGGGAGAGGCCAACGCCCGTTTGGAGCCATAATAGCCTCCCGCGGAGAGACGGCCAATCACGGGCAGGGTCTTGCCGACTAAGCCGTAAACAATGTTCTGGCGAGTAGAGACACCGATTTCAGGCTTGTCGTAGGTGCCCAGATTATAGGCACCCACAGCAAAGGCTGGCAATCCCTTGATGCCGAAGGCATCCTCGGGTGTTCCCAGCTTGGCGTTGAAATAAATGGGAGCCCGGTCAAGCGGGTAAGCAGTGGCCGAGTCGTTGTTGAACCCCGATTTCAGAACATCAATACCCACTTCCAGTTTGATGTTTTCAAAAGGAAGTACACCGGCGCTCACGCCAACATTATACAGATTGGGATTTAAGGTGTTACCGCTCGTGCCGGATAAACGTGTGTAGTTATCGATGTCGATGTGAAATGCTTTGAAGTCTTTGACATCCGTGGAGGGGATCCAGATCTGTGTTGAGGGGGTTGCCAGGGCCATGCTGCTTGCCAGTGCCACGATTGCCGATGCTGCTGCCAGAATTCTTCCGAGTTTCATCTTTCCTCTCCTTTTCAACGTTGATTTTGAACGGTGAGTGGATGAAAACTTCTTTGGTCCCATCGCTGCACGTTCTGTAGAGTAAAATGTTGTTGGCCATAAACCAAAAATACAAGGCATCAGCCTCGTTATGTTGCGATTGATTTAGCACAGATTGTGCCAGTTCTGTTAAGTACAATAATATCGGTCTGTTATACAGTGCGTGGAGCTGTATGCCGATTTTCTTCTCTGGTTTTTCCTTAGCCCACTGCATTTTTTTTAGGCAGAATCGCCCGAAACAGATGCACAATATTCATACACACCCGTACCGCTTCATCCAATGCAACCCTTGAAAATTGAAACTCTTTGACGTGGAAGGCTTTTTTCGAGTAGTCTAGGGCCGTTCAGAGAGCTCCAAGGAGGAGGTAACATGACCCCGGCAGCAAAAACCAGCGAGATCCCCAATTTCGGGAAAAAAGTCATCACAGTTTCCGGCCAGGAGATCCTCATCATCAATATCAAAGGGAGTTTTTTTGCGGTGGAGAACGAGTGCCCGCACCAGGGGAGTCCCTTGGGCGCCGCCATCGTCAAGGAGGGATTCATCGCCTGTCCCCGGCACGGCTGGCGCTTCAACCTGGCTGACGGCACGTGCAGCGATCACCCTGAATTCAGGCTGAAGACCTATGCGGTTTCTGTGAACGGCGATGATATTCTGGTCGAACTGGGGTAACCCGTGGATCATGTCCTGCTGGCCCTGATCGCAGTCTGCGTTGTCATGATTTCACTGGTGGCCGCCGGCCATGCGCTGCTTTACAAACGGGATTCCCGTGCGGCCTTGGGATGGATGGGGCTTTCACTGACACTGCCGCTGCTCGGACCGTTTCTGTACTGGTGCATGGGTATCAATCGTATTTCTCGCCGGGCTCGCGGCTGGAAAATGAGTGGCCGCAGGGTCAGCGGCACCAAAATTTATCCCATCCAGGAACAAAAGTGGGAGTCGGCCCAACTACCCGCCGAAGCCCTTCACTTGAGGGATCTGCGCACGCTGGCCGACAGGGTGGTGAAGACCAGATTGCAGGACGGTAACTGCCTCATAGCGCTGGAGGATGGCGAGACAGCCTATCCGGCCATGCTGGAGGCCATCGAACAGGCGCAGACCAGCATCAACCTGAGCAGTTACATCTTTGATGCCGACGGCATCGGGGCGGAGTTCGTTCGGCATCTGAAGGATGCCGCTGCCCGGGGGGTCGAAGTACGGGTCATCATCGATGCCATGGGGGAAAAGTATAGCCGTGTCTCGCCCTTCAAACTGCTGGACCACTCAGCGGTTCATATCATGCGCTACCTGCCACTCAGCGACGGTGCCCACATCAACCTGCGTAACCACCGCAAACTTCTGATCATCGACGGCTGCGTGGCTTTCACCGGCGGCATGAACATCCGCAGCCGCCATGTGCCCACCATTTCCTCCCCTGACACCGCAATTCACGATATGCACTTCAACATCAGGGGACCGGTGATCAACGACCTGCAGCGCGCCTTTCTCAAAGACTGGCATTTCGTCACCGGTGAAATTCAGGACAATCCGCTTTTTTTCCCGGACATCGAGTCCCAGGGAAGCGCCGTCGTGCGCTGCATCAGCGACGGACCGGACAGCGAATTCAGAAAACTTGAGCAGATCATCATGGGGGCACTCTCCTGTGCCGGACGCTCCGTGCTGATCATGACCCCCTATTTCATCCCCGACCGCCCCATGGTATCAGCCCTGATCACCACGGCCCTGCGCGGGGTGGATGTGCGCATCGTGCTCCCCTCCCGGAACAATCTGCCCTTTGTCCATTGGGCCAGCCACGCCATGCAGGCGGAACTGCTGGCCAACGGCGTACGGGTATTCTACCAGCCGCCCCCCTTCGTGCACTCCAAACTTCTTTTGGTGGATGACGTCTGGACTCTGATCGGCTCGGCTAATTGGGATGCACGCAGCCTGCGCCTCAATTTTGAGCTGGATCTCAGCGTCTATGATGCCGCATTTGCGGCGCGTATCCGCCAGCATTTCGACCAGGCCTTTCTGCATACCCATGAAGTCGCGCTGGATGAGATAGAAAACCGGTCATTGCCGGTAAAATTGAGAGACAGTTTTTTTTACCTCTTTTCGCCCTATCTGTAGACGACGTTGCGCTTGCACTACATTTCAAAGGAGCCTGTTACCATGCCAAACCTCAAAGACCCCAGCCTGTTGAAGCAGCTCTGCTATCTGAACGGTCAGTGGTCGGCCGCGGACAGCGCTGCAACCATTGATGTCACCAACCCGGCCAGCGGAGAAAAACTCGGCACGGTGCCCCGAATGGGCACTGACGAGACCCGCCGGGCAATAGAGGCCGCCAATGCCACCCTGCCCGCCTGGCGGGCAAAGACGGCCAAGGAACGCTCCACAATCCTGCGCCGCTGGTTCGAGCTGATGATGGCCAACCAGGAAGATTTGGCAATCATCATGACTGCCGAACAGGGCAAACCGCTGGCCGAATCCAGGGGTGAGATCGCCTATGCCGCCGCGTTCATCGAATGGTTTGCCGAAGAGGGCAAACGGGTCTACGGCGACACCATCCCCGGCCATGCGGCCGACAAACGGATTGTGGTGATCAAAGAACCGATCGGCGTCTGTGCCGCCATTACCCCCTGGAACTTTCCGGCCGCCATGATCACCCGCAAGGCCGGGCCGGCCCTGGCCGCCGGCTGCACGATGGTGGTAAAACCGGCCTCCGCCACCCCCTTCTCGGCCCTGGCCCTGGCCGAACTGGGCCAGCGCGCCGGGATTCCGGCCGGGGTGTTCAGCGTCATCACCGGTTCGGCAGCAGCCATCGGCAACGAAATGACCGCCAACCCGACCGTGCGCAAGCTGACCTTCACCGGCTCGACTGAAATCGGCAAGCAGCTGATGGTGCAGTGTGCGGCAACCGTCAAGAAGGTCTCCCTGGAACTGGGCGGCAACGCGCCCTTTATCGTCTTCGATGACGCCGACCTGGATGCGGCCGTGGAGGGAGCGCTGGCCTCAAAGTACCGCAACACCGGCCAGACCTGTGTCTGCACCAACCGCCTGCTGGTCCAGGACGGTGTACATGATGCCTTTGTGGCAAAACTGATAGCTGCGGTCGCCGAGATGCGGGTGGGGGATGGTCTGAAAGGTGAGGTTCAGCAGGGGCCGCTGATCAATATGGCTGCCGTGGAAAAGGTCGAGGAACACATCGCAGATGCCGTAAGCAAGGGAGCTACCATTGTTCTGGGAGGGAAACGGCACGCCTTGGGCGGCAGCTTCTTCGAGCCGACTATCCTCACCGGCGTCACGCAGGAGATGCTGGTGGCCCGGGAGGAAACCTTCGGCCCCCTGGCGCCGATCTTTCGCTTTAGCGACGACGCAGAGGCGATCCGCATGGCCAACGACACCGAATTCGGCCTGGCTTCCTATTTCTACAGCCGCGACATCCACCGGGTCTGGCGGGTGGCCGAAGCCCTGGAATACGGCATGGTCGGCATCAATACCGGCCTGATCTCAACGGAGGTCGCCCCTTTCGGCGGCATGAAGGAATCCGGTATCGGCCGCGAGGGTTCCCGCTACGGCATCGAAGAGTTCATCGAAGTCAAATACCTCTGCCTGGGTGGCGTATAAGCAGTGCCACTGGCAGGAGCATCATAGTTTACCTGCACGACTGAACCAGGCCAGCAGCGCCTCGGCAGTCTGGGCGCCGGAGATCTGGTCCACTACCCGGCCCTTGCGCAAGAGCATGATGACCGGTATGCCGCGCACCCCGAAGCGTGACGCCAGGGCCGGGTTCTCCTGGGTGTTGATCTGAACGACGGCCGCTTTACCGGCCAGTTTTTCCGCTGCTGTCCGCACCGCCGGTGCGAATGAGACACAGTGCGGTCACCAGGGAGCCCAAAACTCGGCCAGCACCGGTCCGGGAAAATCGGCGATAAAGCTGTCAAAGCTGCTGCCGTTCAACTGCTGCGGACGGTAGTACATAGCCGGCAGGGCAGCCCGGCAACTGCCGCAGCGTCCTTTTCGGCCCTCCTTGTCCGTCGGTATGCGATTGCCGGCGCCGCAGGACGGGCACATGACGAGATGGGATGTCATAAGGTTCCCCCTTTCAGTAGCGTAACGTGTGGCTGCTCGTGCCGGATTCACTCGGCACAGCAGGAAAGACGGCTGATGTCGCGGCTGAAACCCTGGGCGCACAGCCTGAGCCCCTCGCCGATGGAGGGATAGACATGCATGGTGGCGGCCAGGTCATCCACCGTGGCCTTCATGCGCAGCGCCAGAGCGGCCTCGTTGATCATGTCCGCTCCGCGGTGACATACCAGATGGACCCCCAGAATCCGGCCGGTGACCTTGTCAGCCAGCATCTTGATCACCCCTTCCGTCTGGGAGACAACATGGGCCTTGGGGATGGCGCTGACCGGCATGACATTGACTACACAGTCGAAGCCGGCTGTTCCGGCCTGCTCCTCGCCATAGCCGACCATGGCGACCTCAGGGTCGGTAAAGATGGCCATGGGCGCCGCCAGATAATCCATTGTGCAGCCGCAGCCGGGATTGAACATGTCATCCACGGCCACGATCCCCTCACGGGCTCCCACCGTGGCGATCATCATCCGGCCGACCACGTCCCCGGCCGCCCAGATTCCCGGCACCGCGGTACGCATATGTTCATCTACCTGAATAAATCCCTTGCTATCAAATTTTACTCCGGCCGATTCCAGACCGAGACCGGCGGAGGCAGGTAGAGTGCCGACCGCCAGCAGTATCCGCTCGCAGGTGAATTTATGGCGGTTTTCGCCCACGTCGGCGTAGACCACGCTCAGATCACCCGCTTTGTCCACCGAGCAGAAGCTGACATTGGTCACCACCTTGATCCCCTCCCTGACCAGTATGGCCTCCAGTGCAGCAGCAAGTTCGTGTTCGACGGTCGGCAACAGGCGCGGCCCATGTTCCAGGATGGTGACCCGGCACCCCAGTCGGTGATACATCTGCCCCAGCTCTACCGCCACCACGCCACCGCCGATTATCACCAACGAGAGCGGGAGCTTCCTCAGCAGGAGCGCGCTGCGGCTGGTCAGGTAATCACAGCGCTCCAACCCCGGCAGATCCGGAATGCGCGGGCTCCCGCCGACTGCGATCAGGATACGCCCGGCATGGTAGCGGCGCTCATCGCAGATTACGGTTTGCGCATCAACGAGACGGGCGGTCCCTTTGACAAGCTTTAGCCCTTCCATCCTGTCGAGCACATCCAGATAACGCTCCTGGCGCAGGCCGCTTACGACAGATTCGCGATGTCTGAATAGCCGCTCCGCATCCGGCACACGGATATCGCTCTCGCCGCCCAGACCGATTCGGGCGCCGCGGACGGTCTCATAATTGAGCAGGGCGGCATGGATCAGCGTCTTGCTGGGGATGCAGCCCCAGTTGATGCAGGTCCCCCCCAGCACACTCTTTTCGAACATCAGCACCCTGACGCCATAACCGGTAGCGCGCAGGGCTGCCGCAAAGGCGGTTGAGCCGGAACCGATAATCATGAGATCCGCTACGGATTTCATGTTATAAACCTCCTCAGGACTCGATCACATCTCATGCACAATCACTCCAGCGCCCCTATGAATCGACCGGGTTACCCCTGGTCTCCACATCGAATATATGCATGACCGTTTCCGGCGCATAGATGCAGACCTCAGTCTGCAGCCCGCTTTTCACCTTACGCACCCATTCGATCCTGTCGCCGTTTTTCTCATGCACCAGGTTTACCCGTGTTCCGCCGACCAGTTTCACCTTTTCCCACATCTCATCCAAGGTCAGCAGATCAAACCCGGCGATCTCCTCGGACAACCCGGCATTGTCAACAAAACGGTCAAGCAGGTCATAGTCCAGGAAATCATTTTCCTTGCGCCACCATTTCACGAAGCGATGCTCATCGCTCCTGCGCTTGTCCAGCGCGGAAATAATTTCAGCTCCTCTCATGACACACCTCCCCTGTCCGGCTTGACTCCCCGGACAATTCTTTCTACCACTGTAATTATTATACTCCTCATTGTTGGATTGAATACAGGAGATGGCAAACTATTGTCCGCACCAAAAGACTAAAAGAGTATTTTTATCCTATTGACAAGGACAACATCGACTGATATTAATTAATCATTCGATTTCATTTGAACAACAAAAGGAGAAAACCTACATGAGTGCAACAACACTTGTAACCAAGGAAGCACCCGATTTTACCGCAGATGCAGTTCTGCCGGACAATTCTTTCGGCCAAATCACCTTGTCCAGCTTCAAGGGGAAAAATGTCGTGCTGTTTTTTTACCCGCTGGACTTCACTTTTGTCTGCCCATCGGAGATCCTGGCCTTCAACAAGAAACTGGAGGAGTTCAAGAGCCGCAATACGGAGGTAATTGGTGTTTCCGTGGATTCCAAGTTCACCCACCTGGCCTGGAAAAACACCAAATTGGAAGACGGCGGTATCGGAAATATCCAGTACACGTTGGTGTCCGACCTGAATAAAAATATCGCCAGAGAATACGGTATCCTGTTCAATGAGTCCGTTGCCCTGCGCGGCCTGTTCCTGATCGACACCAAGGGAATCATTCGACACTCGGTCATCAATGATCTCCCGTTGGGACGCAGTGTCAGTGAGGCACTACGCATGGTAGATGCCCTGCAGTTCGTTGAAGCACACGGCGACCAGGTCTGTCCCGCCAACTGGCAGGAAGGCGATGAAGCAATGAAACCGACCGCGGAAGGCGTTGCAGGATACCTGGCCAAGCACGGCAAGTAGAAGTGCGGGACAACACGCCAACCTTCTGATCAGGGCGAGAGTATGCAGCCAGACAAAAGCGAAAACATTCCACTCCTCTTTGGTCACGACCAGCGGGTCGGCATTGTCGCCGTCGAGCCAACCGGGCACTTTGTCAGACTGTTTTTTCGGACTGATGCGGGTGTCCATTTTCACGACGAACCATTTCAGCCCTTCATTCTGGTCAATGATCCGGCCCTGATGAGCGGCAGCCGGACTCCCTG
>JBBQXT010000103.1:0-11223 GCA_038209415.1 Geobacterales bacterium
CCGATAATTGTCCAGGGTTCCCGCGAACTTCAGGCTGCCGGAGAGGTTGGTCGGTACGTTCAGCTCGGGGGCGAGATCGAGGCCGGTCGCCGTGACCTGCAAGGACAGGAGCGACTCTCGGGCTGTGAACGCCAGCGATCCATCGGCCGTTATCACGCCTTTTTTGCCCGGTCTGGTCAGGCGCAGCCGGCGCAGATTGATGGCATGTCGTGCCATGCCCACATCACTGCCAAGTTCCAGCAGCTTGCGTGTGCCTGCAGACCCGCTAATCGTGATGGACCCGACAAACGGCTCAGGTCCCGCAGCGCCACTGCGACGGCTCTGCAGTGAGAAACGATCCATCTCTGCTACGGGGTGTACCAGGGCAATCACAAGGTCTGACATAAGTGATGGTTGCTTGAAACCGGCCGAAATGCTGCCGTTTATCCGGCCGGAGGGGGATACTGCCGTGAGCTGGCTGATGGACAGGAGGCCGTCTTGCCAGCTAAGGGAGCCGGCAAGCGACGTCAGCAGCACGGGTTGTTCCTGTTGGCGGCGATAGCTGAGGTCTGTCACCCGCAAGCGTGTTATTTTTCCATCAAACAATTGCGCTCGTTCGGAGGCCTGCGGCCAGGCCAGGACCGGCGGCGAGTTGTCAGGGGAGGCATTGTCCTGAATCCGCACCCCGATCAGAGTGAGTTCCTGGACTGCGGCAGTACCCACCAGCAGGAGCAGCGGTTTCCAGCGCAGCTCAAGGCTGTCAAGCTCAAGTTCTTGCTGCGCCACGCGGGCTCGTACCCCGCTGAGGAGCAGATGGTCACCGAGGCTCCCCTCGATCTTTTGAACAGAGAGGCTGACCCCGCTCAGAGGGATAACCGACATCAGCAGCCAGCGGGTGCCTTCCGTCGTAGTGGTGACCCAGATAACGGCGGCAAGTGCCATCCCTGTCAGGGTAATCGCCACCGCCGAACCGAGGAGTTGTCTGGTCAGCCGCTTCATAGCTCGAAGCCCACGGTGAAGTGAAAATGGAGTGACGGTGACGGGTTGTCCCCCCCGAGCGGGCGGGCCACGGAAAGGTTCAAGGCCCCGACCGAGGTGTAGTAGTGCAGACCGACGCCGGCACCCTGGAACAGGCTGATTGAGGAGAATGAATTGAAGGAGTTGCCGGCATCGTAAAAAATGGAGACTCCCCAGTCCTTGAAGAGTGCCCGCTCCAGTTCAATACTGCCGGTCAGGAGCTGCCTGCCACCCACCACCTTGCCGGAGGCATCGCGGGGAGCGAGTGATTTGTAGGAATAGCCGCGCACACTCTGGTCACCGCCGGCAAAGAAGCGCAGCGAAGGGGGGATGTTTACCAGGGGATCGCTCAGCAGGGTTGTAGCGGCCTTTGCGCGCGTATGCAGGGAAAGTCGCCAGGGGAGGGGCAGGAGATGACTCCCCTCGGCCAGAATCTGGACCAGGGCCGTGTCCGAACCGAGAAACTGATGAGTGCCATGCAGATCAAGGGCGTAACGAAAACCCCGGAGGGGACGCACCGGGTTGTCGTAACGATCATCGGAAAATCGCAGGCCCGGCAGCACGAGCCGGGCGGTGGAATTCTGGATACCTACCGTATAATCCTCATATTGGAGCTTTACATAGGCGGTACCCAGCTTGCCTGTGCCGAAACTGCGATTACGATCCAGTTCCAGGGCCAGTATCCGGCTGGTATAGATGTCGGTTTGCTCCTGCTGCAGGTTTAGCTGCAGGGTGGTGGAGCTTCTGATATCCGTCGGGCTGGGCAGGATATAGCCGGTCACCAGACCTTGGAGCCGCTCGGCAACGTACAGATGCGAATATAATTCATGTCCCAGATGAAACATGTTCAAATCGCGGTAACGAGCGGTGAAGCGTGCGCCCGTGTCCGTGCCGTAGCCGACGCCCGGGCGCAGGCTAATACGCGGCCCGGCCTTCAATTGTACATTCACCGGTACCCGGAATGCTTCGGCGGCCTCTTTGTCCGGTATGACGATAACCTCCTTGAAGCGCTCGGAGTTGGTGAAGTTACGCTGTGTTTCACCGAGACGGGGGTAGGAAAAATCATCTCCGGGAGCGTAGGTCAGATGCCGGCGCAGGAAACTGTCCGGATAGTCAGGAGCTCCCTGGATGTGCGTAGCGCCGAAATAATATCTGGTGCCCGTATCCAGGGTCAGTTCAATGGTGGCGGTGGTGGCGGAGCGTGCAATCCGTATTTCGTGCCGCGAGAAGTCCACATCCAGGTAGCCCAGATCACGGGCTTGTGACGTGAGCGCCGCCTTGGCCTCTTCATACTTCTGCTGCTGCAGTACGTCTCCCTTTTTCAGGGGGAATGTTTTCACCAGCCTGCTCAGGCGCCTTTCCCCGCTGCCCGGACCGGCCAGCGTCACCTGTACGTTGTCAAGGCGCACCGGCTCTCCCGCTACCACCTTGACCAGCAGAGTCTGGCGTGTACCGGCCGCTTCAAGCGTAACCGTCACAACAGAGCTGTAATAACCGAATGGCTCGAGTGCGGTTCTGGCAATATCATGGGCCTGCTTTGCGAAGCGTTCGAGCCAGAGTCGGTCCACCGACCCTTCACGAACCAATCCGGGCGGGAGAACAAGCGACTCCTGCACATTCTTGAGCGCGTCACCCTCAATGCCGGTAACAACGATCTCGACCGTTTCAGCGGCATGGAGGGGCGCTGCGAGGACGAAAAAAGTCAGCAGGCAGGCCGCCAGAACGGTATAGATTGATATATGGTGTGCTACGGAAGATTTATGTCCCATCTTTACTCCACATCGACAGCAGCGCTGCATTCCGCGAATACGGCATTTCGCGGTTGCACCCTGGCCAGAATGATTATCGATGTCTGATGCATGTCATGACTCATTCTTACTGCACGTCGATTCGAACTAGTCAGGTATCTTTATAATTTTTTTACGCTATTAATCTTGTCTTCAACCCACCGGCGCGGATTGTCGGCGACGTGTTCCGCAATCCGTTTGTAATCAGCATCGTCGCGGATTAGGCATCCATCCCTCCGCGCAGTTTGTCGCAGCTTTTGAATAAAGTTCGAATTTCTTGATCGGCATGGGTATCCTTTAAAGGGCTTTATCGAGTCGGAAAAGTTGTGAAAATGACCTCGCTGCAAGTGCGGAGGGGCCATCAGTATTACCAGAACCGGCGCTTAGATTCCATGTATATCTCCACAGTTATTCAGATAAGAGAACTGAGGCTAATGAACGATATAATTGCGATATCAGGTGAAAATCAAAGCTAACACACCACATGGATAATAAAGCCGGGAACCCATAAGGAGCCCGGCTTTATATTGTGTCAGAAGTGGGAAAGTTATATCTTTGTGGGTCGTTTTGGAGTCCTTTTTGTTTCCGTGTTTCAATGTTGCAGATTGGATGTGAATCAGATTCCAACTTTGACCCACCATCGGCGCCATGGCTGTCCCACCGTATTTTCCCACTTATAATATAATCAGCATGTTACAACTTTAAGTGGGTCAACCTTCGACGCCGATGGTGGGTCAAACTTCAAAGCTGATTCACAAGAAGGCGGCAGGCAAGTAAAACAAACCAAAAAATGCAGCGAATGGGGGTGCCTTGTGCGTCCCCCATCTTATTTGCGCTAAGCTCTAATCATGAAAAATCGTGAAGCAACCAATGCCGGAGCTATCCGTTTCTGTTTTTCGATCCGGTCCAAGATGCTTGTCGCATTCGTGGGGGTCGCGTTGGTTCCCATGGTCCTCTTGGGCATTTTCGTCACAGGCCTTGCAGAACGGCTCCTGGCGGACCGGATTGCCCAAGAGCTCTCCCCAGAGGTGACAGCAGCCGCAGATATGATCGAGGAGTATTTGAGCGGTGTCCGCCGCGACGTTCATTCACTCTCCCGCTTCCTCGAACAGCGTCTAAAATGAGGATGACCGAGGCAGAGTGGCGGGGAGTAGAAAATGAGTTTCTCCGGACGATGGAAGCAGAACGGGCATACTACCAGGTACGCTTCATTGACGTCGACGGCATGGAGGGGACAACACACGAAACGGAATTTTACGTACGCTAAGCCTCCAACACCTCATCAACAGTGCTGATAAAAAGTGGCCGATATTGATTTAGTCCGAATGATTGTTCGGCATCACAGTGATAATCACCAGTTAAATTGATATGTTCACAGGCAAGAGGCGAGAGGTGAGAGGTGAGAGGTGAGAGGTGAGCGAGGCCACCAAATGCCGGGGACTCATCATGCAGTCGTAAATGGTCAACAGCTCGCCCCAAATATACGGTGTTCCACAATATGATCGCTGCTACAATGAGATTCAAGCCTCCTGCCCGATGGCGTTGATTCTCATATGAACGGTCAAGGATTTCACCGAGTCGATGGAAGAATACTGCCCGGCTTCACACAATAAACTGGACCAGTTTAGGGGGGAAGGTAAGGGTTATATTTATCAAACAGATCTAATCGTCTTCCAACCTGGAGAGCGATTCAAACCGGAGTCAGCTTCTAGCCAGCCAGCCGGAATGAGGTAGACAGCATCCGCCAGACTACGATCAGGGTGAACAGCAGGTACATGATCAGCGTCATGGCCGCCAGCCGCCGCTGGATGGCCGGGATGACCCTGGACAGGCTTCCGCATTTTGAAAAGTGCGTCAGTACCCCCACACCCAGGCCGCTGACCGTCCCGCTCAGCAGGGTGGCGTACAGGACATAGCCGATGTAGTGGTATTCTTTCTGGAGGATGCAGAACGGGCAGTGATGGCTGGGCAGTTCGTAAAAGTAGAGACAGATAAACGAGACCAGAGCTGCAGAAGAGACAATGAACGTCAATCCGCTCAGGGCCGCAAACAGGTAGCCCCCTTTTCCTTTCAGATAGAAAACCATCCCGACAATAACCGTTACTGCCATGATCCCGAAAAAGGCGACCTGCATGGGGCCGTTGGGCAGCCCGGCGATCTCCCCGGCAATGCTGCGCTTGTCGGTGCTGAAGAGGCTGCCGCAGCAGGACGTAATCACATCAGCCTTCAGGTTGTAGAAATAGACAAACTGAAGGACGGCTTCCAGCAGCACCAAGGGCACCAGAACATTCAGCAGACCATACTTGGCCTTGATCAGCGGGTAGTCGTAGCCGCAGGTGTCAACGTGGTTGATGATCAGCCAGACCCCCGCCAGCAGGCAGTTGACGATCTTCAGGATCAGAACCGGATAGCCGTAGCTGTTGACGCCGAGACTGCCGGCCGCGCACATGGCTCCGGTGAACTGGCTGTGCAGGTTATCGGCGGTGAAGATATACAGGAACAAGGATGCAATCTGAAAGAGCAGGGCATAGCTGAGGATCACGGAGATCAGGTAGGTGCGCCGTTCCAGGTCCAGCTGCAGTTCGCTGCCGCTGTGCAGATCCCATTTGTTCAGGATGCGCGTCCCGTACCAGCCGGCGTAGATCAGCATCAGGCCGGTCAAAAGCGATGCGACCGTCAGGGCCAGTATGGCGGGGTGCTGGATCATTGTTGCCCCGAAATGTCGGTAATACGGCCGTCCCGCATTCCGATCACGGTGTCGGCCAGTTCTGAATCAAAGACCAGCGGGTCGTGGCTGGCGATAAGGATTGTCTTGCCCTCGGCCTTCAGGGTCCCGACCATCTCCATGAATTCGCAGGAAAGTTTACTGTCCAGGTGGGCGGTCGGTTCATCGGCGATCACGATGGCGGGGTTGTTGATCAGGGCCCGGGCGATGGCCACCCGCTGCAGTTCTCCGCCCGAGAGCCACTCCACCGGCGAAGCCGCATGGCGTGCAACCGCGAACAGCTCCATCAGTTCCAGGGCCCGCCGGCGGAATGTCCCCTGGCTCTCGCCGGTCGGGTAGGCCGGCAGCATGACGTTTTCCAGTGCGGAGATGCCTTTGACCAGGTTGAACTGCTGGAAGATGAAACCGAAGGTCGTCCGGCGGATCTCGGTCAGGAAACGCTCCGGCAGGCTGGTAATGTCCAGGGCGCCCTGGCTTTCGGCTTCCGTAATGAATGATGTGCGGATGTTGTGCAGCTGGATGCGCCCCGAACTGGGTCGGGCCATGCAGCCGATCAGCGCCATGAGTGTGGTCTTGCCGGAGCCGCTCGGGCCCTTGAGGATCGTCAGGCGGCCCGCTTCGATGGACAGGTTGACGTCGTCCACAGCGGTGAACTGGTTGTGTTTGCCGGTGTTGAAGGTCTTGGTAACATTGCTTAGTTCGATCATGATAGTGTCCTGTGCGGTTAGTTCACCGCATTAATTCCGAGGATTTTTGGTTCCTGGCAAGGCGCGGCGACGCAGGCAGAGCCGGACTCTGTCGAGGAGTCGCAACGTAGCCAGGGGCCAAAAAAACCGGAATAAAAAGTTTGAAGTAACCGCTCTGGACACTATGACCTCATGGCGGCATCAGGGGGTACGGTGGCGGACAGCCAGGCCGGAATAATGGTGGCAGCGGTATAGGGCAGCACCGTCAGGAAAAAGAGCACGGTTAGTTGATAGACGTCAATGACCGGGGTCAGCTTGAAGTGCGGGTAGAGTACCGACCAGCCTTTGAGAGCATGTTCAAACAGGGCGGCCGAGAAGAAGAACACATGGCCGTAGGCCAGCACAACCCCGCTCAAAAAGGCCGTCAGCGAGATCACGATCCCTTCCCAGAACTTGAGCAGCAGCACATCCGAGGTTTCCCAGCCGATGGACTTGAGGATGCCGATCTCCTTGCGTTCTTCGGCGGACAAACCGGTAGCCTTGTCCCAGGCAAAGATGATGAAGGAGAGTACCGCCATGGCCAGAATCACCACCATCATGCCGCCGCGCCATTCAAAGAGTGCATCGTAGGTCCTGAGGATCTCGCTTTTCAGGATCGGACGGGTATCAGGAAACATCTCGGCGATTTTGGCGGCTACCGTGACCTCTTCACGCGGGTTGGCAACGGTAACGGCCAGGTCGGTGGCCTGGCCGGCGGGCAGGTTGAACATGGCCTGGAAATCCTCGGCTGACAAAACGATCAGGTCGGAGGAAAGCAGTTCGGAATTGGTGGGATAAATTCCTTGGACCGTCAGCAGCAGGGCGGCGTTGCGGGACGTTTTCAGGGTGAGCATGTCGCCGGCTAGAACGCGCTGGTTGCGGGCAACTCCGGGGCCGATCATGATGCTGCCCGGTTCCAGTTGGGGCTGATCGGGCACCAGCAGGGTGTAGTTGGCGCCGAAGACCTGGTCGTAGTAATAGCCCCACAGTCGGGGGGAAACGGCGGTCACACCCCGGATGGTGCTGATCTGCTCACCGTACCTGGCCGGTATCAGGTCATGGCGTCCCGCAATCATCCGCTGCACGACCATGTCCGGCGCTTCCTTCAGTAGTTGGGCCGCCTCATGCTTCATGGCCTGCACAAAAAAAATCAGCGACGCGATCACAAAGACGATCAGCGTATAGACCACCAGCAGCGAGAAGTTTTTGGATTTTCTGCGCAGCAGGGAAGAAAGGGCGAAATCAAGGATATTGCTGTGTCGGTTAAGGGGCTGGCTCATGATTCCTCATTTATAAACCGGTTTCAAATCAAAGATGAAATCAAGGCGGCGAGGGTTTCGGCGACAGTGGCGTACAAATTGTACGCTGAGGAGCCGAAGACGAGTCAACGCAGATAGCGCTTTGATTTGAAATCGGGCGGCGTGACGAGTGACCCGGAAGGAAAGTGCTCCATCGCGCTGGGATGATCCTGGAACGGCGCAAAGCGGTCGGCCATGGCTGGATTCCGGGTATAGCGGGCCTCGGTGAACAGGCAGAGATCGGTCAGGCGCAGCGACCGGACCAGCCCGGCCCGTTCCTGCAGATCAGTGACGGCCATGTTCCGGCTGTGGCGGGCGTGCAGCACGATCAGCGCCAGAAGCACGATGTTCACAGAGGTAACCAGGGTGAATAGGCTGGATTTTCGCATCAGCAGGAACTTATTCCAGGGATTTCAGTGCTGCCGGGCTGACGTCAGTAAAGCGCAGAATCATCTTGCCCTTGTGATCCTTGAGAAAGGCCTGGGCGTCGTTCAGCTTTCCAAAAGGAACGAGTTCTTTGCCCATGGGGCCATAGACATCGCTGCCGATGACAAAAGAGGCCTGACGGGCCTCCACGTGTTTGAGGGTATAGTAGTCATTGACCGTTATGGCTGCAATTGCGGCCTTGTTTTTCGAGGGAGTGTACTTCTGCAGGTTGTGATACCAGATGAAGAAATCCTTGGCGCCGTCAAAAAAGAGGGTTGATGAATCCTTGAATGTGACAGAAACAAACCAGTCCGGATATTTGCTGACAAACATGCCGCAGACCGGACATTTATCCTTTGCCTGGGGGGCGGAAACGGGTGCTGCCGGTGGTGCTGCAAGAGCAACCGAGAGTGACAGGGTCAGGCAGGTCAGCAGGAGTAACGTCATGTATCTGAATACGTTCATCGAGAGTCCTTTTTCGGTGATGAAAATTCTGTTGGGAACTTTGAGATCTGGCAGATCCGCGCCTGCCAGATCTCAAGGTTTTACTTACATCTTGTGGTCGTCATGCCCTTTATGTTCAGGCTGTTTTTTGGCAGCGCCCTTGTCGGCCTGCTCTTTCTCGGCCGCCTTGAGCGCTACATCGAAGGTGGCCAGCTTGCCGCCATTGGCCTTGATGAAGGCATCGGCATCCTTCTGGTTGACAAAGGCCCACTTTGCTACCGGCGTCATAACACCCTTCTTGGAGCCGCCGATGACCCAGGCCGCACTCTTGGCGTCGGTCAGTTTTTTGGTGTTGTAGTCCGCTACCTGGAACGACTTGACGGACTTGCCTTTGGCTTTCGTCAGGTCGGTGACAACGCAATTCAGGCTGCAGGTGCCGGTGCTGCTGCCGTCGGCATAGGTGACGATCATCCGGCTGTGGGCAAACGAGGTGCGATTCATGCCGCATTTTGCACAGTCGTCCGGGGCCTCAACCTTATCGGCCGCCAGACAGACGGTTCCAAACGACAACATCAGCAAAATGGCTATCCAGAGTTTTTTCATTGCGTGCATACTCCTGTTATCGAATTATTTTTTTGTCTTCGAGGGCTGTTTTACCTTGACCATGTCCTTGTCACATGCGCATTTGCCCGGTTTCTGGCTGATCGAGCCGCAGCCACAGCCGTCGCCGCAGCCGCAGACATATTTGCCTTGCATTGGTGCGGAGAGTTCCTTGCCTCCGACGGTGTAGAATATCTTGTCTTTTTCCACCTTGTTTACCGTGGTTTTTACCATCGCATTGCCACAACTGCATTTACCCTCTTTTTTAGCAAGAGATCCACAGTCGCATCCTGCTCCGCAGCCGCAGACGTAGATGGTGTCGCCGGCCTTGGCTTCAAACGTGCCGGCTGGTCCCTTGTCGGCAAACGCCAAGCCAACTACACAGCTTACAAACAACAACGACAGTACGAGCAGAACAGATTTTTTCATTGCACATCCTCCCTTTGATTTAAATTCGATTATAGATATACAAGGGAAAATGTCTATTGTCTACTGACTTTTGCCTTGATTTGTATTGTTGCAAGTCGGATTCGTCTTGGAAAAATGGAAAAGAGGGTTCTTCGATTGTAAATACTTCTTCTGAGAATGTTCTTCAAAATATCTATCAACATGCTTGGATACTTTAACAATTTCAACAGCTCAGCATCTGCCCCTTAGTTTTTCGTCTACTTCGTATCCCCCTTTTTTTTGATCAGATAATGACCCGTGTAAATATAATCATCCAGATAATCATGGCTACCATCGCCGTTCAGGTCGAACCTGGGCTTTTGGGCACTCGCATCCTTGAGGAAAGCTGCGAAAGTGGCCTCTTGCGTAGTGACTTTTGCCGGCGGAAGAACCGTCAGGGGGTAGGTGATTATTGCCTGGTCGGTCAGGATTGTGACCGTTGCCTGTATGCGGTTTATTTGTGGGCGCAGGTCAAGGATAAGCGAGCCCGATTCCTCTTCATAGTGTAACGATACCAGCTCGAGGCCAGAAAGGTTGATGTTTGGTGACAAACCTGCGCCTTTGGGAAGTTTGGCATGCACCCTGACGCCAGCACTGCCGTCACTGACGGCTATTGCAGGCTCCTGGCGCAGTTCCGGCGCGACCGGCTTCTCGAACAGCGCTATCAAGGCTGCCGGCGTTCTGCTGCCCTTGTACGTCTTGAAGCGCTCCAGAACACTGCAGTAACTTACCTGCTTCAGTTCCGCAACTTTTTCCGGTGTTACAGGCTTTTTTTCGATGGTATCCTGCTGCCGGAGAGCAGCGTCATCCGGGACTTTTTGCGGTTCAGGCGGCTGCACGTTTCCCGATGTTTCCGCCGGTTTACCTTCACTTTTGGGGTGGTTGTCGCTTGGCATGCTTACTCCGCCAAGCACCGTTGGTGTGGTGGAGGTTGAAGACGGCGATGAACCGCCTCGGGTCTGGGAATCTGCAGCGATTGATGAGGTGATGTTGTCTGATGGTCCTGTCAGGTTGCCGGTATTCTGCTGATCGGCTGCTATGCTGGCTGAAACAGGAATAGTGGCCCCGGCTGCATTGATGAGTTTGGCCATTATTGATGTGAAGCCGGCGTTGCCGTTTCTGGTACTGAAGGAAATCTGCGCCAGCTGGCCACTGCCGGAAATCGGCGTAGTAGTTACGAGAGCAATCCTGATCAATCCAGGCTGCCCGGTATTGGCCATTTTGATTGCACCGGAAAGAAGACTTCCCCAGGATACCACCGGAGAGCCCAAAGCAGCACTGTCATATCCCAGGGTCAGTTCCATACCGCCGACCTGGTTCAAACCCTCCCCCACAAGCGCATAGGAGCCGTTTCCCGTGCTGGTGACAAGCAGGGACGCGCTCCAGACAGGAGAGCAACTTATCAGTAGTAACACCATTGCAACATATATCTGCTGAATTCGATCCATGATGCTACCTCGGAAATGGATGCTGCGTACCATTCATGATTTGTAAGGCCTCGAATCCGGTGTGCATGAATCATCACACCGGATTCGAGTATTACAATTGCATTCCGGCTACTGCAATGTTACTCCGGCGACAATGGCCGACATCCCCGCAATGGGGGATCCAGAAGTGTCAATAACGCTGACACTGCTCACAGGAAAATCAGTCGCCGTTGGAGCCGCACCGTTAGCCAATTGCAAGGTGACGGTCGCAACCTCACCAACCGTGGTAACACCTAAGGTTGCGGAGCGTGTTATGAGTATTCGCAACGTTCCGGGAACCGTGGCCGT
>JBBQXT010000104.1:0-10873 GCA_038209415.1 Geobacterales bacterium
TTGAAGGGGGTTACGATCGCGACTATGCTTCCTTTAAACATGACATACACCTCCGTATTTGAAATTTACAGGAAAGAAGCGATCCGTTCGCCTTTGATCAGGTCCTCGATCGTCTCGCGCTCGCGGACAACTTCGAATGTATCGCCCTTGACCATGACTTCGGCCACGCGCGGGCGGCTGTTGTAGGAGCTGCTCATGGCAAAGCCATAGGCGCCGGCCGAGGTGAAGGCCATCAGGTCGCCTTGCTTGAACATGGGCACCTCGCGCTCTTTGACCAGGAAGTCGCACGACTCGCAGATCGGACCGACGATATCGGCCACGATCATGCCATCCTGATCCTTGACCACCGGAAGCACGCCGTGGAAGGAACCGTACAGGGCCGGACGGGCCAGGTCGTTCATGCCGGCGTCGATCATGATGAAATTCTTCTCGTCACGGGCCTTGGTGTAGAGACATGTGGCGGCCAGGATGCCGGCGTTGCCGACGATGTTGCGCCCCGGTTCGAAGACCAGATGCAGGCCCAGGTCTTTGGTGGCGGCTACAATCGACAGGCCGTAGTCGGCCGGCAGGGGCGGCTCCTCGTCGTTGTACTGGATGCCCAGACCGCCGCCGCAGTCGAAGTATTTCAGGTCGATGCCTTGGGCGCGCAGCTTGGCGATCATGATCTTGAGCTTCTCGATCGAGTCCACGAAGGGATTGACCTTGGTCAGCTGGGAGCCGATGTGCATGTCGATGCCGATCACGTCGATACCCGGCAGTGTCGCGGCGCTGGTATACTCCTGCATGGCGCGGTCGATGGTGATGCCGAACTTGGCATTCTTCAGACCGGTGGTGATGTAGGGGTGCGTACCGGGATCCACGTCCGGGTTGACGCGGATGGCGATGCCGGCCCGCTTGCCCAGGCGCGAGGCGATCTCGCTGATGCGGGTCAGCTCCTGCTCGGACTCCACGTTGAACATGAGGATGCCGGTATTCAGGGCATACTCGATCTCGACATCCATTTTGCCGACACCGGAGTAGACAACCTTGCGCGGATCGACGCCGGCCTTCAGTGCCCGGTACAGTTCACCGCCGGAGACGATATCAACACCGCCCCCCAAATTGATGAAGGTCTTGAGCACCGACTGGGTCGAGTTGGCCTTGACCGAGTAGCAGATGGTGTGCGGCAGGGCGGCGAAGGCCTCGTCAAAGGCCTTGAAATGCCGCTCCAGCGTGGCATGCGAATAGATGTAGACCGGCGAGCCGACCTTGGCCGCGATATCCCTGATCGCCACGTCTTCGGCGTAGAGTTCGCTGCCTTTGTACTGAAAGTGATTCATGGATGCCTCCCTGCATGAAAAAATGCGAAATTGTATCAAGAAAAAAGTGGATATTTGTAGCACAAGGGGGCAGAAAAGTCAAAAAATATGGCAACTTTCAACACCGGCGGGAAAGCATGATTTTCACCGTACAGCGGCCAGCCCGATTCACTCCAAATGCTGCAGGATCTCCAGGTGGTGCTTTATCCGGGCCAAAGCCGGCAGCGGCGACTTGTAGGCCACAAACGGCACGCCTGCGGCACGCGCCGAGAGCATATCGACCTCGCCGTCACCTACGAAGAGGGCCTCGCCCGGCGCTATGCCGTAATGGTCGATGACCTTAAGCAGCGGCTCCGGATGAGGTTTGGGGTTGATCACCTGTGCGGCGGTCATGACACAGGAGAAGTAGCCGGTCAGTCCGAAGTCCTCAATGATCATCTCCATGGAGGTGGCCCGATTAGTACAAACCGCCAGCGAGACACTCCCCCGCAGCCGGTCCAGGGTTTCGACCAGCCCGTCCTCGATGCGCATGAACGGCGCCAGGTCCTGATAGCGGATGGTCTTGGCAAAGGCCCAGGCCTCCTCCCGGCGGTCGTCTCCGGCAAAGAAATACTCCATCACGTTGTTGAACGAATAGGTATGCAGAACATTGCGGGCCTTCAGGTCGGACCGGTCCAGGGGCGGACGCCCCAAAAACTCCATGACGCTGTTGTAAAACAGGTAATTTGATTCGAGGGTGTCGAGCATGACACCGTCGCAGTCGTAGATGACTACCTTGTAGCGGCTGTTGATTGGCTTCACTGGTCTGGTTACTCCGTTTTTCCGTGTTGATTCAGATAGTCTTCCCATTCCATGGGCAGCAGGTACTTTTTGCGGCTGTTGCACTCCTTGCAGGCAGGCACGACGTTGTTGCGGGAGGCCTTGCCGCCCCGCGCCAGCGGGATGACATGATCCATGGTCATCTCTTCCGGCGGGAACTGTCCTGCGCACCAGTGACAGCACCCCAGAGCCAGCCGGTTCTGCCACCAGCGGCTGCGGCGCAGTTCGCGGGATTTGTCCCGTTCGCGCTTGATCTCCTGTTCGCTGGCTTCGACGATGAAATGCTCCATTAGGTTCTTTCCTTTTCCGGCAATCTGAAACGAGGATTTTTTGGTCAGGGCAAGGCTGTCGAGGGATTGGGAGGAAGCGTAGCAGTGCTACGTTGACGACCGATCCAGAAGACTTACGCAGCCCTGGCGAAAAAAGACCGTTTCCTTAACTGCGCAGGTTAACGACCGTGGCTCCATCCCGCCCCTCATGCGGCTCGCCGGCGCGGAACCTCTCCACCAGCGGATGACGCGCCAGGTATTCCCGAACGGCATCGCGCAGCCGACCTGTCCCGAGGCCGTGGATGACACGCACCTCCGGTAGACCGCCCAGCGCGGCGTGATTGAGGAACGGCTCCAGCATTGCCAGCGCCTCTTCCACCCGCAGTCCGATCAGCTTCAATTCCCGCTGCTCGCCCTCATCCGCATCCACCGTCCAGGCGCTCTTCACTGCACGGGGCTGCCGGCCCGGCTCCTTTGCGAGGGGGGTGAACAGGTCGTCCAGTGTCACATCCAGCTCCATGCTGCCGGCCCTGACCCGCGCCTTGCCCTGTTTCGGGAAAAGCTGCAGCACCACGCCACCGTGCCCCAGGGAACGGATATGCACACGGTCTCCCTCGCTGACGTCGCGCAGGGGGATTTGCTCATCTGCCGTCGTCCAACGCGGTTTGAGCTCCTGGAGCAATTCCTGCCCGCTTTGGCGCAGTTTATCGATGATCTCCGTACGCCGTTCGCGCTTGTACTCCTCCAGCAACTCGTTCATGGAGCGGCGGCTGGCGGAGACCAGTTCACGGGCCTCAGCGTAGCCCTTTTCGCGGGCCTCGCGCCGCGCCGTTTCCATGCCGGCCACACGGGTATCCAGCTCCTGCTGGGTGCCCAGCAGCTGTTCCTGCTGCTGGGCCAATCCGCGACGGGCCTGGTCCAGCTCCTCTCGCTTGCGGTGCAGCTCGGCCAACAGCGAGGTGAAGTCGGCTCCGGCCGTACCGAGCATCTCGCGGGCAAACTCGATCACCCGCTCGGGCATGCCGAAGCGCCGGGCGATCTCGATGGCGTGGGAGTGCCCCGGCTCGCCGCTGATCAACCGGTAGAGCGGGGTGTAGGTGGCGGAGTCATACTCCATGCCGGCGTTGATCATGCCCGGCGTGCGGTGGACGTAGCCGATGATCTCCGACAGGTGGGTGGTGGCGATCACGCCCGCACCGCGCTGCTGAAGGTCACGCAGTACGCCGCAGGCGATGGCCGCACCCTGCTGCGGCTCGGTGCCGGCTCCCAGTTCGTCCAGCAACACCAGTGTGCGCGGACCGGCCTGGTCCAGGATGGCCGCGATGCGGGCCACGTGGCCCGAGAAGGTGGACAGGCTCTGCTCGATGGACTGCTCGTCGCCGATATCCACCAGCAGCGTATCCAGCAGCGGGAAGCTGGAGCGGGCACCGTTGGCCGGCACCGGTATGCCGCACAGGGCCATCAGGGTTAGTACACCGGCCGTCTTGAGGGCGATGGTCTTGCCGCCGGCATTGGGCCCGGTGATAACCATCACCGACGCATAATTTGTTCGCATATTTGCGTTGGCTTCGTCAGGGGCTCCTCGACGTATGTTCATATACGCCTGCGTCGCCCCCTCCTCGCCGCCTTGATCTGCTTCCAAATTTTGTGTCGCGACTCTTCCACCCAGCGCAAGATCCAGCGGTTCCACACGCGCCAGGGTACCCTGACGCAACAGCATCAGCAGCAGCGGATGGCGGGCCTCTGTCAGGCGCAGTTCGCCGGCGGCGCTGATGCGGGCGCACTCCAGGCCGTAGTGGTCGGCAAAACCAGCGATGCCGTTGAGCGCGTCCAGAGTCACCAGCGTTTCGAAGCAGGACTCGATCTCTGTGGCATCCTCGCGAATCCAGGCCGAGAGCTGACGCAGGATGCGAATCTCCTCGGCCTTTTCCTCGGCGTTCAGGTTCTCCAGTTCGTTGACGAAAGGGATGATCTCCAGCGGTTCCATGAAGGCGGTCTCGCCCGACGAGGAGACATCGTGTACGACCCCCTTGACCATGCCCTTGGAGTCCATGCGCACCGGAATCACCCAGCGCCCGGAACGCTGGGTGATGAAATCGTCCTGCAGGAAGATCTCGATGTTGTTGTCGCGGACGATCTCCTCGATCTTCTTGCGGATGCGGGCGGAGAGCGAACGTTTGGCCCGGCGGATCTCCTTGAGCTGCGCAGAGGCGCCGTCCATGATGCTGCCGTCGCTGTCAATGGAGGCGGCCAGGGGTTCGAGGATGTCGGCAAACGGTTTCAGGGCCGGATCAAGCGCCCGCAGCAACGGGATATCGCCCCGCGGTCCGAACTGGCGCGAGACATCGTTGAAGATCCGCAGCACCGGCAGGAAGATCAGCAGCTCACGGGGGGCCAGGAAGGCGCCCGACGGACGAAGCGTCTCCAGCAGGGGGCGGATGTCCTCAAACTCCGCCAAGTGCAGACTTATGCCGAGGCCGGACAGAGTCCGGATCTCCGCCACCCGCCCGGAGATGGCAGCGATGCGGCCGGCATCGGTCTGCGGCACGCTATCCATCAGACTCTGGCGGGTTACCTGGCTGTGGACGCGGGCGGCAATCCCAGCCAAAATTTTGTCAAACTCCAGCCTTTTGAGGGTTTCAGGGGTGATCATGAGTCCTTCTTGACCGAACGCCTGTGGCGGCGGTCCTTCTGTTTGCGCAGACGTTCGATACGCTTCATCTCCGGCGTCAACACCCCGCTCAGGGCCTCGATGCGCTCCAGCACTTCCCGGCGCGCCAGAAAACGGTTGACCGACTGGCTGCGCTCGCGCGACACGCTGACACTGATGCCGCTGGGGATGTGCCGCAACTGGACGCAGGTCGAGGTTTTGTTGACGTGCTGGCCGCCATTGCCGGAGGAACGGACGAAATGCTCCTCCAGATCTTCCTCACGCACCTGCAGCTCGGACATCTTCAGACGCAGCCAGCGGTTTTTTTCCTCGCTTACGGCAAAATCAGGCATGGCACGCTTTCCCGGAACGACAGATCAGACTCCAACAAGTTTTGTGCTGTCACTATACCAACACCGCTACGGTTTTCCAATGACTATTCAGCGGGTCTTCCCGGTTGCCGTACAGGCACCGAAGTGATATAAACGTCAGACATCATCTCACAAAACCTGCTTGAAAGCTGTCTGCAAGAAAGGCACAAACAGTGCGCGTTCCATTTTTTCAACGGTTATGGGTTACCTTTTCCTGCCATGTGATCGGTTTTTATGCCTCAGCCCTCAACAACTTTGCCATCAAGGGTGCCGGAAACATTCCCGCCAAAGGCGGAGTACTGCTGGCTTCCAACCATATTTCGGCCTTCGATACGATCTTTCTGCCCTGGGCCGTTATCCGGCATCACCCGCTGCAGATGCTCTGGGCGCCGGCCAAGGAAGAGCTCTTTGAAAAACCGTTTCAGCGTCTGATTTATTCCTCATGGGGGGCCTTTCCAGTCCGGCGCAGACGGGATGTCAAAGCCACCCGGGTTCTGAACGAACTGCTCAAGGACCAGAAGGTGATGCTCTTTCCGGAAGGTACCCGCCATAAGGACGGCCGGCTGGGCACTGGCAATCGCGGGGTCGGCAAGATCATCTATGACACCCGTCCGACCGTTATACCCACAGCTCTGATCGGCCTTAATCACTGGAAGTTTCCCGGTTTCGGGCAGCAGGCGACCGTTGTCTTCGGCGGCCTGCTGGATTTTGAGGATCTGTACGCGCTTGAAGACTGCAAAGAGACCCATAACCTGATCGTGGGACGTGTCATGAAGGCTATTGCCGGATTGCTGCAGGAAGCGGGGGCCTATGTCAGCGAAGCCTGAAAGCATGATCGTGGAGATTTTCGGCGACGGCGCCTGCAGCGGCAATCCCGGCCCGGGCGGCTATGGGGCTATTCTGCGCTGCAGCGGGCGTGAGAAGGAGATCAGCGGCTGGACGCCCGAGACGACCAACAACCGCATGGAACTGACCGCCATCATCGAGGCGCTGCGCCAGCTGACGCGCCCCTGCCGGATCACCATCACGACCGACTCGCAATATGTGGTCAAGGGGATGACCGAGTGGATCGCCGGATGGCAGAAAAACGGCTGGCGCAACAGCAAGAAGGAGCAGGTTCTGAACCGCGATCTGTGGGAGGCCCTTCTTGAGCGGTCGCAGCCCCATACCATCACCTGGAAATGGGTGCGTGGACATGCCGGTCATGCGGAGAACGAGCGGTGCGACTGTTTGGCGCGCGAGGCGCTGGAAAGCAGGTAAACGGGGAGTTGCGGGGGGGTCTGGGGCAATGGATCAGCGGATTATTTATCGATCGGCACCACATCAACGAGGGTGAAACCATACTTGGGATGCATGAAGGCATGGGTATTGGGAAACTTTGAGAACAGCCAGCCCGTGAACAAAACCGAACCGTTTTGGCTTATCTGCACCTTTGCTCCCGGATTTGTGAGCTCGTTGGAGGAGGAGGTCATGGTTGTGCCCTCAATGATGAAGGCCGGAAGAAACGTCTCGACCCTGATGACCATGCTGGAAGCCGGAATGTCCAGCTTGCCACCGATGGGAATTGTGTAGATCTTTTGTGAAACGCTGGACTTGTCGATGACGGCAATCCTGACCGCCTTCCATTTGCCTGCGACAGCCGATGGAACGACAATCGTCGCGTCCTTTTTGATGGTACGGGAATGTGCGGAATCTACTTTCGGCGGGGGGGTCTGATCCTGCTTCTGGCATCCTGTCAACCCGGAAAGAAGGACCGACAGGGCAAACACCACTGTTTGTAGGGACACCGCAATCTTCAAAGAAATTACCCAATCCTCAGGTGATAAGTGGCGGAGAGAGAGGGATTCGAACCCTCGATACCGGTTTCCCAGTATACTCGCTTAGCAGGCGAGCGCCTTCGACCTACTCGGCCATCTCTCCATAACTTAACACAGCCCTTTTAACTGATGGGCTTTTTCGTGGTATAGCAGTGTTACTTTCCTTTTTTCAGGTCGATCAGAATCTGTTTTGCAATTGCCTTGAGGGTCTCGAACACTCCTTCACCGGATGTGGCACACGCTTCAAACTCAAGAACACTGGTCGGATTCAGCTCACTGCGCATCTCCTCCACTGTCATGGCGCCGGGCAAGTCCCGTTTGTTGTACTGAACCACATAGGGCAGCTTGTCCAGATCGTAGCCTTGCTCCTTGAGGTTGAAGCGCAAGTTGTCCAGCGACTCTATATTTGCGTCTACACGCTCTTCCTGGGAGTCGGCCACAAAAACGACTCCGTCGACTCCTTTCAGGATCAGTTTGCGGGAAGCATCGTAGAAAACCTGCCCCGGAACGGTATACAGATGAAAGCGGGTCTTAAAACCCCTGATCTCTCCCAGTGCCAGCGGAAGGAAGTCGAAGAACAGTGTCCTTTCGGTTTCCGTTGCCAGGCTGATCATCTTGCCTTTGGCATCCGGCGCGGTCTTCTGGTAAATGTATTGAAGATTGGTGGTCTTGCCGCACAGGCCCGGACCATAGTATACGATCTTGCAATTTATCTCGCGAGAAGCGTAGTTGATAAATGACATTGTAGGCTTACCCCGTAATCACTAGCTGAACAGATTATCAATATCGTCGTCGGTAATCTCTGCAAAGGGGAAATCAGTTACGCCCCGCCTCTCCTTGTCCTCGGCCTTTTTCAACAGTTTGTTAAAAATCAACGAGAGCTCATCAGACGATTTTTTAACCCTCAGGCGGACGAGCCCGAGAGAGGAGCGGTTATCAAACAGGACCACCAGAATAACCCTGCCACCGACTATGGATATGTGGAGGTTGTCTTTTTCACCTTCGTGGAAAAGGATGGAAAATTCCTTTTCACCGATCAGCTTGGCAAGTCCACCAGTTGCGGCAATGTTGCCAGCTGTCAGCGATGCCAGCGAGGTCGTATCAAAACGCTCCGTATCACCCACGCCTGATATGAGCTGTCCGTTTTTGTCAACCAGGAAGATGACCTTGGCATTGGCATCCTGAAGGAGCCGCTCGATCACTACCGTTATTTCCTGGAATTCTTCTTCGTACATGACCATCTGTGGATTGGACATGTTACTCTCCTCGCTTGAAGGTTTAAAACTGCCGGAAAATTAAGGGGAATTATTGGACCGAAAGTATATACCAGAATTGAACTGCTGTTTCAAGCTTATTAAGTAACGTGCGAAGATACATTTACCATTTGAACACCCGTGACCGGAAATATTCTTGAGTTTATCCGGCCTTTCGGGTAGGCTTTTACTGGGCGCAGCGGCAAAAACGCCCGCACTTGGCAGAAACGGGAGCTTATATGCAATCAGAATTCATCCCCAAATGGATCGCTTGGGAAACCACTCAGAAATGTAATCTGCACTGTGTTCACTGTCGATGTTCGTCAGAAATGACGTCATCTGAAGGTGATTTTACCACCGAAGAAGGGAAAAAACTTCTCAAGGAAATAGCCGATTATTCCAAACCGGTTGTTGTTCTTTCCGGCGGCGAGCCGCTTCTCCGCCAGGACATCTTCGAGCTGGCCGGCTATGGCACCTCGCTCGGCCTGCGCATGTGCATGGCCAGCAACGGCGCCCTGGTCACCGACGAAATCTGTCAAAAGATGAAGCAGACCGATATCAAGATGGTCTCGCTCTCGCTGGACGGCTCAACGGCTGAGGTGCACGACAACTTTCGCCAGTGCCCCGGCTCATTTGACGGCGTGGTCCGAGCTGCGGAACTTTTCAGAAAACATGGACAAAAATTCCTGATCAACTCGTCATTTACAAAACGAAACCAGCACGACATCGCCAGCACCTTCAAGGTAGCCAAGGGATTGGGTGCCACAGCCTGGTACATGTTCATGATCGTTCCCACCGGCCGGGGCGAAGACATCATGAGCGAGCTGATCTCCAAAGAGGACTATGAAGACATCCTTGACTGGCACTACCAGCAGGAGAAGCAGGAGGACGACATCCTCATGCGCCCCACCTGCGCCCCCCATTATTACCGGATTGTCCCCCAGAAAGCCAAGGCCGAGGGGACCACCTTCGAAAGGCGCTCACTGACCTTCTCCACCGGTGGCGGCAAGGGCTGCATAGCCGCGCAGACCATCTGCCTGATCGACTGTTACGGCAATGTCAAACCCTGCTCATACTTCCACCGCACGGCCGGCAATGTCAAGGAAACCCCCTTCCGCGAAATCTGGGAAAATTCCGAGATTTTCCGCAACCTGCGCGACTTCAAGTCCTACAAGGGGAAATGCGGCCAATGCGAGTACATCAATGTCTGCGGTGGCTGCCGAGCCAGGGCAGATGCGGTACACGGAGACTACATGGAAGAAGAACCATTCTGCAACTATGTCCCGGTCCGCCTTCAGAAGAAACAGGGGCAACCGGAAACTTAACGCTTGACAGCCTAAGATTTTCTGCGGTATAAAATATTTCTTTTTCGCCCAGGTAGCTCAGTCGGTAGAGCAGAGGATTGAAAATCCTCGTGTCGGCGGTTCGATTCCGTCCCTGGGCACCACTTAAATACAATAAGAACAGGCACTTACGAAACCAATCGCGAGTGCCTGTTTTTCGTTGACGCAGATGTTGACGCAGGTGATGCATAGATACATAGTAGTGCAACTATCACCTACCCATGCCTTACAATTAAGCCTTAAACCTCAGTACAATATACGCTTGGGCATCTCTACCCTATATGACGGGGTTCTGAAAAATGACAGCGAGGAACCCAGGCGTTTTTATATTCTCCCTTGAGAGACTTGCTGGCTATATTATTGTTGCTGTTGTTGTGGTTGTTACTTTTGTTGCGTCGGGTTTGGAGGAGATGGTTTACTGTGTGATGTGTTGAGTATGGTGGTGATGGCAAGGTTGTTGTCTAGCTGTCGCTGGTCCGGTATCAAAAGAATCATTATAAAGCCAATGATTCTTTTTCAATCCGGGTCGGGTAGGCGCCTAATGGACGATTTCTCCACTGTTCAAGAACGGAATCCAGTTCTTGGGCTGCTCGGCTTACCTGGCTGGAAGTGACCTCGAATCCACAGAGTTGTTCTGTTATTTTAGCAACCTTTCGGGTCGAAACACCCTGAACGTACATCTCGGCCAAAGCCTGCTTCAATGCACGCTCAGAGCGTATTCCCTTTTCCAGAGTGGAAGGATAAAACCCACCGTCGCGAACCTGAGGAATAGCTAACGTCAACTCTCCTAGCCGTGACTTGACTGTTTTGGGTTTATAACCATTTGCGTAACCTTGACGATCCTCGTTACGTTCATATGGGCCGACACCCAAGTAATTCTGTCGTTCCAAGCGCATGGCTTCGTTAATAAGGCGACGGGCGGCTTCGCCCAGCCCATTGAGTCCGTCAGCAGTGAGAAGTTTTAAAACGTCGTAAAGAGTGCTATTCTCCTCGGTGCAGGTCATGGTTTCTGCTCCTCTCTGGTTGGGTTTGGCGATTCACCAAAAGAAGAGA
>JBBQXT010000105.1:0-10837 GCA_038209415.1 Geobacterales bacterium
GCATCTTTCTGTAGCTTTTCAAATCGGTGACCACATTTCGTGCATGAATAATCAAATATCGGCATTGCATATCTCCCTTAAACAGATATATTCAGTTTTGAATATATTGTTATTTCATTATTATGTCAATGTTATACAGAATTGTAGCAATACTACATTCACGACAAGGCGGTTTGTATGCGGAAAGTCATTCTGATGTGTTTGGCTTTTTTGCTATTGGTTACAGGCACTATTGTGGTTGCGGATCGACCAGTGGCACTAATGGGATTTCTCTCTATCCTGACTAGATGTCGTGAGGAAATTAGAGGAAATTAGGGACACTTCCCACATTTTCATCCAACAGCCCAGACGACAACGCATTAAACAGGGGAGTGTCCCTGATTTTCCCTGACAGTTGCCTTGCAAACAGCGCAGCTCCGGCAAGGCAAGCCGGTGGAACCTATGAGCAGGGTTTCCCGAACACCGGTCAGGCTGGCCTTGTAGCCAGCACCAAGGCTCTCAAAGGGTGTCAAGCCCATGAATGCCGTCGCAACAATCTTCCACCCTTCATATTCCCTTAATGTTTGTCCATTATGCTCACACTACAAGCTATTACCTGCCTGTTGGTGCAGCACGTGAAAGGATGGTGACGCAATGCTGATTTCTGTTACCAATGCACGGCTTTCCATTGGAGGAAGCCCGATACTGGAAGAGGTGAATCTCCACATGGATGAGGGAGAAATTTATGGTCTACTCGGGCCGAACGGTGCCGGCAAAAGCAGCACTCTCTCGCTGCTGACCGCCCTCAGACAACGGGATGGGGGCGAGCTGTCGGTCATGGGATACGACCCCACTGTCGAGCCCGGGATCGTCAAACGCAGGCTCGGTGTATTGGCCGAAAACGCCGGCTTCTACGGCTGGATGAGCGCACCCGAATATCTGCGATGGTTTGCCGAACTGTATGGCCGTGAAACCACCCGGCACGAGGTGGGTGATCTGCTCATACGGGTTGGCCTCGATCCGGACAACGCCGCCCCTATCGGAGTCTGGTCGCGGGGGATGAAACAGCGGCTCGGCCTGGCGCGAGCGCTAGTCAACGAACCGGCGCTCCTGATTCTGGATGAGCCGACCAATGGCCTCGATCCCCAGGGAAGGCGTGAAATACATGACCTGCTGCTGGATCTCAACCGCCGCCAGGGAGTCGGCATCCTGTTCTGCACCCACATCCTGGACGATGTGACGCGGCTCTGTAGCCGGATCGGGATCATCCACCAGGGACGGACCGTTCTCGAAGGAGAAACCGGCGCCCTCACCTGTACCAACCCGAACGAGACCCGCTATCGGCTTAGCGTCGCGACACCATTGGCCGGCAAAATGCTGCTACCCGACGGAATGACGCTGATCGAAGGAGTTGGATTGTCGTATGTGCTGGCCTTGAAAAACCATCTCGCACCAGAAATTTGCTGGCGGATGCTGATGGCCTCCGGTTGGGAAATTGTTGAGATCCGACGCGAAGAACGTTCATTGGAAGATGTCTATATTGCGGCTGTGAAAGGAGAAAGTCATGACTCCGGTCATATCGATAATTAACAAAGAGAGCGGAGAACTGGTACGGAGTGGTCGCGGCCTGGTTTGGCTCACCGCCATAGCGCTGGTGCTCTCGGGATTTAGCCTGCTGTTGGTGGGAAACACAGAATTAAGCCTGTTGGACAATGCCCAGGCTGTCTACATGATGATGGGAACAGTGACGGCGCTTGGCTGTTTACTGGCAGTTGCTCTTGGCAGCGATGCCGTGGCGGGTGAGCGGGAGCGTGGCACCCTGATTCCGTTGCTGGTGACACCGCTGTCAAAGGACATGATCCTGACCGGCAAAATGGGCGGATTGGCAGTTTCATGGCTGATTATCTATCTGATTAGTCTTCCCTATCTTTGGGCCGTGGGGTCGAGCGGCCAGAACCTGTTGCCAGCTGTCATCTATCTGGCCCTTCTGGGTACACCGGTCGTACTTGGTTTCGGATTCTATGCCCTGATACTCTCCGCTCGAATGGCCAGCGTCCGCTCGGCGCTCGCTACCTCGCTGATCACGCTCATTTTTCTGGGTGCCCCGCTCGTGCTTGGGCCGGGGCTCAGACAGAGCCAGATCGGTAAGATTTTCGACATGGTCAACCCTTTTGCGGCTGCCCTCAACAGTTTTGACAGTGTGGTGATAGATTCACAGCCGCCAGGCGACCAGGCGTTCCGTCTGGCAATCGTCCTGATCTGGCTGATCCTTACCGCCTGGGGCGCACGCCGCGCCATGCGGTCATTGCAACCTTAGGAGACCTGCCATGAAAACATTTCAGATACTTATGATTAGTATCATTCTGGCCTGCGGTTCTGCCGCTCTGGCCGCATCGTCACTCGACATAACCCTGCGGGCGGAGCCGGAAAACCCGGCCACCCCCAAAATGGGAGACCACCTGACCTTCAGCAGCATCATCACCAACAAGGGGGATGCCCCTTTGCGCGGCATGGTGGCCTGGCTCAGCCTGGTGAGGGTTGATCCGGGCTACGAACAGCCGGTTGACTTGGAGGACTGGAGCGCCAAAAAGGCGGTCAGCCGGGCGGTCGTCATCCCCGGCGAGACATTCACTATCCGCTGGCCGATGCGCCTGATCCAGGACGGGAGCTATCGGGTGGTTATCAGTGCCGCCGCTCCAGGGGTTGAGCGGATCGTAACCAGCCCCTTTGCCGACTTCACGGTCCTGCGCAAAAAAACCGTGGAATCGAGCCGCATTCTGCCGGTGGCTATTGGAGTACCACTTCTGTTTCTGCTTATCGCCCTGTGGCGGGCTGCGGTCGGAAAGAGGTCTCAGTTCGCAAAGAAAAATTGATTTAGGTGTCGCTGCTGTTATAGTTCGGGCAGAAACGTAATGAATCTTCGATGGAGACATTCATGGAATCGCTGAACCTGCAACTTTTCACAATGATCAACGCCGATGCGGTTCTGCATGGCCCGCGTCTCATGCTTGCTATTGTCGTGGCGGAATATCTGATTTACCTGGTGCCAATCCTGCTGGTCTTCCTCTGGTTGCGAACAGCTGTTCCGGAGGTTCGCAGCCGTCTGTTATTTGCCTTCGCAGCCGCCATGCTTGCCGTGGGGATCAACCAGCTGATCGGCCTTGTGTACTTTCATCCCCGGCCATTTATGATCGGCATGGGGCACACCTGGCTTGGACATGCAGCGGACAGTTCGTTTCCCAGCGACCATGTCACCATATTGGTCTCAGTGGGTCTGGCACTCATATTCGATCGTACCACGCGCCGAGCCGGGCTGTTTTTTCTGCTACTTGCCCCGACGGTAGCCTGGGCGCGTGTCTATTTGGGAATTCACTTCCCCTTTGACATGGCGGGGGCCGTCGCCGTAGCACTCCTGACGGTCGGTCTGCTGAACACCTTCTATCCGCTGCTGGAACAGAGGATTTTTCTGCCGTTTGAACGATTTTACCAGATGGCATTGGCAACCGTGTTGCGAAGGAAGGTGCTGCCATGAGACTCCTGCTGGTGGAAGATGATCCAATGTTGGGGGATGCCGTCCAGCGCGTTTTGCGTCAGGAAGCCATGACGGTGGATTGGGTGTGGGACGGCGCGGAGGCGGAGTTGGCTCTCGATGCAGTCCCGTATGATCTGCTGTTGCTCGATCTGGGATTGCCGGGTAAAAACGGACTGGATATCCTGCGTGACCTGCGCAAACGCGGGGTGGCAACGCCGATCATCATCCTGACCGCCCGCGATGCAGTAAGTGACCGGATTGCTGGGTTGGACAGCGGTGCCGACGATTATCTGGTCAAACCGTTCGATCCGGACGAGCTGGCTGCACGAATCCGGGCGCTGCTGCGCCGCCGGGACGGCCGCGTTGAACCGTTGATCGTATTCGGCCCGTTGACACTGAACCTGGCCACCCGCGAACTCCGCTACCAGGAACGGCAGGTTTCGCTCTCCGCACGCGAGTTCTCCCTCATCTCCCTTCTGCTTGAGCATCCTGGCGCCACTGTATCACGCGATCAGCTCGAAGAACGGATGTACGGATGGAATGAAGAGGTGGAAAGCAATACCATTGAGGTGCATATCCACAACCTGAGGAAAAAACTTGGACAGAACCTGATCCGCACCATCCGCGGTGTCGGTTATCTGCTGGTGGAGAAACCATGAATTCCATTAGCCGCCGTCTCCTGGTCCTGCTCCTGGGAGCCCTTGCAGTAGCCGCTCTGCTGGCCGGTGCCGGCACCTACATGAAAGCCCGTGAAGAGGTCAACGAACTCTTCGACTATCAACTCCTCCAGGTGGCCCATTCTCTCAGTCATCAGAAAACCTTTGAGCAGCGCCCTGCCTCCACTTCAGGCTATGAACAGGAAGACGATGTCTCGGTTCAGGTCTGGGCCCCGGCCGGCGCCCTCATATATCAGTCCCGCGTGGACGCACTTCTGCCCCGCGCCGGGCGGGCAGGGCTGCAAACGGTTACCTTTAACAATGCCGAATGGCGGATTTTTCAGCTCATCGACCAGAACCGGACGATCCAGATTTCCCAGCCATTGGAAGCCCGCCGGGAACTGAGCATCAACTTTGCCCTGCGCACCATTATCCCGCTCTTTTTTGTCTTTCCGTCGCTGGCCCTGCTGATCTGGTTTGTTGTCCGTCACACTCTCAAACCGCTCAGCGAAGTTGCCGACGAGATTGCCCGGCGTTCCCCCGCGTCACTCGAACCGCTCTCTATACAGAAGCTCCCCAACGAAATTCTCCCCCTGGTACTCAGGCTCAATGCCCTGCTCGAACGCCTGAGGCATGCCTTCGACACCCAGAAACGCTTTGTTGCCGATGCCGCTCACGAACTCCGCACTCCTTTGACGGTAATACAACTCCAGGCGCATGTGCTGGAACGCAGCAGCAGTGATAACGAACGAAACGAGGCACTTGATCGCCTCAAAGACGGAATCGGTCGGGCTTCCCGTTTGGTCGGCCAACTGCTGTCGCTGGCCCGGGTTGAGCCGGACGCGCCGCCGGGGCCTTTAACAGAGATTCTGCTCAACAAACTGGCCAGGGAAATAGTAGCGGAACAAGCAGGGATTGCCGCAGGCAGGGGAATCGACCTGGGCATGACAAACAACGAGCCGGTCTCGGTTGCCGGAGAGCCTGATGCCCTCAGGGCCATGATAAGCAACCTGGTAGATAATGCCGTAAGTTACACACCGCCGGGTGGAACTATTGATGTGGCAGTGCTCCAAAACGGCCTGGGCGCGGTAATTGAAGTTACCGATACCGGCCCCGGCATTCCGCCTGAGGAGCGTGAGCGCGTATTTGACCGTTTCCATCGCGGGCAGGACCCGGACAGCGCCGGCAGCGGTCTCGGTCTAGCCATTGTCAAGTCCGCAGTAGAGCGGCACGGCGGAACCATCGCCATCGGTAATGGAGATAGGGGTAAAGGTCTCAAAGTGACGGTGGAGATCCCGTTTCACTCATCACATTGATTTGGTACAGGAGAAATATCATATGAAATCACCACTCAGTGAAGGCGCACAACAGATGCTCAACAAGGTTCCGGAAGTCACCATTTTCTTCTGGATAATCAAGATTATGGCAACGACCGTCGGTGAGAGCGCGGCGGATTATCTGTCGGTGACATTGAATCTTGGCCTGACCGGCACCTCGTATATCATGGGCGGGTTGCTGCTGATTGCCTTGGTGGTGCAGGTCCGGTCCAGGAGATATGTGCCCTGGATCTATTGGCTGACGGTCGTTTTGATTAGCATTGTGGGGACGCTCATCACCGATAACCTGGTGGACAATCTCGGTGTCACACTGGAGGCAGCTACCACGGTGTTCAGCCTGGCGTTACTGGTGACGTTTTTAGTCTGGTACGCGTTTGAAAAGACGCTCTCGATTCACACCATCTTCACCACCAGGCGTGAGCTGTTCTATTGGGCGGCCATTCTGTTCACCTTTGCTCTGGGCACTGCGGCGGGCGACCTGGTAGCTGAAGGGTTAGGAGTGGGGTACGCAAATTCAGCCCTGATCTTCGGTGCCTTGATCGGCGTGGCAACCATTTCCTACTATCTCTTCAAGGCGAATGCCATTGCTGCTTTCTGGATCGCCTACATCCTGACGCGCCCCCTGGGAGCATCCTGTGGTGATTTATGTGCACAACCGGGCACCAATGGCGGCCTGGGGTTGGGCACAGTGGTCACCAGCGCGCTGTTCCTTTCGGTCATCGCAAGTCTGGTGATCTATCTCAGTTTAGCCAGAAAAAAGAGTGCCTGCCATGCCGAACCGGCTGAATCTAAAAAGCATTCAAGCTGACAGCTGATCCGGTAACCGCGCAGTTGACATGTCGCAGATTTATCGTGAGGAAATGAGGGACACTCCCCACATTTTCATCCAACCGCCCGGACGAATATGCATTAAACAGGGCAGTGTCCCTGATTTTCCCTAATTTCCCCATTCCAGAAGGAGTCCTCAATTGATCCCCATTGTTGATTTACGCAGCGATACCGTAACCCAACCCACCGCTGCCATGCGCGAAGCCATGGCAGCAGCACCTCTGGGTGATGACGTGTTTGGTGACGACCCCAGAGTTAAGTTGTTTAACCGTCCTTCCCCCCAGTGCCACCACCATCATTGGCACGTACTACGGTGATGAGTTCCTCTTTACCGGCAACTCCCGCCTTTTCATAGATCCGTTTCATGTATGTCTTGACCGAAGACTCTGAAAGGGAGAGGTCTTTTGCCGTCTCACGGAAGGTCATTTCCCGGAGGACGCAATCGAGGACCGCCTGTTCCCGCTCTGACAAATGTTTTTTGAGGGTCGAAGACAGACTGGTGCTGGAATGTCGCGGTATAGGTTCATCAAGTGGCTCCTGTTGCTGGTCGATTTTCGCCTCCCACTTCCTGACAATAAAGACAAAAATGAAGACTGCGGAGGTCAGAAACAGATTTGCCGCGCCGACGATCGTGCTGGTAACGCCGCCGGTTGCGCTGGATAGTATGTATCCACCGGCAATTCCGGCACAGACGGTGCCGAATACCGTCCCGGACGCCCTGAGGCAATCGGAACGGCTGAGCAGGAGAACGAGAATAAAAATATCGATAAAACCAGCGGACCCCTGAAAAGCGAACATGCTCAAATTAACGAAAAGCGGCACATGCAACTGGAACAGGGAAAAAGAGAGCATCCCTCCCAGGATTCCGAACACCAGTAACAGATCCTTCCCTTTGCGTATCAGGTATATACCGGCAAAAGCGATTCCCACGTAGAAAAAAAGCTCGACCCCACCGATATAGGCATACCGGCCGTACTCGTCCATCAAAGCACCATACATCAGACCGCTTACCAGGTTGTAGGCAAACAGGAATGGAAGATACCGGACGAGCGATTTCTCAGCTGTTTCCCCGCAACGTGGAGTTGGGGAGAAAAGCGGTATGAGGAGCAGCAACGCCAGCAGTACGTGAATGACCGCCGGTGCCAGTGGCAACTTCATGAGCGCCAGCAGAGCCAGATTCCCTCCGGCCAAGCTCATGGCAGCGCTCAGGGGAATATTTTCGGTTTGTTGCAGCCCTCCTACTGTTTTGAGCAGTAGCCCCGCTGCGGCAACTCCGAGTACTGCCAACAGGAGGGATTGGTTTGCTGCGACCGGGAAGAGTGCCGTGCCGGCGATGGTGATGCCGATGCCGACATTTGCAAATAGCGGAAAGAAGCGGCTTGTAACGATGTATCGCGAGGTGAAAAGAGTTGCTGCGTGGGGGACGATAAAAAACAGGAGAGCATGCTCGGGAGCGGCTTTTCCCAAGAGGAAGCCGTTCATGGGGAGGGCAAGCAGCCAGAGGATAAAGAGGGCGAATCGCAGAACTGCAAAATACGAGTTTGCGGCCATATACGTATCCTTGTTTTAGAATGGAGCAATAATAACACAATGGTTTACAAAAAAGTTTACAAAAATAACAAGATAATCATGTTGGTTGACACATGGACGACTTGTAATAAATTGAGGTTCGTAATTATGATAAATAGCTAACTTCCTTGATTTCCGCGAAGAGCGAACAGACCAGTGCTTTCGGGAATGAATCAGGACAAAAACAGCCAAGGTCAGGCAGGTTGTTTAATGGAAAAACTGATGAAAGGAGGTGACAGAGAGTAGCGAAAGTGGAAACGTCAGAGATGTTATGTCCAAGTGTGTTCAACTTACTCAGAAGGAGGAACCGATTATGCGAAAAATCTGGTGTTTATTGAAGACGGCAGTATTTTTTTCCGCAACCATTTTATTTGTTTCAGCGTGTGGTGGCGGAAGTGGTGGCGGGACGACTCCATCAACCACTTTATCAGGCAAGGCGGCGGCGGGAGCGCCGATTATCGGCAGTGTAACGATCAAAGACAGCACAACCCCAACAGCCAAAACAAAAACCGTTCCCATTGCAGCAGACGGCAACTACTTGGTGGATGTCTCCGATCTGAAAGCACCCTACATGGTGCGAGCTGACGGCTATGTCGGCGGCAACGAGTATCACCTCTACTCAGCCAGCACATCGGGCGGCACGGTTAACATCACCCCGCTTACCGACCTGATTGTTGCCAATATCGTCGGGTCGGTTGCCAAGACCTATTTCGACAATGGCAGTTTTTCTAAACTTACCGATGCACAACTGACGGCACAATCGGAGGCTCTGAAGGCCAAGCTCCTTCCGGTTCTTCAGGCACTGGGAGTCAGCAGCTCGATCGACCTGCTGAGGGCCTCTTTCAGCACCGACCATACCGGCCTTGATGCGGCGCTGGACGTACTCAGGGTAGATACAACCGCCGGGGTTGCCACAATAACCAATGTCATCACCAATCAGCAGATTACCTCCACTCTCGCAACTGGCAGTTATTCAGGCACCATGACAGACACAAACGGTATGGGAACGGCTCTTACCGACATCCAGATGATCAGTGACGGCTTCAAGAGATTCTCTGCTCTCTTTGCTACATCTGTCCCTGGTGAGGCCAACGCAACCCTGCTGGCGCTTTTTGATAGCGCCACCTTCATGCAGGGTGGCCAGACCTTGACCTCGTTCCTCTCCGAGATCACCACCAATCCGAGCATGATCGGAATATCGTTTGCCAATATTTCGATCATAACATTTGACGTTGCCACCGGCAGAGCGTTGGTCGGTTTTACGGTGTTTCAACACGGCAAGGTTCAGACTGATGCACCGGAAGCCTGGTATATGATCAAAAAGAATGGTGCGTGGTATATGCAGGGGGATCAGCGTCTGGCATCTATTTCGATTAAACCACGGGCAGAGTATCGGTCTCAAGATACATCCTCCCAGATCAGTACAGGGCTTAATATTAATATTGAAGACCGTGGCAGTCAGGGCATAACTTCGGCGGTAGTTACCGGCAAAGGATTTACTGGTGGCTCTGTTACCATGATAAATCAAATTAATCAGAGCTGGTTTGTTTTCCAGAATACTCAATTAAATAATCAAAATTTTTATAACATGACCGACCAGCAAATTGGGGCAATTGCCGATACCGGTGAGATTTACACGGTTGTTCTTTATAAAGGAACAACTCCGGCTGCAACCTATACCGAAAAGCTCAGAAAACGCCCTTACCTTAATTTCGAACTAACCGCTGCCAGCTTCGCAACCATTACCGCACCGACGCCTACGGCACTTCGCGCCTTCAATGGTGGCACCATCACTGTCAGCTGGACTGCGCCGGCCGGCCTTACCCCGAACTGGCTGGATTTTCAGATGAACGATAACAGCGGCAATTCCTCCCGGGCTGAGTATGGCAGTATGTTGCCGACAGCCACCTCACAAAATGTCACCCTGCAGCCGGTAACGAGCACTGGCCAGACATTTACCCCGACCAATAGATTCATCTGGTTCAGTTTTACAGACAGCTTCGGCAGAGAACTGGCTACATCCATGTGATAACACACTGCATCAAAAGTTTTGCTGGGCGGGGCCTTGTGCCCCGCCTTTTATTCATGCCTCTAACTGCATTCCGTTCCATGACTTTTTTGGCAGCACTTTGTACTGGCTTCAACACATTCCCCAATCTAACCAGCACGGCCACACTGATATGAGGGAAAGGTCAATGCGTACCAGATAATCAAAGTAATTGGTTGTTGATTGTCAAAGACCTCAATGAATTCCAAAAAAGGGAGTGGTACGGCAGAAGTCGGAAAAAAACGACATCCTAAATTGCTCTATAACGAGATCTCTTGGCAAATCAGTTGTAGTGGACCCTCGCCGGGTGCACTCCGCTATTCAGAAATCTTTTTGAAAGAAGCTTGGTTGCATATAAATAATAAAAATTAATCAATTAACGCATTGCCTGGTTCTTCCTTGACTATGAGTCTCCAGCCAGCTGACGGTAAAGAAGGAGACAATTATATGTTTAATCGTATCGTTGGATGCCTGATAGTTTATGTTTTTCTGGTTACCAATGCCTTTGCAGGAGCAACTGACGAGGTCAAAAAAGTTGTTGACGACGTTGTCTGTATTGTCTCTGACAAGGGTATGAAAAAGAACGACAGTCTGCGTCGCCAGATGCTCAAGAAGACGATCTGCGTCATTTTTGACTACAGCGAAATGGCCAAACGCTCCTTGGGGAAAAACTGGAATCAACGATCAACAGCTGAACGCAAACAGTTCACCGACCTCTTTGCTACCCTGCTGGAAAACTCCTATGCCGGCATGATCGAATCCTACAATGACGAAAAGATTGTCTATATCAAGGAAAATATTGATGGCGAGTATGCCGAGGTGAAATCAAAGGTGATAACCGCAAAGCGTGATGAATTCACACTTGACTACCGGCTGCTTTACAAGAACG
>JBBQXT010000106.1:0-10575 GCA_038209415.1 Geobacterales bacterium
AAAAACAGCTCCCGCTCCGGCATATCCGGCGCATCCCAGATCTGTTCCGGTAATAGCCCTTCGGCACCGGCAAAGGATTCCAGGGCCTTCTGCAGTTGCTCTGCTGACTCGATTTTCCCTGCTGCCAGTTCAAAGTGCGCCCGTTCGCCGGTCAAAAGCGGCCAGGCCCTACCGATCCCGGTCCCGTCGAACGGCCCGCCATCCTCATTTTCTCCGTAGCCGTCACCATTGTACCGGCGCCAGATTGGACCTTGTGGCGTTTCCACCTTGAGCAGAGCGTCAACCACCTTGACCGTGTCGAGAATACGCGGATCATCAGCGGCTCGCAGGCCAAAACGAACCAGCGCCAAGACGTCAGGACTCACCAGGTGACTGACGAGGCTTTCGGCCAGATCGAGTGCGACATTCTTTACACAGATACATTTTTGGAAACGGGTCACCCCTTCTTCCGCCTCGATCGGAGCAATCCGGACGTAATACCCTGCAACTTTGTACTCCCGGCACCAATCGGTACCGGTCACATACATCCAGCGGTCGATGGATTCATTCCAGACATCGGCGGTCTCACGCAGATAGGTTGCGATGGACGGCTCAAGGTGGAGATCGGCCAGATCAGCAGCGGCCAGAAGCGCGGCAATTTCGGCCGCAACCGTGAACGGTGAATATCCGGGATCCTCCTCCCAGCGGTCCTGCGGGCTGACCGGCCCGTTGCAAACCAGGTAGGCTGCCGCCTGACGCACCATCGGCCAGAAGCGAGCCACATCGTCAGCAGTCAGCGCCTTCTCACGCCGGGCCAGGTCAACAAGAAGAACCGGCAGTGCCGTTTCGTCCATCTGGATGCCGTTCCAGTAGGGGGTACCGTCCAGCCACATGTTCTGAGCCCAGTGCCCGTTTGACTCCTGAGTAGCCTGAAGATAACAGAGGACACGGCGCACCTCGTCATGGGCACCGGCAGCCAGGAGACCACCCGACGCTTCCACAAGGTCACGCGGCCAGGCCAGGTGATAGCCTCCCAGATCGTTGTCCCCCTTGTTAAATCCCCACGGTATTGAAAGGCTGGCAATGATTCCTCCGGGGAAGTTAAAGGCCTCATGCGTACGGATAACAGCCGTGCTGACACGGTACATGTTCTGCCGGTCATCGGTTCGGTCCATGGCAAGGGGAAGCAACCGTTTTTGCCACCTGTTCCACTCCCTGACATACTCCTTGTGAGCAGCGTCAAAGCCGTCCTGGATGGAGGCGCGGGCACGGTTTCCCGCCTCGGCACTATTGCGACCAAAGCCCAGGGCCAGCAGGAATTCTCCCTGGCCCACTTCCAGGTCCAGCTCGGCTGTCAGGGCTACGTTGCCGTTTTCGGCTCGCGGATAGTCCCAGGTCATCTGTTTGTGGGCGAGCAAGTCTTGCCAGCCATCCGAAACGCCCACGAACCCCACCGAGCGTTTCAGCCAGGGAATGGAACAGGCCAGGGCCAGGGCGCTCCCATCCCGTTCGGCAAAAAGCATCGGAACGCCTTTATACTCATCGAGCCATGCTGTATTTCCGGCACCCTGATTACCCAGATGAGGAGCGAGCAGCACGTGGAGCCGATAATCAGAGACCTGTCCTTCCAAAGCATTGAAGCGGGTTTTCTGCAGCACAACGTCCCTCTTCGGATCGGATAGAATCCATTTTTCAATACGGTAGCGTCCCTGGCGGCAGGCATTGACTACCTGAAAAGCGGGCACGCCCTCGGCCATCCAGTGTGTTTCACTGATAGCGTCACGTTTTTCCTCGGACAGAAAATCCGCGCCATCAGTGACGATCAGGCCCATGTCGCGCACACAGGCCTGATCCTGACGCGGATAATAGATCTCGTTGAAGATGCCGTGACTCAGGGTGAACCAGACACGGCTCTTGTCGCTGAGAGCGGTGCCTACGCCAGACTTGGCGCTGGAGGTCCAGCGCGCCGGAATGCCCGGCCAGCCCGGTGCGTATCTGTCTGCCGTATCCATATAACCTCCTGGTAATGCTTTTGCACTTCCGAATAGTAAACATAGTGCGCCTACTATATTTCCACCTGTTGGCCCAGTTCAACCACCTGTTCCGCAGGGATATTGAAGAAAGCGGTTGCGGCAAGAGAGTTGCGGGACATGAAGGCAAAAAGTTTTTCCTGCCACAGCCACATCCCCGATGGTTGTGACGTGGAGATAATGGTCTCCCGGGCCAGGTAGTAGGTGATATGTTCCATATCGACCAGGAGACCGAAGTTTTCGCACTGCAGTAACGCCACCGGCACATTGGGACTCTGCATAAAGCCATAACGAACTATGACCTGGGTAAACCCCATCGGCATTGCGGTAACCGTTACCCGTTCCGCAGCAGGTACCAGTGGGATTTTCTCCGTCAGGACGGTGAGAATGACGACCTGCTCATGCAGTACCTGATTGTGATTCAAGTGGTGATGGAGAAGTTGCGGGGTCCCGGTGTGAAGCCTGGTGACGAAGACCGCTGTCCCGTCCACCCTGTGAGGCGGGGATACGGCAAGTCCGGCGATAAAATCCTCCAGAGGCTGTCCCTCTCCCTTTAACTTTTTACCGAGCACCGTCCGCCCCCGCCGCCAGGTTGTCATCAGGGTAAAAACAACGGTACCGGCGGCCAGCGGAAACCAACCGCCATGGGCGACCTTGAGCATGTTGGCGGTAAAAAAGGGAAGGTCGAAACTGAGAAAGAGCCCGGCCAGAGCAGCGGCTGATGCCAGCTTCCAGTGCCAGCGCTTCGTCATCAGGAAAAACCCGAGTATTGTCGTTATGACCATGGTAGTAGTCACGGCAACCCCGTAGGCTCCGGCCAGGTTTGACGAAGAACCGAAGCCAAACACAAGGGCAATGGTGATGAACATAAGCGTGAAGTTAACCGTAGGGAGGTAGACCTGCCCGATCTCTTCAGATGAGGTCTGGACCAGTCGAAACCGGGGACAATACCCGAGTTGCATGGCCTGGCGGGTCAGCGAAAACGCTCCGGAAATTACCGCCTGGGAAGCGATTACCGTAGCCGCAGTAGCAAGAAGGACAAGCGGATACAGCGCCCACCCCGGTGCCAGGTGGTAGAACGGCTCCGTAACCTCTCCCGGATTGGCCAGAAGCAAGGCGCCCTGGCCAAAGTAGTTGAGGAGGAGCGCGGGAAGAACGAAACTGAACCACGCCAAACGGATCGGGCGCGGACCAAAATGTCCCATGTCGGCGTAGAGGGCTTCTCCACCGGTCACAACCAGAAAAACCGAACCGAGGGCCAGGAAGGCTAATCTGCCGTTAGCTTCGAAAAAATAAACTGCGTGGAGTGGGTTCACTGCCCATAAGACTTGCGGTGTCCGCAGTATGCCAACTATGCCGAGGGCAGCAATTGTGACAAACCATACCGCCATTATAGGCCCGAATACTGCTCCGACCGCTGCAGTCCCACGTTTTTGAAAGAGGAAAAGCGAGATAAGAATCAGAATGGTGACCGGAACGACGAATCCCTCCAAGCCCGGAGCAGCGATCTTGATGCCTTCCACGGCACTCATGACCGAGATGGCTGGGGTGATCACCCCGTCGCCGTAGAGCAGGGCGGCGCCAAAAAGGCCAAGTGGAAGTATGTAACGCCGCTGCACGGGGGAGAGCTGCCCCGGCGGTGTGAGCAGGGCCAGAAGGGCAAGAATGCCGCCTTCTCCGTGGTTGTCCGCCCGCATCAGAAAGAGCAGATATTTAATGGAAATTACGAAGGTGAGGGCCCAGAAGACAAGGGAGAGAATCCCAAGCACATTGGCAGGAGTCGGCTGCAGGGAATGGCTGCCATGAAAACACTCCCTGAGCGCGTACAGTGGGCTGGTGCCGATATCGCCATACACTATGCCGAGCGCTGTCATGCTGAGAAGAAACAGCTGGCGGGGCCGCTGTACCTTGAGTGGATGCGACGGCTGGCCGGCTTGATGGTTATGTCCTGAATCTGTTTCCATCATGGCTCTTTTGGATGCCTTTAGTCTGTCACGTTATGTTGATCAGCGCCTTTTCTACCGCCATACACAGTGGAGTCACCTGCCTGGGACACACGGAAAGCCGGCGCTGTATACCCTTCCGGTCGGTATGATTCCGGAATTGTCGTGCTGTTGCCATCCCGGATAAGGATCACCTCGTAAATTTCTGACCGTCAGCCAGACGGACATCAATGACCGGAGCACCTACCAACTGATATGTGGCAGATGCAAATGAAACCTTGCCTTCAGTAGCATCAAACTCTTCAAGTATCCGGCTAAAGAGTATATCTTTTGTTGACCGACGCCGCTTGAAATCGGTGACATAACGGACTGTGAACTCAAGCCAGTTATCGTTGGCGATGAGCGTTACCATTGGCTCGATTCGCGCCTCTTCAAGACGGTATTTATTGAGCATGGCCTGCCAGGTCCTCTTTGCTTCAGGTACTATTTCACCGAGAAGCTCGTCTGCAGACCTCTGAAGGATTTCCCGTGCCAAGTGATAGTCGCTGCCGTACATGACCGGCACTGTGATTTCATCCCATAGGAACGGGAAATCGCCTGAGTAATTGTAGACCGGTTCCTTGAAGACGTAACTGTTGGCAACCCTGACGATGCGGCCATTATAGAGGTCGGCCTTCACCCAATCTCCGGTTTCCATGAGTGTTGTCCGCAGCACCCCGATATCGATCACGTCTCCAGTAATCCCTCCCAACTGAACCCTGTCTCCTACTGAGTAGAAATTACCAAACGATACAGCCACCCAGCCGGCGATACTGGCAATGATCTCTTGCAAGGCAAAGGCAATACCGGCACCGGCCACTCCGAAGGCAACCGTCAGGTTACCAAGCCGGTCGCTGAAGACGACTGTTATAAGGAATAATACCGCCAGGGTTCCGATTAAATTGACCGCTTTCCTGAAGCGGTAGCGGGTATCCGTGCTGCTTATGCGGCGTGCAAGCACTTGCCGGATGATGCGAGTGAGAATCGCGATGATCACAATACCGATGACGACGAAGGCAAGTTTCGTTACGACTGGGCTAAACAGCCAACTGTGATTTGTGTCAAGTATGCTATTCATCGAAGAGTTCCTCTCACTTCATCAAATCCTGTGTTTCCATTATTACCTGCATGTTGATAAGCCGCTCTTCAACTTCCTTCTGGACATGGATCCTGAGAATGGTGACTGACTTTACAGTTCCATGTTGTTTCTCCCAACACGTCACTGCGCTCAACACGCAGTTTCTCGCCAATCAAGTTCCGTGGTTATGGCGATGGCGGCCTGAAGCGACCGGAATACGGGACAGTTTTCCGCATGCAGCTCAAAGGCCCGGTCGACCTTGTCTTTATCTTCCAAAGCAGTCGAAAGGTGATAGACCACATGAATCCGCTTGATGACGAGAACCTTCCCTTCGAGTTCAACCTCTCCACGACCTGTCCCCACTACCCCGTCGGGGCCGAGGATGACTTTTCTGGCCTCCAGCGTACCGCCGAAGGTGCCTGTCAGTCAGCCGGCAGCCGCGGCGACGATGTAATCAAGCGTGGTCGCATGCGGTTCGGAAACGTCCGGGGAAACACCGTAATGAGCCGCAATGGCCCCGTGAACCCCAAACAGGACAGGATCGGGTTCGGCTGGCAGGTAGGCCTTCCGTAATGGGCCTTTCACCCGCTCAATTCTCACTTCCGATACATAGGCAATATCTTTCATTGTGTTTCTCCTTTCTTTCACAAATGGCTTCATCGAAGCTCAATGCTACTTGTCTGCTGCAACAATACTACTGTTGAATCTCCTTTCTACCTAACCGGATAGATTCTCTTCGCGAGCCTCCCGAGCGTCATGCCCTGAATCACGATTGAAAAAACCACCACAATATACGTGATCGTAATGATGGTGGCCCGCTCCGGCACTTCAGGTATCGACAGAGCCAGCGCCACTGAGATGCCTCCACGCAGTCCTCCCCATGTCAGGACTGTTGTTGCTCCTGTACTGAATGCCCGGAAGGAACGCATGATTATCACCGCTCCGCCGACGCTGGCCCAACGGGCGAACAGGGTGATGACAATTGTCAGCAGACCGGCAACCAGAAGCCCTCTCGTAAACGGCATCACCATCACTTCAAGACCGATCAGCATAAAGAGCAAGGCATTGAGGATCTCGTCCACCAGTTCCCAGAAATCATCCAGTCGGTCACGGGTGAGCTTCGACATGGCAAAGGCACGACCGTGGTTTCCAATCATCAGACCTGCCACGACAATGGCAATCGGTCCTGATGTGTGTAGTGTGTCGGCAAGCGTATAGCCACCCATAACGAGCGCAAGGGTAATGATCACCTCAACCTGATAGTTATTGACCCGTTTGAGCATCTGATAGGCAAGCACTCCGATCAAAAGCCCCAGCAGTGCACCGCCAAGCGCCTCCTCAACGAACAGCAGGGCGACACGTCCTGCGGTTATTTCACCTCCACCCACCGCAAGTTCCAGGATAATCAGAAACACGACAACGCCGATCCCGTCGTTGAAGAGTGATTCCCCAGCAATCTTCGTTTCGAGACTTTTGGGGACTCCGGCTGTTTTAAGGATACCGATCACTGCCACCGGGTCGGTCGGAGAGATCAGTGCACCGAACAGAAGACAGTAAATAAACGATGCCGGTATGCCCAGAAGATCCAGAACAAGCCAGGAAAGGCCTCCCACAATGAAGGTTGATGCAACGACACCTGCAGTGGCAAGTATGGTAATTGCCCATTTCTGGCTTTTCAGATCATCCAGTTTGATGTGCATTGCTCCCGCAAAGAGCAGAAACGAGAGCATCCCATGCAGCAGCGCCTGGTTAAAGTCGATATTTCTCAGCAACAATGCGATCTGTTTTTGGCCGACCGCCACACCGAAACTCCCCAGTGCAACAAATCCAAGTGAGGTTAACAGGGCGATCACCATTACCCCGATGGTGGTCGGCAAACGAAACACCCGATAGTTGACGTAACTGAAGAGCGCTGTCAGCACCATCAGAATGGATGTAATTTCAAACAGATTCATATTGGACCCATCGTACCTTTTGCTTCTCGAAATTTACGTTAGTGCAGAATCGGACCATGCCGCTTTCAGTTTTCAACTATTTTCACCCGCAGTTCGTTACCGTGTTCCGTGCTCTTGGCTATGCTGGCTGCGGGTATACTCAATTCCTTGAGCAGATATCGCCTGAGTGCGCGGGCCGAATCGACTCGCCCTGTTTTCTTTGGTGCCACGATCACAAAGTGCTGTTTCTGCCCTTCCTTCCCCATCGTTTTCAGCACCGTGAGTGCCTTGCGGCTGGCGTCATCAGGCAGGCCATCCGGACCAAGGGTCACCGGTGGCAGAAACGGCACCGTTGTAACTTCAGCCGTCACCGGTTCGTCCAGTTTGTCGGTTAGCGCCACCGTCATCCAGCGCAGTTCTTGAGCACTGGCAGGGTAATCCCGGCCGATGGTGACCAGCGCCGTGATTGTGTCTCCACGATCAGAGAACCTGACCCCGCATCCCCTGATGGGATACGGGGCAACAAATACCTCCAGGTCGCGGCATCCCTCGTCCATCCGTCTCATTACCTTGGATCGCAACATTGACAGGGTTTCCGGAGCCGGGGCAGGTGCAACTGTCAGCAGACGGGATGACGGCGCACTGATTCGCCCGGACCTGACGATGGTCTGTTCCAGTGCAAAATTTACCGTGGTTTTCAGGGTCGCCTTCAGGTCGCCTTCAATCCTCTTTTCTGTTGAATAATTAAAATAGGCAACCGTGTTAACCGATGCCGCCACGGTCATACCGTTGCTGTCTTTTTGAAAGGAAAAACCTGTCATCCGGGAGTTTTCTTTGTTGTTCAGACGTTTTTTCAGAGTCTGTTCAATGTGACTGGTAAGATTGACGTTGCTGATCTCCTTAACCAGCGTATAGACGAGCGGTATGGATATCAGCACAAGAACAACCGCCAGGATCAAAACCCGAGTGCGGACCGGGTAGCGGGACTCTTCCACCATTCTTGCCCGGAACCTGAAGAGATGGAACACGATGTCCGAACTGATGACAATGGCCACCAGGTTGGTGAAAAACAGCAGAAAGCCGCCCAGAGCAATGGCACCCTGGCCGGTGGCGATTCCATAGCCGACGACACTGAGCGGGGGAATAACCGCCGTGGCAACAGCAACCCCGGTGGTTACAAACAGATAGCTCACCCTGGTGCAGAGGGCATATGCACCTGCCGCCCCGGCAAACGCCGCAATCAGGAGATCGTAGATGTTGGGGCGGGTCCGGGAAAGAATCTCCTGCGTTGGTGCTTTAAGAGGAGAAAGGAAGGTAAACAAGGTGGTGACCAGTACCGACAAAAGGATGCTGATCACGATGATCCGCAGCACTTTCCTGGCCAGATGCAGATCTCCCAGAGTGAATGCCAGAGCGGCCGTGAAGATCGGCCCCATCAGGGGGGAGATCAACATGGCCCCGATCACGACCGCTACGCTGTTGGTGAGCAGTCCCAGAAGCGCCACCAGACACGAGAAGACGATCATCAGAAGGTAACTGCCCGACAGGTCGGCTCGGGCAACCAGGTCCTTGATGACGGCATTATGGTCAATACGCGCGACAGCGGCGGCGACAGATGCGTCCAGTTTATGTAATAGCCTTTTCAAATAGGCTCGCAGCATAGCGACCTCCACTCGATATACATTTCAGGTCAATCTAATTCGCGTTCATAACACAAATCAGTGCACATGCGCTCAGTATTTCCAAGCAGCCGTGCAGCATCCCGGTCTACCAGCCAGAGCAACTTCCCCTTCGGTTTAATCAAGCAGGCAGGGACATGGCGCGGATCCGGCGAACTTTCCAATACCTGCTGAAGTATGTGAGCCTTACCGGCCCCGGCTACCAGGAAAGCAACACACTCTGCCTGGTTAATAAGCGGCGCCGTGAGTGTAATCCTGCTTGGAGCTTCCTCGGTCACTGTTACCTCCGCAACCCAGCGCTGCCGTTCTTCCAGGACCGGTGTTCCCGGAAAGAGAGATGCTGTATGACCGTTATCCCCCAACCCCAGGAAAACAAGGTCAAAACGGGGCGCCCCGTCAGCAAAAAAGGTTCGCAGGGTATGTTCATATTCTATCGCAGATTCGTGGGGCGAGCTGTTGTACGGGATGGGGTGTATCTGGGCCGTAGGCATGGGAACATGATCGAGTAGCTCCTGCCGTGCCATACGGGCATTGTTGCGCGGATCTTCAGCAGGAACATGCCGTTCGTCTCCCCAGAAGACGTGGACAACGGGCCACTGTACCCGATCCTTGAGTGGAGCGGTCGCCAGGATTTGGTAGGTACGCCGGGGCGTTTCACCTCCAGCGAGGAGTACAACGAACCGGCCACGTAAATGTATTGCCTGGTGAGACTCACATACAAAGAGTTCCGCTGCTGCGTGGCTCAAGGCTTCCATGTCTGCGTACACGGTAATCATGGTTTCGGATTGTACCAGGTCCCGTTCCGGGTGATGACCTGGTCGGCCTCGGCCGGCCCCCAGCTGTTCTGCTCGTAAAAGTAAAGCGGTGATACGTCTCCGAGGATCGGATCAATGATTCGCCACTGCTCTTCGACTGTACCTTCGGAAGCAAAGAGCGTGGCGTCCCCCCGCATGGCATCACCCAGCAGGCGTTCATAGGGGGCCATCGTCTCACCATCGTTCTGGGCCACGACAAGTTCCACGTCTTCGCCCACCCTGCGCTCGCCCGGGATCTTGACCCGGATCCCCAGCCCGATCGACACATCGGGGCTGAGACGGAAACGAAGGTGGTTCGAAAATGACGGTACGATCTCGCCGAAGGTCTCTCGGGGCGGGCGTTTGAATTCCACGGTGACTGTTGTTGACGTTACAGGAAGGCACTTGCCTGCCCGGACATAAAAGGGCACCCCGGCCCAGCGCCAGGAGTCGATAAAGAGTGGGACCGCCACAAACGTTTCCACGTGCGAGTCCGGGGCCACTCCCGGTTCCTGACGATAGCCGTGGAACTGACCGCGCACGATGTGCGCCGGATCAAGTGGTTTGATCGCCCGCAACAGCCGCTCGCTCTCTTCGCGTATCGCCTCGGGATCATCCCCTGTTGAAGCGTCCATGGCCAGGTAGGCAACCACCTCCAGCAGGTGATTCTGCAGTACATCACGTATTGCTCCAACCTCGTCGAAGAAACTGCCGCGCCCCTGCACCCCGAAGTTTTCCGCCAGGGTAATCTGGACACAAGCGATGTGATCCCTGTTCCAGAGCGGCTCGAAGATGGAGTTCGCGAAGCGTGTGTAGTAGATGTTCTGCACCGGTTCCTTGCCGAGAAAGTGGTCGATGCGAAAAATCGCCTCCGGGGCAAAGGCGGTTTCGAGGATTGCGTTCAACTCACGGGCCGAGGCCAGATCGCGCCCGAAGGGCTTCTCTACGACGACCCGCGCAGCCCGGGTGCATCCTGCACCGGCCAGCCCCTGGGTTACCGTGGCAAACATGCTGGGTGGTATAGCCAGATAGTACAGGGGGCGCGCGGCCGTTCCCAGTGTACGGCAGAGCTGTTCGTAGGTCGAGGCCTCGCGATAGT
>JBBQXT010000107.1:0-10379 GCA_038209415.1 Geobacterales bacterium
AAAAGACGTGGTCCTGGCGATCGGCCTGAAGCTCAGGGAGCTGCTGCGCGATGAACTGGGGCTGGATGTGGTCATGACCCGCTCCACGGACGTTTTCATACCGCTGGAGGAACGTACCGCCATCGCCAACAAGGTCAACGCTGACCTGTTCCTGTCGGTCCACGCTAATGCAGCAGCCAACCGCAATGCCTCCGGTATCGAGACCTACTACCTTAATCTGGCCAAGACCGAGAAGTCCGCCCAGCTGGCCGCCAAGGAAAACGGCACCTCGCTGGAGAAGGTCAGCGTACTGCAGGCGATCCTGTTTGACCTGATGGGCAACTACAAACTGAACGACTCGGCCCACCTGGCGGATGAGGTGCAGAAAGCGTTGCACCGGAAGATTCGCGGACAGTATGCGGACGTCCGCAATCTAGGGGTCAAGCAGGGTCCCTTCTATGTTCTCGTTGGCGCCACCATGCCGAGCATCCTCGTTGAATCCGCCTTCCTCAGTAATGTCCAGGAGGAAGCGCGCCTGAAAGACCCGGCCTACCTGGAGATGACCGCCGAAGGCATCCTCGAAGGTGTCCGCGGCTATATCTCCAGCCTGAAGTAGATGCCCGGCACCCTCTACATCGTCGCCACCCCCATCGGCAACCTGGAGGATATGACCTACCGGGCTGTGCGCATCCTGGCCGAGGTGGATCTGATCGCCGCCGAAGACACCCGCCACTCGCTGAAACTGCTCAACCACTACAACATCTCCAAACCGCTGACCTCCTATTTTGACCACAACCAGCAGCTTAAGGGTGAGCGCATCCTGAACGCCCTGCGCCAGGGCAAGAATGTGGCGCTGATCTCCGATGCCGGTACACCCTGCATCTCCGACCCGGGCTACAACCTGGTGCGTGATGCCGTGGCTGAAGGAATCACCGTGATTTCGATACCCGGCGCCTGTGCCGCCATTGCCGCCCTTTCCGGCTCCGGCCTGCCCAGCGACAGCTTTACCTTTGCGGGCTTCCCTCCAGCGCGGCAGGCCCGGCGCCGCAGTTTCCTGGCTGACATGGCCCACCTGCCGGGAACCCTGGTGCTGTACGAGGCGCCCCACCGCCTGGAAGACACCCTGCTGGATATCCGCGCGACCATGGGAGAACGTCACGTGGTCGTAGCGCGGGAGCTGTCCAAGATTTTCGAGGAATTCATCCGCGGGTCGGTCTCAACAGTCATTTCCGCAGTGGCGCAGGGCAAGGCGCGGGGCGAGATCGTCATCCTGATCGCCCCGGGAGAAGCGCCCCGGGAAGAGACGGAAGCGCTGGACACGTTGCTGCAGCGTCTTCTGGATGAGGATGGCCTGTCGGTAAAGGACGCTGCGAAAAAAGCATCCATAATTACAGGCACTTCCCGGAGTGAAGCCTACTCCGAAGCGCTGAGATTGAGGAACAGCACGCCGTAGCAACAAATAGTGCTGGAATAACAATGAGATATATGTTACAGAGTACAAATTATTTTACGTGGGAGTATCTCGAATGAAAATCTGTATCTTCGGCGCCGGATACGTTGGATTGGTGGCGGCCGCCTGCTTTGCCGAAAGCGGCAATAACGTCATCGCCGTCGACGTTGACGAAACCAGAATTGAGGGTCTTACCCAGGGCATCATCCCGATCTACGAGCCGGGCCTGAAGGAAATGGTCCTGCGCAACCAGTCCGAAGGACGGCTTTCTTTCAGCACTGATGCACTCTCTGCCGTGCAGTCATCCCTGGTCAGTTTTATCGCCGTCGGCACACCGCCCGGCGAGGACGGCTCGGCCGACTTGAAGTACGTCCTGGGGGTGGCCCGCGAGATCGGCCGCGCCATGACCGGCTACAAGATCATCGTTGACAAATCCACCGTGCCGGTCGGCACCGCCGACAAGGTGCGGGTTGCCATCCAGCAGGAATTGGATCTTCGCGGAGTCAACCTGGAATTCGACGTGGTTTCCAACCCGGAGTTTCTCAAGGAAGGCGCCGCCATCGATGATTTCATGAAGCCGGACCGGGTTGTGATCGGTACCGACAACGTCCGGACCGCCGAGATCATGAAAGAGCTCTATGAACCATTCATGCGCAAGAATAACCGCATGATCGTCATGGATATCCGCAGTGCCGAGATGACCAAGTACGCTGCCAACGCCATGCTGGCCACGCGCATCTCCTTCATGAACCAGATCGCCGGCCTGTGTGAGCGGATGGGAGCTGATGTGGCCGCTGTCCGCGAAGGCATCGGCTCCGATTCCCGTATCGGCTACGACTTTCTGTTTCCCGGCCCCGGTTACGGAGGTTCCTGTTTTCCCAAGGACGTCAAGGCGCTGGTCAGGACCGCTGAAGAGTGCGACTATGACTTCCTGCTGCTCAAAGCGGTCGAGGAAGTCAACGAGCGCCAGAAGGAGGTCCTGGCCGACAAACTGATCAAGTCGCTCGGCTCTGCGGATGTGGAGAAACCTCTCACCGGTCGCACAGTGGCCTGTTGGGGACTCTCTTTCAAACCCCGCACCGATGACATGCGCGAGGCACCCGCCATCACCATCATCGAGCGCCTGCTGACTGCCGGCGCCACCGTCCGCGCCCATGACCCGGAGGCCATCAAGGAGGCCAAAAAGGTCTTCGGCGATCGCATCGAGTACAGCCACAACCAGTATGAGATCCTGACCAGCGCCGACGCACTGGCGGTCATCACCGACTGGAGCGAGTACCGCAACCCCGACTTCGATCGGATCAAGGCCGCCCTGAAGACTCCGCTGATTGTAGATGGACGCAATCTCTACAAACCCGACCGCATGGTCGCGCTCGGCTTCAGCTATATCCCGCTGGGACGCTGCGGCGGGACCGTCTGCACAGAGGTGAAATAGCCATGCGCATCCTGGTCACTGGCGGGGCCGGCTTCATCGGTTCACATCTCTGCGAGCGTCTGCTGGGTGAAGGGCACGACGTGATCTGCCTGGATAACTTCTTTACCGGGTCCCGGGACAACATCATCCACCTGATGGACAGCCATCGTTTCGAACTGATCCGCCACGACGTGACCGAACCGATTCTGCTGGAAGTCGACCGCATCTACAACCTGGCCTGTCCGGCCTCTCCGGTTCATTACCAGTACAATCCGGTCAAGACCACCAAGACCAGCGTCATGGGCACCATCAACATGCTCGGGCTTGCCAAGCGTGTCAAAGCGCGCATCCTGCAGGCTTCCACCTCGGAGGTCTACGGCGATCCCCAGGTTCATCCCCAGACCGAAGGCTACTGGGGCAACGTCAACCCGATCGGCATCCGCAGCTGCTACGATGAGGGCAAACGGGTGGCCGAAACCCTGATGATGGACTACCACCGCCAGAACAATGTTGATATCCGCATCATCCGCATCTTCAACACCTACGGCCCGCGCATGGCGGAAAACGACGGCCGGGTGGTCTCCAACTTCATGCTCCAGGCCCTGCGCAACCAGGATATTACCGTCTATGGCGATGGTTCCCAGACCCGCTCATTCTGTTACGTGGATGACCTGGTGGAGGGGATGATCCGCATGATGGAATGCGATGGTTTTATCGGTCCGGTCAACCTGGGCAACCCGGTGGAAAATACAATCCTTGAATTTGCTGAAAAAATCATTACAATAACCGGGTCAGCCTCCAGGATCATCAATAACCCTCTGCCCCAGGATGACCCGAAGCAGCGCCAGCCTGATATTTCTCTGGCAACGAGCAGGCTGAACTGGAAGCCGGCCGTAGATCTGGACAGCGGACTCCGCCGGACGGCCGCATATTTTGCCGGACGGCTCGGCAAAGGGTAGACACATGAAACTCCCCTTTCAGAAAAAGATGTACCTCATCCCGGCCGGATGTATTGTCTTCATCCTGTTTTTCACCGTCTTCGGCGACAAGGGACTGCTGCGTATTTTCGAACTGAAACAGGACAAGGCCAGAATTGAAACCCGTCTGACCGACGCTAAAACGGAGAACGAGAAGCTCAAGCTGGAAGTCGTCGCACTGAAATCCGACCGCCGTTACCTGGAAAGTATTGCCCGCAAAGACTTTGGTCTGGTCCGCAGTAACGAAGTCATCTATCAGTTCCCCCAGGAAAAGAAATAACAGAGAGGCCAGGCATGTTACGGTAAAGCTGTGTCGTCTGCGCCTGGCGCGAGAACTGTAACAAGCGGTTCAGTGTCTACGACACTGGGGCGCGCTGCCCCGACTTTTCCCGCGACATCAGCATCAAGGCCACCGCCGAGGCATACAACTACCCCACTAAGAGTAAGGAACCCACACAGTAATGATGCGCCAGAGAATAGCTGTCCTCGTTGAAACCGCCCTGCAAGCCGCAGCAACCGCGCAAGAGCTTGCCTCAGCACCCTTCCCTGCTGTCATAATCGGCACACCGGCCAACCCCGAGCATGGGGATTTCTCCTGCAATATCGCCATGCAGCTTGCCAAGGGTGAACGCAAGGCGCCCCGTCAGGTAGCCGAGATCATTATTCGGCTGATCGGCAGCAACAACAGCTTGCTTGTGAAATGCGAGATCGCCGGCCCGGGCTTTATAAACTTCTTTGTTGCCCCCGCCGCATGGCAGCAGACCCTGCTGGAGATCGAGACCGAGGGCGAAGCCTTCGGGCGCACAACAAGCGGCGCCGGCAAAAAGGTGCAAGTGGAGTTCGTCAGCGCTAACCCGACCGGCCCGCTGCACATCGGCCATGGCCGGGGAGCGGCCATCGGCGACAGCATCTGCCGCCTGCTGCAGGCCACTGGCTGGGACGTCACCCGCGAGTTTTACTACAATGACGCCGGACAGCAGATCACGAACCTGGCGCTCTCGGTCCAGGCCCGCTGCCGGGGAATCGAGACTGGCGACCCGCTTTGGCCGGCCGATGGCTACCAGGGGGAATACATCAAGGATGTGGCCCTGTCCTACCTGGCACAAGAGACCGTGGACTCCGACGACCGTCACGTGACCGCCCTGGGTGACCCGGACGACCTGGATGCCATCCGCAACTTCGCCGTGGCCTGCCTGCGCCGCGAACAGGATCAGGATCTGAAGGCCTTTGGCGTGCACTTCGATGTCTATACGCTGGAATCAAGCCTGTACAGTGAAGGGCGCGTCGAAGCCGTGGTCAAACTGCTCATTGAAAACGGTCATGCTTATGAACAGGATGGGGCCTTGTGGCTGCGCACCACCGACTTTGGTGATGACAAGGATCGCGTCATGCGCAAAAGCGACGGCAACTACACCTATTTTGTACCGGATATCGCCTATCATCTGGCCAAGTGGGAACGCGGTTTCACGCGGGTTGTCAACGAGCAGGGTTCGGACCATCACAGCACCATCACCCGTGTGAGGGCCGGACTTCAGGCCCTTGACCGCGGTATCCCCCAGGGCTGGCCCGAATATGTGCTGCACCAGATGGTAACCGTACTGCGGGGCGGGGAAGAGGTCAAGATCTCCAAACGCGCCGGCAGCTATGTCACCCTGCGCGACCTGATCGACGAGGTCGGCCGTGACGCCGTCCGCTACTTTTTCATCATGCGCAAACCGGACTCGCAACTGGTCTTCGATATAGATCTGGCCAAGGAACAATCTCCCGACAACCCGGTCTACTACGTTCAATACGCCCATGCCCGCATCTGCAGCATATTCGAAAATGCCCGGGACAAGGGCTTTGTTGCGCCGGAGCAGCCGCTGCCATCCGCACTCACTGTTCTGGAGACCGCCGAAGAGCTGCAACTGATCAAACTGCTCGCGGCCCTGCCCGACACGGTTGATGACAGCGCCCAGAACTTTGAACCGCATCGCCTGACCAACTACCTGTCAGAACTGGCCAGCTGCTTCCACAGTTTCTACAACAAGAACCGGGTAATCAGCGAGGATGCCGCACTGACACAGGCCCGCCTCTACCTGCTGAAACGTACCGCCCAGGCCATCAAGAATGCCTTGACAATACTGGGCATATCGGCACCCGAGCGAATGTAATTCCAATTAGACAGCAATGATGATATCAAGACGCTGAGCTCCTGATAAAGGCGGCCAAGCAGTGTGCTGACCAGGACCGAGAAACGGAGTACCCCATGCGGATCGATTACAGTGAACCCAAGAAAGCCTATGTTACCCATCAGGGCACTTCAAGACCGCGCAAAGAACCTGCCGGCATTTTTACAACCATCATTGTGGTAACCGCTCTATTCACATTCATTGCCGGTTTCGGAACCGGATGGTTCTTCTCGCAGAAATCCGCCAAGAAGTCTTTTCAGGCTGCAAACGAGCAGAACAGCCTGGAAAACTCTCCCAAAACAGAGGCAACTCCACCGTTAAAACCTGTGCAGACCGCTCAACCGGTGGTAATTTCCCAGCCACAGCCGGATTCAGCCGCTGCACAGCAGACGTCAACAGGTAACGGAGTGGCGTCTGATCCGCCACTCAGCTTTTACAAATCGCTGCCCAGCGGGCAGAAGGGCAATGTCCTGGGCTCAGGAATCAATACAAAAGACGACAAGACAAAACAGCCGCTTCAGGCAGCCATACCCACAAACCTGGCCAGACCACCTGCAGCAGACGCATCAAAAACACCTGACGACAAGCCGGCAGGCACCGACAAACAGACAGCAAAATCCACAGGTAATCTTACCGTTCAGGTGGCATCCTTTCCGCTCAAGTCGGAAGCAGAAACGCTCAAGAACAAACTGGCCGGAAAAGGCTACAACGCGTTTATCGTGGAATCGCACCAGGGTGACAAAGGCATCTGGTATCGTGTCCGGGTCGGGAAGAAGCTCGATCAGGAGGCAGCCAAAGAGTTGGCCGGAAAGCTCGGCAGAACCGCACTGGTTATCCCGGAAAAAGAGTAATCCTTGCTCCGCAGCAACTATCTTGTTGCCAATATTATACGAGCCTCTTGCAAAATGATTGAGCCTTGTCGTTGACGAACTGTTTTGAAGGGCTTTGACCGACAGTTTTTCCGTTTGCCCTCGTTTTGGTGTTTTCTCCTATTTCTACTAGGTTAGACCTCCTCTTCATGAGACAGAGTGTGCCCACCCAAGCGGTGAGTCTGCTGGGCCAGCGCCATTTCAACCAGATTGGTGCCCGTGCGGCACCTGGTTACGTTATCAAGCGATAGAGCAGAACTCCTCTTGCGGTGACAGTTGGCAAGAAGATCAAGTGGTGTCGCACTACCCAGGGATTCTCCGCTTTCCGCTTCGACCCCCAGGACCTTTCTGGTATGGGGATCAAACACCAACCACACCTTCTTCCCGACAAGCTCGAACGGTACCTCGAAGCGCTCAGCCTCGTACGACACCGTACCATCCTTGCGAACCAAGCGTTCGTATCGATGCCTGAATAGCTCGTCCAGGCGCGAAGCAAACTGACCCAGTGGGCGTATAGATAAGCCGGATTTCCAGGCGGGCCGCACAGATCGCCTGACGAGTGGCCGCTCGATAGGCCGCGCCGTTGTCGATTACCAACCGGCCCGGAATTCCTCGTTTCAGGAGCGCCTGCTTCAACACACCCTCGACCTCCAAAGCCGTCTCAGCTGGGCAGAAGGCGCTGTGGGTGATGAGGCGGGATGCGTCGTCCATGAAGGAGACCTGGTAGACCTTGCTCATGCGTCCGTTGACGAGAACCTTCGGCCCGTGCATGACATCGCCGTACCAGATTGACCCGGCATGGGCGGCGACGAAGGATCTATGTTCCACTGGCTGTACAGCACTGCCGGGTATGTTGGAGAGTCCCTGGCCGGAAGCGCTCATAATTTGCCGGATGGACCTCAAGGAACGTTTGGGATTCTCTTTCTTGGCTGTGCAGATTGCTTCTTGGAGGAGGTCTGAGATCTTTGATATGCCCCTATCCGAACGGAGCTTCGGTGTCAGGAATAGCGTAGCTGTTGGCGGCGAACTTGCGCAAGGTCGTCTTGATTGAGTTCGCCTTTCTCCAGGCGATCCCGGCTGGCTAATGGCCCGAGTACCGAGAGTCGGAACAAGGCATGTGGGTGAATATGCTTCATAATGGCCTCCTTTGATGAAATATCACCGATTAGAGGCCATAACGTCTCGAAATATAAGGGCACAAACTGTGTGGGGTGCAAAATACATCGCACAAACCGTGTCCCTTGCTGCAGCGGGACGGTCAGATCATGGGACAAAAACCCCATCCTCGTGAAGTAGACGCATCGCTGAAGAGAGTGGTCGCAAGATCAGGAGCGCCTTCCAGAACTCGGTGAAGCCGGGATGCCTACCCATACAAGGAAACATGGCGCGGAAGGAGGAAGAGTACGACACAAAGTTGTCTTTAAAGCGATTCCACCAGCGCTTGATGGTATTGCTGACCGGCTTGGCAGGATTGTTGTTCTCGGTCTTGCAAGTACCGGCGCTGCGGATTGAGTTGCCAGCCAAAAGGTGCAGTAAAATTGCCTGTCGCACTTTCCAGAGATACCAGTTCCGCGGCGGAATACACTCCGGCAGTACTGAACATGTAGAATGGCAGGTTGGGCAATAGAAGCGAAGTATCTGAACGGGGCTCAGACTCTGCTCGGCAAAGTCACTGCAACCAGACTTGCGTGAGTAACAACCGTGACTCCAGACACGGGCATGGTGGCAGCCGGGACAGAAATCTGGCCGGTAGGTTTGCGGGGCGTCGCGCAAGGCCTTGATGTGCTGAACAAGAGAGAGAATACCTGGCAGGATGAGGGTCATGCATGTTCTCCTTTACGACTGTGATCGGCAGATGCCGTTTCACGATACTAAAGGAGAATCAACTAGTTTACAGCTTGTTCGTAGCGGACTGATTTAGGGAAAGTTTCAAAAGGCGCTCTGAAGGTACGCGGGACTGAAGGGCTTGCTCGCTAGGGCAGAAGGAAGAACGTTACAGCAGGAATCATGGCTGGTGGTATTACCACACCATCAGAAAAAGGAACGCCACAAGGTGGGCCACTCTCACCCCTGCTATCCAACATCCTCTTGGACAATCTCGATAAAGAACTGGAGAAACGAAGCCTCAACTTTGCCAGATACGCTGACGACTGCAATATTTACGTCAAGTCACGCAACGTTGGAGATAGGGTAATGGCGTCTGTTACCAGGTTCATTGAGGATACGCTCAAACTCAAGGTCAACCGCAATAAAAGCGCGGCAGATCGCCCATCGGAGCGTAAGTTCCTTGGTTTCACCATTGGGTCGAAGGGCAAAACCAGTCCGGCCAAGAAAAGTCTTGCCAGATTCAAGGATAAAGTCCGAAACATAACAAGACCTACCAAGGGCCTTAACATCGCGCAGGTCTTTGAAAAGCTGAATCCTCTCCTGAGAGGTTGGCTGAATTATTTCAAACACTGCGACACTCCGAGCATTATCCAAAAGATCGGAGAATGGATTAGGCACAGAGTAAGGGCGGTGCAGTGGCGGCTGTGGAAACTTAGCAGCAAAAGGTACGATGAACTGATCAAGCTTGGAGTAAAAGAGGAAACGGTCATAATGCCGGTCGGTTCCTCCAAGGGGCCGTACAGAATAGCCTGTTCACCTGCGTTGCATATCGGGTTAAACAACAAATGGTTTAAAGATCATGGTATGCCCGACTTTATCATTTCGAAGTAGCTCAACTTGATGAACCGCCGTATGCGGACCCGCATGTACGGTGGTGTGGGGGGGGGGGGACCGTAAAAGGTCTCCCCCTATCCCGATTCGGACAAGTTTATACAATTTCCCGAATATTCGGGATTATTTAGTCGGCGGCTTATTTGTCTGCACTTGGTCAGCCGTTACGCTGGCGGCGCTGCTTTAGCAGACCATCTGCTGAAAGCGTCTTGCGTATGGTGCGGATGGTGGTAGTATATCAAAATAGCTTCAAGTGCCCCGGAGGTCTGAAACGTGGCTGAAGAACAGAAGAAGAAGCCGACTGCCAAGAAACGAAGGACCGCCGCCAGACCTGCCGCAAAGCCTGCTCCCGGAAAATCACGCAGCCGGAAAAAAGGTTCACCGGCTGAAGCGCAGGCCGCTGTTGATACTGTTACACCCACCTTCGACCTGTCTGACAGCCAGTGGTACCTGAACCGCGAGTTGACCTGGCTGGAGTTCAACCGTCGGGTTCTGCACGAGGCCGAGGACAGCCGTACGCCGCTCTTGGAGCGGGTCAAGTTCATGGCAATCGTCAGTGCCAACCTGGACGAGTTCTTCATGAAGCGCATCGGCGGCCTCAAGCAGCAGGTGCGCGCCGGCCTGCTGGAGCGCACGGTCGACGGCCGCACACCGCAGGAGCAGATCGAGGAGTGCAACGCCGTCGTGCGCACGCTGGAGCGCGAGCAGCGCGAGATCCTCACCGGGCTGCTCGCAGAGCTGCGCGAGCACGGCATCGCCATCCTCTCGTATGCCGAGGTGACGCCCGAAGAAGAGGCGGCG
>JBBQXT010000108.1:0-10366 GCA_038209415.1 Geobacterales bacterium
TCATCGTCATTACTGAATCTTCTTCTGAATCGGTAATAGTATCGATCCCGGGCTTACCTCCAGAAATTGCTAGTGCCTTCTGCCTGACAAGAGTTTTGGCAACCTTGCTCCTGGCGCTGGCCAGTAACCTTTGCACAGTGCCACGGGACACACCCATACAGATACCCGCTTGTTCCTGGGACATATCTTCTCCGTCACACAGGTGTAGAGATTCCAGTTCATCCTGGGCAAGATAAATGATTTCCATATCCTTGAGAGGTGTCCCCGCAGGCTTGAAAACTGCTGAGAAAGCAGTACGATGGGGACAGCCACAATTTCTTGGTTTACGCGGACGTGCCATACTTAGTGGGAACACCCCTGGCTATGGCCATGACTGCCACAGGTGTGGCCGGGAAGATATTCTTGGAGTGTTCCGACTTTGATCATGTCTATATTTTTAGAAATTGGTCCGTCATGGGCTTTGAATACTCGTATACCGGCAGAGTTCAGCTTAAACAGTGCTCCCCCACCAATACCACCAACAACGATGGCGTCAACGTGATGACCGCCTAAACCTGCGACCGGATTGCAGGCTCCATGTTGATGAATCTGGTCACTGTTCTTGATTGATGTGAGTTCACTGGTGGCAATATCGACCAGCACAAACTCCGGTGCAGATCCGAAGTGGTTGAACACCTGGCTTGCCAGGCCCTGATTATCAGCTACAGGGAAACAGACTTTCATACGTGATCCTCCTTATGTTTTGTGAATATGCACAAAATACTATTCAATTATATGAATGTCAATATGTTATTTTGGCATATCCATGGGCATCGAAAGTTTTTAGAGGTAGGCAAATTTATGTAGAGATATTGCACAAAACTCAAGAAGCAAAATTTATTGACGGAGTAAAGTGCCTAAATAACAGAAAGTCTCCATTGTTGTTTTTTTTCAGCTATGCTTCGATTACATTGGCTCGCCGACTAGAATGATCTTGAGAAGTTCAATCGGGACAACTCCCAGCCTTGTTGCAGACTCTTTCAGGCTTTCATCATCCTTAATGGTGATTTGCCTTGAGGTAAGCTTCTGTTTTACCCTGGCGCAATCAAGATTCAATTCTTGGCAAATGGCTGCAACTGTTTTTTTGCCGATACCTTTGCCTTCGAAACGTTCGATAACAAGATCACCGGTATACCGTTGCGGTTCAACCGTGACTTTGGCAGCAGATTGAGGTTTAATTCCCGGCTTGCTCTTCGTTGTGACCGGCATTGCAGCGCTGGCAACCGTCATCGGTGCAGGGCTTGCCGCTACCGGCACTACAGCATCAGGCCGCTCCAGTTTCTTGATAACCTGATATACATTGGCGGGAGTCAACCGGTTATTACGAGCAATCTGGTCCACAGTGACGTTTTCATCGGTAACGGTAATACCTGCCTGACGAAGCTCACGTAGTGCCTCGACCGTATCAATATACATCTTCTTGCAGAACCCCTTGAGCGAAAGCAGCTCGGCATGACCAAAGGGTGGATCATCCGCCGGAGTTTTAACCCAACTCTCCTTGACCCAGTTGTTGAAGTTGAGGATGTAGTTGAGCGGTTGCGTTTTGGTTACGGCGCCTATAGTAAAAAAGGCCGTAACCAGGATCGCTACGACCAGGTCACGAATGCTTGCGGTCATGCGCCCGGGGATACCTTTCAGATACTGCATCAATGGTGTCCAGTTGTACCAGATGTGCCAGATCCCTGCGATAAGGAACAGTACGCTGGTAGTTATGTGAATATTGCCCCACTGGGTCTTGGAGAGACCGAGAAATGTCCAGTTGGTCCAGAAAGCAACCTTGCCTTGGGGGACAATGAATGCGGCGATACCAGACAGCGACATAGTTACAAAACTCAGAGCTGTGACCAGCGATATCAGGATACGGTTGATGAACGGACGATCTTCCATTAAATGATTCCTTGTCTTTCAGAAATGTTGACGTACGGTTCCTCTTTGACCAGCAACCCCAGTTCTTTCAGCCGATACTGTAATGTCCGGAGAGAAATACCGAGGGCGTCAGCCGTCTGACGGCGATTGCCTTTGAATTGCTGAAGAGTCTTCAATATGGTTTCTTTCTCACGATGTTTGAGAATTCCTTCTGAAGAGTCTGGGATGAGATTCTGCTCAAGCAGCGCTGCCGGCAACTCGTTAGGAGTTATTTCTCCCCTGGCCAGAATGACGCCACGCTCGATAACGTTCTGCAGTTCCCGGACATTACCGGGCCAGGTATGTTGCTGCAGAAGTTTCAGGGCTTCGGCGGAAATGCCGGTAACTCGCCGCTGACCGGAGGCTGCAGAGAACCGGGCGCAAAAATGCCTCACAAGCCCCGGAATGGCATCGACCCGTTCACGGAGTGGCGGCAGGTTGATCGGGAATACATTCAGTCGGTAAAACAGATCTTCACGGAAACGCTTCCCGGCAACCTCTGCGGCCAGGTCGCGATTGGACGCTGCAACCACCCGCACGTCTGCTTTAATCTGAAGTGACCCGCCAAGTCGCTCGAATACCCGTTCCTGCAGGACACGCAAAAGCTTTGCCTGCAACAGCGCCGGCATCTCACCAATTTCATCCAGAAAGATGGTGCCTCCTTGAGCCAACTCAAACTTTCCGCGCCTGGCTTGAACCGCCCCGGTAAAGGCACCACGTTCATGGCCGAACAGTTCACTTTCCAGGAGATTCTCCGGTATCGCCGCACAGTTGAGCGGTATGAACGGCGCTGTTTTGCGCGGACTTGCCAGATGCACCATCCGGGCGATCAACTCCTTACCGGTACCGCTATCGCCATGCAGCAGCACGGTAGCCGACGTGCGAGCCACATCCTGTACCAGCTTCCTGACACTCTCCATGGCTCTGCCGGCAAAGATAAGATCTTCAGGGGGGAGACCGGCTTTCTCGATCTCCTGCAGTGATACCGTCAATCGTTCCAGTTCTACCTGTTCCAGAGCTCTCGCTACAACTGCCAACAGACTGGCCGGATCTTTGAGCGGCTTGGAGAGAAAATCGAAGGCGCCTTCCTTGATGGCTGCCACGGCCTCATTAACACGGCCAAAAGCTGTTATGAAGATAAACAGCGGCGCGTACAGTTCGCTGCGTGTAGTCCGAAAAAGCTCTAATCCGCTTCGAATCGGCATCTTCAGATCGCACAGTACCAGATCGAACCGCTCCCGCTGGATGCGGCGCAACCCTTCACCACCGTCAACAGCAGTGGTAACGGTATAGCCGGCCTGATCAAGAATGGTACTCAAGAGTTCCCGAAAGACGGCATCATCTTCGACAATCAGTATGGTGGCGGATGACATGATTATTCCCCCGTGTTACTTCACAACCGGTAGTGTGACAGTAAATTCCGTGCCGGCACCGGGTGCACTTTCGACTGTCAGGCTGCCGCCATGTTCTTCAGCTACTTTGCGGCACAGCGCCAGCCCCAGACCCGTCCCCTGTGACTTGCTGGTCCAGAATGGCTCAAAGATCCGCTGGAGATGATCCGGCGTGATACCAATCCCGTTGTCTTTAACGCTTATATGCACAAAACCGCCTTTCTGTCTCACACCGATGGCAAGCACACCACCATCAGGCATCGCCTGAATGGCGTTTTTCATCAGATTGAGGAGCATCTGAACGATGCGGTCGGTAACGACATTAACCTTCAGCGGGGTTGGTGTATCTACATCAATGTTCACGTTCCGGGTATCACATTCCATACGCACGAGTACGATGCACTCTTGTATCACTGTTGTCAGGTCGGTTGTTTGCCGCTCTCCCTGATCGTCACGGGCAAATGCAAGCAAGTCATTAACCAGTGCCTCCATCCGAAGAGATTGGGTAACTATCTTTTCAGCGTGGCGATGCGCCTGATCAATGTTCGTCGAAGTTTCTACGAGTTGAGCAAAACCTTTGATTCCGGCCAATGGGTTGAGGATCTCATGGGCCATGACGGCCCCCATCTCTCCGAGACGAGCCAACTCCTCACGGCGATTCATTTCCTTATGGTGCCGCTCTTCCCGGCGCAACATGAAGAGGAGCAATGCCGTCAATCCCCAGAGAGCCACAGTCAGTGCTGACACAATGGTTACACCAGTTTTAGCCCTGCGTACGACTTGATCGGCACGGTAGGTATGCAACGCCAGAACAAGGAGGTATTCATCATGGTCAGAGTGGACTTTGCTGCGAAGCAGATAGACCATTTCCCCGGTACCCAGACGCTCTCTCTGTTCAGAGATACCGTCGGGAAACGGTTTGGGTATATTTTCAGAAAATGGCTGACTAACGAGGTTTGGATTGGTGTGAAAATGAACTATTCCCTGCCGGTCAAGCAGGGCAAAATAGGCAATATCCGGGGTTGTATAGCGTGCCAGTGAACGAAACGAGGGGTCAGCAACAGCCAACTGCTCGATAGCCGCAGATATAGAGAGCCCGGCACCACGCAGGTTCTCTGCTGCCAGTGGAGGAGCTGCGTGAAAGGCAGACCAGGCAAACCACGCGACCAGCACGGTAAAGCAGAGCGGGATGCCGATTAACAGACGGGTAGTCTTACCCATGTTCAGAACGAGTATATAACCGCAATACCACCACCATATTCAGGACTGCTGTCAGCAATTCCTCGGGAGCCGTAGAGATCAAGCAATGTGGACCTGGTCAGAGACCAGATAAGTCGTGCACGCACTTCCAACAGGTCACTGGAGTAGTCTGATGGTGCCGTAGCACCTTTTACCAGCACCATCGGTTCTATATATTCTGTAAGCTGATAGCCTACTCCGCCGATATAACTGAAGTAGTTGTTCAGGCCAAAACCATCCGCCTTGCCTTGATAGGTATAGGTCCCTTCACCGGTCAGGTGGAGATCACCAAACCATTTTGTTAGTTCAACGCCGACACTAGCATCGAATTCGCCGGTTCCAAGACCATCGGATTTGTTGGCAGTCGGAAACTTTATGAAGAGAGAAGGTCGAATTTGTGGAACTTTGGTACTTTCAGAGAGTGCAATGACACCCAGGCGCAGGATTATGTCTCCCAGTCCGGAAACATCAGATGTTGATGAACCGGATGCCGTTGAGCCTCCCGGCCCTCCTGCGCCTTGTTGCAGGAAAGCCCCTCTGTTACTTCCAGGACCTCCCTTTGCAACGGTAGTTGCAGCGGCAGTGCTCTGCTGACTGTTTCTATACAGATCGGTTGTTACATTGGAATTGCTCTGATAAAGAAAAGGCACCTCAATGCCAATATCAAAGCGGTCATTGGGTGACCATGTTGCTATCAGCGGCATATAGACACTGCGTGTTGTCGTGTCAGTGCCATATTTACCTGAGGCAAACTCTGCACCAAAGCTTATGGATACCGTTTGCGGTTTATCTGGAGTTGTACTGAGAGCGAATACCGGGCTCGAACAGGTTGCTGCCAGTATCAGCAAACAAAATATACGTTTTAAATAGTTACGTATCACCGTCTTCCACCTCTCATGCCACTCCCACGAATACCACTACCGGGACCTAAGCCGCTCCCGTTAAGTGGGCGGTTTCTATTTTGATTTCCAGAGCCTCCTCGTGACCAAAGTGGTTTGCCCGACTCTGATCGTAGTGAGACCGTTTCCCCGGTACTGGGGTTTTCAAGTCGTTGGGCAAAAAGGTACAATGCTCCGTCTTTTCCCTGCGCAAGGGAGCCGGTAATAGTGAGATCCTGATTTTTCACGATAGCAATAGTTTGTTTTTCCCAGTACCACCACGGCCCGAGTACGACTGTCACAGTACCCTGGGGTGCGGCAACCATCATCACTGTATGCGGTTCCTGTCCCTGTTGGATTGGCTGGGTAATGACCTTGCCGGCTATTGTAGTAATCGTGTTGATATCAAAGCCTGCCGCCACATTAAGACCGCTGGTGGCATCTGTTGAGTCATTGCCCCAGAATGCCGATGCTTCACTATTCCAGAGACTCAGAACAGTAAACATGAATATGAGAATAGTTCGTTTCATCGCACTCTTCCTATTTTGAACGACCCGGCAGAGGAACTGATCTGCCGGGTCGTCAGGTTCTGTTGCTACTGAACTGGTGCCGGTGCCGGTGTGGTCGTATTCAGGCGGGAACCGTCCTGAAGGCCGTTGCCATTACCAGGGCGTGTCGTAGCTCCGTTGGCGGTTACCCCGGTAGTCAGAAAGGTGCCGTCACGACGCTGTGATCCAGCTGGGCGAGTGGCCGTTGTGCCGCCGCTCCCGGACTGCTGGCCAACGCATGTGCCCTTACCTCCCTGGCCTTTACCGCCATTCCCGCGACCTGCTGCAAACAGATCTTCTGCGCTTAAAGCGACAAATAATCCCATTACTGCTACAATTGTGATGATACGTGGTTTCATGTTCCGTTCCTCCTGAGTTTTTTGGAATATCTACCCAAGGATAGAGCATGGTATGTGCCAAACCTGTATCACACTATAATTACTGCATGTTAACGCAGAAAGTGATCTCGCTTAATGCTTGTATCGTGCAGATTTTGCACTTCCAGCATTTGAATTGCATCTGCTGTTAGTGCTGATGGGCCTCAATGACGAACTCCGGTGGGTTCATAATTACCTTTTTCACCGTGCAGAGTTCAGCCGTCTTTACTATGGCATTACGATATTTGTCCGGGAAACCCGGAGGAAGCAAGATGTCAATGCTCAACTTGGAAAGTCTTCTCTTTCCTGCCTCATCGGTAGAGAACTCCATCTGCTGGGTCAGCGACATCCCCTCTGTGGAAATATCCCGTTGTTGACAGAAACTGAGAACGTATATCCCCGCACACGTTCCGAGAGAAGCGAGAAAATAACTGAAAGGGCTTGGCGCAGACTCCTCTCCTCCATCTTCCACCGGTTGATCCGTCGGAATGACGACACCGTTCATTTCTGCGTTGACTTTCTTCCCGCCGGGAAAGGTGATTTTTATCTCCATCTGGATTCCTTTCTGTTATGTGATCGTCCACCATTGCCAAATTAAGCAACAATTATTCAGCGTCTTGATCAGCTAAACTTATAGTAAGAGGCTCTACCTTTTGAGGTGGCAACGGTTCATCAGCCCCCTTTGAGCGGTTAACGTTTTTCAAGCCCGGCTTTGCTGGGGGTATCTGACTCCGGGACTAGCGGGGAATAAACTCTTCCTTCGAGGTTATCCTGCCCAGCGCCGCCACGATCAGCCGGGCAGCGTCCTCCATGTCTCCCAGCGAAACCGTTTCCACCGGTGTGTGCATGTAACGCAGCGGTATCTTGACCAGGGCGGTGGCGACCCCGCCACGGGAGATCTGCATGACATTGGCATCCGTACCGGTGGCGCGCGGGTTGGCGGTCTGCTGCACTGCAATCTTCTCCTTATCGGCCGTGGCGTTCAGCAGATCGAACAGACCGGGATTGATGTTGGCGCCGCGGGTCAGGATCGGTCCCTTGCCCAGCGCCACCTCACCGTTATGCTTCTTTTCCACGTCCGGCTGGTCCGTTGCAAAGTCCACCTCCACACAGATGCCCACGTCCGGGTTGATCGTATAACAGCTGGTGGTGCCGCCCCGCAGGCCGATCTCCTCCTGGACCGATGAAACACCGTACAGGTCTACGTTCAGCTTTTTGCCGGCGGCCTTGACCAGGCGCAGCACCTCGGCCACCACGAAACAGCCGGCCTTGTCGTCAAATCCGCGCGAAGCGACCCGGTCGCCGTGCAGACGGGTGAATGAGCTCTCGAAGGTAACCGCATCCCCGACCCTGACCAGCTTCTTGGCCTCTTTCTTGTCCCTGGCGCCAATGTCGATATACTGGGCCTCCAGTTTGACGACCGTCTCACGGTCCTTGGCGTCCATCAGGTGGATCGGCTTCTTGCCGATGACCCCCGCCAGCGCGCCGCCAGCGGTATGAATGTTGACCCGCTTGCCCGGCGTCAGGTGGGCATCGACACCGCCGACCGCGGCAAAATAGAGGAAACCGTGATCATCGATGTATTTGACCTGCAGGCCGATCTCATCGGTGTGGCCGACAACCATGACCCGCGGCAAATCCTTGCCCTTACCGGCAACCCGGGCAAAGACATTGCCCATGACATCCGTGGTGACCTCGTCGCAAAAGGGGGCCACGTACTCGCGGAAGACCCGTTGGGCAGGCTGTTCGTAACCTGACGGGCTGGGGGCATCCAGCAGCTTTTCAAGAAATTTCAGGGATTCCTTACGCATGTGTTACTCCTCAAGAATGGTGTAATGCAGGTCTGCTACAATATTTCCCTTGATACTATGGTTCCCGCTGACGACAACCAGTTCCTCTGCGGTCAAGGCCTGATCAGCCTTGACCTGCGCCGATGCTACCAGATCCCACAACCTTTTCAGGTTGATCCGCCCCTGTCCGGTCACTTCGGAAACCCGTGACGGGTGACAGAGGATGATCCAGTGCAGACCGGCCGGAATGCCTGACAGTAGCTGGCGGAGCAGGTCGAAGTAGAGCTCCGAGCGGGTCATGCGCCCCAGAGACGGGTGCCAGCATCCGCCCAGCACCGTGGACCTGTTAAGACCGTCGTCAGCCTGCAACCCGATGCGGATCACCGGGACAGCAGACAAAAGTGCTTCGTGCAGCAGTACCTTGCAGAGCTGCACACCTTCCTCGACAGTCAGCGCGGCATACTCGCCGGACTCAAAGCGCCGGGCCAGTTCGGTGCCAGCCAGCACGATTACCGGGTAGAGCCTGATAAAATCGGCGCCGGCTGCAATGACCTGCTGCAGTGAATGGAGGGATTTTGCGGTCGTATCACCCGGCAGACCAGGCATCAGCTGGGCGACCACGGCAAGCCCGCCGGCCCTGACGCAACGGATGGCCGCCGCACTGTCTGCTGCGGTGTGGCCGCGACCCGAGCGCTCAAGCACCCCGTCATCCATGGATTGCACGCCCAGCTCGATGGTGGCAACCCCCTGCCCTGCCAGACGTTTGACTGTTGCGGCGTCAATGCAGTCCGGGCGGGTCGAGATCCGCACCGACATGATCGCGCCCGACGCCAATTGCCCCTGCAGGGGTTGCAGGAGCTGATCCTGAACCGTCACGGGCAGCGCAGTGAAGGTGCCGCCGAAAAAAGCCACTTCCAGCGGCCGCTCGCCTGCTGTCCGGCGCCAGGTGTCGATCTTGGCCAGGATCTCTTCCGCGGTCGGCAAGGGACCCAAAGACCCGGAGATCGTGCGCTGGTCACAGAACACACAGGTATTGGGACAGCCCTGATGACTGATGAAGAAAGGTACCGTAACCTTTTTCATGCCGCCTCCCCGCTGGAAAGTAATCGCTCCAGGGCCTGACCGGCCGCCGCTTGCTGGGCGATCTTCTTGGAGCGCCCCTGACCTTCACCCGTCACATGGCTTTCGATCAGCACAAGAAACCTGAACTGGCGATCATGGGGCGGGCCGGACTCTTCGGCCAGACGATATTCGGGGGGCGCCAGGCCGCGGGCGGACAGGGCTTCCTGCAATTCGCTCTTCGGGTCTCGGGCCGTGGCCTCTTCGTGAGACAGGGTCAGCAAGTCGTCGAACATGCGAACCACCAGGCGCCGGGCAGCATCCAGACCCCCATCCAGGTAAACGGCCGCAATCAGCGACTCAACCACATCGGACAGGATCGAATCCTTGTCGTTCCCGGCGGTCAACTCCTCGCCCCGCCCGAGACGGATGAAGCGTCCGAAACCCATGCCGCGGGCGATGGCGGCCAGCGTCCCCTGCCCCGCCAGATGGGCGCGGGAGCGGGACAGTTCTCCTTCGGCCGCTTCGGGGAAACGCGCATAGAGGATCTCTGCCAGCAGCATGCCCAGAATGGAGTCTCCCAGGAATTCAAGGCGCTGGTAATCCCCGCCGCCAAGCTCCTGTTCGTTATGAAACGACGGATGAGTCAGGGCCTGTATGAGGCGGTCGTGATCCGTAAAGCGGTAGGACAGGCAGACGTGGAGCTGTTCGAATGTATCTGAGGGTGTATCAGGGGGTGTATCAGGGGGTGTATCTGGAGGTGTATCTGGAGGTGTATCTGGAGGTGTATCTGGAGGGGTGTCTTGATTCATGGGTCAGACTATAAGCCAGGCCGGCTGTCTTTAGCAACAGAAAGTCATTGTGCTGAATTCAGTTGATAAATAGCGCGCCGTCCCCTATAATTCAGCATTTCTGAGCAGAGCTACGGGCGGCGGCGCATGGGTTTTTTTATCACATTCGAGGGCATCGAGGGCTGCGGCAAAACGACCCAGATCAGGCACCTGTCTGATCGTCTGACGGCCGTCGGCTACGGCACGCTTCTGACCCGTGAGCCGGGGGGCTGCCCGATTGCCGACAAGATCCGCGCGATCCTGCTGGACGCCGACAATCAGGGCATGGTGCCGCTGACGGAACTGCTGC
>JBBQXT010000109.1:0-10334 GCA_038209415.1 Geobacterales bacterium
GGGATGCCATTAGCAGCAAAATGCCATTTTTGCCCCAACACAACAGATACATTCAAAACTACGTCACGGATTCAGGATATGTACCTCCTTAGCTAGTTTAGTAGTCAATAGTACTGTTTTATATTTACTATTCTTGTTTAAGTAGTTCAATATTTATTTATGTTGACACTTACTAGTATGTAGTGTAAGACTTAATTGTTGTAACCAGTTATGCAATTAATATTATTTTTATATAATATAAAGTAACGAGCATTATGCTAGCTCGCCAAAATAAAGACCTCTATAATTTCATCGAGAAGTAAGTATCGTTGGTGTTATTACGAATATTATAATAAAAATTTACATGACATTATTACTGTAATAGTTGGTGTTGATACACTAATGCCGACATTTGATACAATCTCAGAAGTTTAATATAAATTGTAAAATCAATTTATTTTGTATCCATTGCATTTGACGATGTGAATTTAAATGTTTGACAGGTATTGTGATTTTTTTTGCGGGGATATTGAGGCAGGTCAACATTTCATGCTAAATTTATTTGTGTTTAGCCACATGTTGATTAACATTGGCATCTCTAGCGTATTCTTTTGATGCATAACCTTCATTAATCATCACGTGCTACGCATTTGTGATTATTATCAATCAAAACCCACATTATCTTTGATTTATCGCGGTTGCCGAATGTAAAGCTTCCACACCTTCCTTCGCGATTCGTTCAATCTCGTTGCCGATCATCTCACAGGTTTCTCGCAAGTCGTTAATATCTGTCTCGTCATAGTGTACGCCTGCAATGGATGAATCAATATGGTTTGTGAGCTTGTCCGTATCCTCATATCTTTTGAGTTTGCGGCCTGCCGTGATGAATGTCCGGCGCAATCCGTGTATCGTCATGTCAAGTCCGGTTGCCCGTTTCAGGTGGTCAGAACGCATGACGGAATAGCCGGTTTTGTTAATCACCCCCTTTGTGGAGCAGAATACCCAAGGGGATTTAGGATCAACCGTTTCACGACGGTGCTTGAGTATATCAAGAGATTGCCGGTTCAGAGGGATATGAAGAGCTTGCCGATTCTTGGTGTCCTCTATATGGATTTCACCATGTTTCAAGTCAACCTGATCCCATTGAAGGGCCGTAGCCTCCATGCGCCTCATGCCGGTAAACAAGGTGAACATGTAGAGGTCGCGGCGTACTTCGGTCATTTTTTTCAATCCTTCATGGAAGGCTTTGAAGTCGTTTCGCTGCTTGGTGGGGTCATAAATCAAGCATTCATGGCGAGGTTCTATCTTCTTCATCACGTTGACATACCGTGACGTCAAGACTGCAAGAGGGTTTGACTTCAGGGTCGCCGGATACTTTGCCAGCCCATAATTGAGAACAGCCGACAGCATGACAGCACTGTTACGGGCCGACATTGCGCCCCCTGCTGCAATCTGTTGGTATTTCTCCAACACTAAGTCTGCCGTCAGTGCGTTGACTTGGGGTATTGTCATTATTATCCATCCGGCATAATGGCGTTCAATCAAAGCCTGGTACGCAAGAGCCGAACTTTCTCGGCGATCCTTACCGTCGCGGCGCTTTGTCTCTCGAAAATATGCAGCTACAAGTTCTTTAAGCGTAACGCTGCTACCGGTCTTGTCCTCTTTATCCCCCATTTTAAGCTTAATGGCTTCTCCAAGGACAGGTTGACCGCTGGCATCAACGTAGCCATTAACTGCGCCCTTGGCCTGTTCAAGCGTCAAATCACGTCCGTACCGGCCAAGGGTTTTCTTAGAGGTTTTATATCCAGTCTTGGTGCCTGGAGCTTCAACGCTAAGTTGCAGCACAAAGGTCTTACTCCGGCTACCGACCACTAGCCCTAGCCCTGGCGTATCAGTATCCCAATAGTATTTCTGCTTACCTTTCTCTGCTAACGAGATGCTATCTATCTTCCTTTTACTGAACGAGATTTGTGCCATGACATGCTCCTTTTCAAATCTTATTCTCCATTTAGGAATTAAATAAGAATTATAGGAATTAAATAACCCGCTAATTCTTTCCTAAAGAATAGCGGGTTATTTAGAAATATGTCAATATAATATATCTGTTTTTACATCGTTTTTCTTAATCATTAACAAGCATTAAAAACAACACGTTATGATTTATCCTTGTAGGCCTTATAGTTTACCACCTGAATATCTTCGACAACCGACTTGACCCCTTTGATTGTCTCCACGATCTTCAGGGCGGTCTTCTTTTCCTCTTCAGAAGCAATATAGCCGCTCACGACAACCTGGCCTTTATCCGCAACAATCGTGAAGGGCCGATAATCCAGGCTGGGCGCATTCAGCAGGGCGGTTTCTATTTTTTTTATCAGAATGGTATTGTCGATGATCTCTGCAGCGCCCTTCTCCGCTTCCTTGAGAGCCGGCTCCTTGGAAGCGGCCACGATGCTTTCGACAATGATCTCCTGTGAGAGCCGCGCCGTATTAAAGATCAGGTCATATCCCAGCGGGTCATCCCAGGTTCTGTCGAAATAAAAATGAATAAAACCGCCCCGTTGATGATCGCTACGACGGATCATGGAACGAGCCAGGTCGGGATCAATCCATTCCCGCTCGGCAAAACGCTCCACCCGCTCCTCAAAGTCGGCTATAAAGCGCAATCGGAGAACGTTTCCGCACCCCTTCACCAAATCCTGGCCGCCACGGCCGTACAGTACAACGTTCCCCTTGCGGGCAAAATCCAGCAGAATCAGCTCCACCGTATTCAAGGCAGCGGCCCGTTTGCGATCCTCGGCCGTAATATAGGACGGCGGTTTTTCATCCACCATCTGAAGCATGTCCGGGGCCAGCCCGTACTTGGGCGCGCAGGCGCTGATACGTTCGCCATCCACCAGTGTGTACTTAAGCTTGCGGGCGACCTTTTCTGCAATATGATAGGCGCCCGTACCCATTTCCCGCGAAATCGTAATAACAGCCATGGATACTCCTCCCCGCGTAGTAAGCATTACCCGCGCTATATAGCACGTTGTGATTGTGTAAACAAGAAGGTAATGCTACCTTCTGCGGCACCACTGGATTACAGGAGCTTACCCTGACCGATTATGCCGTCTTCATAGTCCGCTGCACTGTTTTTGCCGCCGCTCATTCGCTGTTTGCAACACACAGGGTAAAACATCTCTTCAGCCGGGTTTCCGGAAGGGAGCCGGGCTCCTACCGGCTGATCTACAATCTGACGTCGCTGGCCATGTTTGGCTGGGTAATGTCAGCCTACCGGCAATCACCACTGCTCTATGCGGCACCCGGAATATGGAGATGGCTTCTGTACGCCGCACAATTATTCTTCGCAGCCATCATCTTTCTGTGCGTACGCCGGACTGGCGCAGGTGATTTCCTCGGTTTTAACCAGTTCCGTTCAACAGCAGCACAATCGCACCATTTGGTCACCAGCGGATGGTATGCTCGTGTGCGCCACCCGCTCTATCTGTACTCGACACTGTTTCTGGCGCTGAATCCGGTCATGACTGCCCAATGGGCGCTTTTAACGATGTTTTCGGTAACGTACTTCATTTTAGGCGGAATGATCGAGGAGCGCCGACTGCTGAAGGAGTTTGGAGAGGAATACCGGGAGTACCGAAAGCGGGTTCCCTTTATGATCCCCGCACTAACGACTGACAAACGGCCGTATTCCTGAAATCCGTAGCTGTTTTGCAGACAGGACTCAGAGTCTATGTTTGGAGCGTCAAATCAACTGGTGCGCCACACCCGCTTACAGGGGACCAATGGCAATCGACACAACCAGCCGGTGGGTTGTCCCCCCGAGCGTGATCTCCAAAGGTATCCGCACGACACCGTCGGAGCTTCCGGCTCCCTCCCCTGCCAGTGCAACCTGCAACCCTTCAGCACTATCCCCCCGCAGCACGGAATGCATGACAGCATCTTCTTCAGGTAACGAGACAGCCGCGGCTGGTATCAACAGCTCATCAGGGGCACGAGGTGTGGGCACGTCCGGCGAACCTGCATCCTCACTTCCGGCTGACAGTTCCACAACCGCCGGCACATGCAGGGCATCGCTCTGACCGATTCGATGCACGATTTCGCGGGAAAGCAGCGAGAGCACCTTCAGCACACCTTCACCACTGTCAGCCTCGGTGAGGCAGGTTTGCATATCAGGGACATCAAGTTCCGCAGCAGTTACGGCTGCGGGCGGCTGCAATCCGCGACAGGCACTATTGAGCTGGAGGACACAGGGGATGTCATGCAGTCCGACACCATAGGCTGCCAGAAACTCCCGTAACTGTGCGATGCTTTCCCGTGTGGCGGAGAGCATTTCAGGCGCTGAATCGGCCACGATCACCAGCCCGTCTGCGCCTTTGAGTGTCATCTTCCATGCCGCCGGGTTGACAACCTTTCCCGTCAGGCTGTACATATGAAAACGGATGCGGTAGCCGTCAAACAGTGGTTTTTCAAAAGGGCTAAAATCAAAAAAGAACAGAGAATCACCGCCTGTCGGCAGGGTTTTCAGCTCTCCCCGTAACGCGGGCTTGATTCTGTCATACACATACTGCAGAGAGGCGCGCTTGCCGACGCCTTCACGTCCGTAGTATACGATCTTGGCGTTGATCTCACGTTTGGCGTGGTTGATGAGTGCCATTCAAACTCCAGGATTATCGTTTTTTGGAGAGTATCATCCGCTTAGCCTGCGTGGAAATCACCGAAGATATATTCTTGCTCTTGGCATAAGCGGCAATATCCTTCTCATTCAGTGTTGCCAGATAGCGTAATGCGTTTGGAAGGGGTGTTTTGGGGCAGTTTATCAGTGCTTTGCGGATATTGCAGTTTTTGATCCATTCCTTGTTGGCACAGATCAGACGAACAATTTCATCATTCTGGACACCGACTTTCAGGATCGTCAGTATCTCGCCATCTGTTATGCGCGGATTTTTGATAACACCGCTCGAAACGAGCTTGTTGGAATCCTTGATGAGAATCGCGCGCCACTCCTTGTCGCCGGTCAATGCCATCTTGATCTTCTCACCGATCCCCATGATCATGGCGATCTTGTACTTGCTGAGATATTGTTCACTCTCTTGCTCTCTTTCCGCCAATTCATCTTCCTGCATCTCATCTGTTGAACACGACAGTTCCTCATCCGCCGAAACGGCAACATCCGCCGGCATCTCGTCGCCGTTTTCGACTTCATCATCCACCAGCGGATGATGAAATTCAGGAGGAGCAAGAGGAACAGAGTCCTGCTGCCTCTGCAAAAACTGCCGGGCCGGAAGGGCAAGCAGCGTTGTGTGCAGGAGCGCAGATGCGACATTGGGCTTGGAGTAATGGACCCTGGCGAGTTCGCTCAGAACAGAAGGATGGGCTTCAGCGGTTTGAATGTATGACAGAACAATCTCTCCGGGCAATACGGCAAATGAGGATACCGCCGCAGCCTTGACCGACTCATCGGCATCTTTCACAAGACAGAAGAGAAGCGTCACCCGTTCAGCCGGTTCCAACGAAGGAGCCGACTGGATACCGGCAAGCTTTTTCTCGACCGCCACGCCTGGTCTGACAAACGCGGCAACGGTCGGAGATATCCTGAATTTAACCACCTCAGTCATAGACGCCTTATTGACGGGTCAAGGCTGCCTTCACACCGGCAGACCGCAGCTTTTTCAGGGTCCCTTCGGCGGCGCTCTTTTCTGCAAAACTGCCGGCCGTGAGGTTCTTCGTCGGGATTGACACGTCAGCACGCTTCAGGGTCAGTTTGAAACCGGCAGCAGCGAGCCGCTCCATCTCGGATCCGGCCCGTTCAGCAAGCAGGTACGAACCGGCATACACAGCATGCATCCCTGCGTTGTCGATAATAAAGGCATCGGCTGTAAGGCGCTTCAGCTTGTTCAGCTCTGCCTGGGCAGATTCACGGTCGGTAAACTCCGCCAGCAGCAGGCGATTCATATGGGTCTTTTTCTGGCTCCCCGGCACGACAAAGGCTTCCAGGCCGGCCTTCCTGACTCGTGCCAGATCGGTTGCCAGCGCCTCTTCCAGAACATAATTCCCGACCAGCACCGTCCAGGGACCAGAGCCGATCACCTTTCCGGAGACAAGCGCTTCTTTCTTGGCCTTTACAGCTACAGTAGCTGGCGCAGCTGGCTTCTCAACCGGCTTCTTTACCTCAACGGGCTTCTTTTCGACAACTTTGGCCGGCTGGGGTTTACTCACTACGGCAACCGGTTCTTTTTTCTCGGGAGGAGTGGGCTTTTTCACAGTAACCTTGCCAGCCGTTGGCAGGGGTTTCTTGATAGATGGCACAGCTTCCCCGGTTGATTTCTGTTCTTCTTTGACCTTGGCAGTCTCCTGCACAGCGGGCTTGGCTGCCGCAACAGGCGCGGACGCAGCAGCCGGCTCGGCAGCATCCTTTTTCAGCTCAGCACCAGCGTCGGCCTTAGCCTTGGCAGGCGTTCCGTCAGCAGGCGGGAGCGGTATCTTGGTTACCTGCGCTGCCGGTGGTGGAGCCTCGGCTGACTTCTGTTCCTGCATCGGCTTGATCAGTCCGGTGAAAAAATAGATGTATGCAACAACACCTGCCAGAACCAGTAGCACAACAAGCAGGGCATTCTGCTTCCCTTTGCCGTCAGCACCTGCCTGCTGGTTGTCAGCCGAATCCTTATTGAACTTGATATCCATTGATAACCTCCGTTTTTCGTAACCTTCCTCTGCGGAGCGTGCCCGAATCAAACGGGCACGCCCCTGGAGACAGGACACGTTATTCTATTTGCCTGCGTTTACTTCGGCAATCACCTTCTGGGATAGATGGGTCGGCAACTCTTCGTAGTGAGAAAATTCTGTACTGAACATACCACGGTCGCTGGTCATGGACTTGAGATCGTTGGAGTAGGCCAACACCTCTGACATGGGGACCACCGCCCGAATGATCTGGGAATTGGCCTTGGGTTCAACCCCCACCACCTTGCCGCGTCGTGAATTGAGATCACCGATGACATCGCCCATATTCTCGTCCGGCACGGTCACCTTTAGATTCACGATCGGCTCCAAAAGGACCGGTTTGCAGACCTCCATGGCCTTCTTGAATGCCATGGAGCCGGCGACCTTGAAGGCCATCTCCGATGAATCCACCGTGTGGAAGGAACCATCATAGAGTGCGGCCTTGAAGTCAACCACCGGATAACCGGCCAGAAAACCTTCCTGTGCGGCGTCATGGATACCTTTGTCCACTGCAGGGATGTACTGGCGCGGGATCACTCCACCGACAACCTTGTCCTCGAAGACATACCCGTCACCACGACCAGCCGGACTCATCTCGATCCAGCAGTCACCGTACTGGCCGCGACCACCGGACTGCTTCTTGTATTTACCCTGCACTTTGGCCGTACCGCGGATGGTTTCCAGATAGGGAACCTTGGGTGTCTTCAGCAGTACCTCCACACCAAACTTGCGTTTGAGTTTCTCGACAATCACCTCCAGATGCACCTGTCCCATGCCGGAGATGATGAACTCCTTGGTCAGGGGATCGCGGTGCGATTCCAGGGTCGGCTCCTCCTCGATCATACGGTGCAGTGCGTTGTGGATCTTGTCCTCGTCGGCCTTGGTCTTGGGCTCGATCGCATAGGAAATCACCGGCAGCAGCTGCCTGGCCGGCTCATAGATGATCGGCTTGACCGGATCACAGAGCGTATCGCCGGTGACGGTTTCTTTCAATTTAGCAACAGCCACGATATCGCCGGCAACGGCCTGCTTGATGGGGTGCTGTTTCTTGCCTTCCAATTCGTAAATCTGACCGATGCGCTCTTCAACCCCTTTGGTGGAATTGAAGATCGTGGAATCCGAGTTAAGAACGCCTGAATAGATCCGGAAAATTGTGATCTTACCGGTGTAGGGGTCGGAAGTGGTCTTGAACACTAGGGCTGAAAAGGGTTCCTTCTCGTCCGCGGTACGCTCCAGCATGTCGCCGGTCTTGGGGTGTGACCCGACAGCTTTGGTACGATCCAGCGGTGACGGCAGATAGGCGCAGACGGCGTCCAGAAGCTGTTTTACGCCAATATTCGCCGTTGCCGAACCGCACAGAACGGCCGTAAAGGTATTGCGCATGGTGCCGACCCGCAGGCCGTCAATAATCTCCTCAACCGTCAGTTCACCCGTTTCCAGGTATTTTTCGGTCAGGGCGTCATAGGCTTCGGCAACGGTTTCCACGAGACTCTCCCGCAGCCGCACGGCTTCCGCGGCATACTCGGCCGGGATGGCGCCTTCGGTAACGGCCCCGGAACCGTCCGTGGCGTAAAAATGAGCCTTCATGGTGATCAGATCAATCACCCCCTGAAAGTCGGCCTCAGCCCCGATCGGCATCTGAACGGCCACGCCCCGGGCACCCAGCGATGTTTCCATATCGTCGATGGCGCGCAGAAAACTGGCCCGCTCACGATCCATCTTGTTGACAAAGGCGATGCGCGGAATTTCGAACTCGTTGGCCCAGTTCCAGATCTCCTCGGTCTGGGCCTTGACGCCCGAGATAGCCGACAGGATCACCACCGCGCAATCCAGTGTCCGCATGCAGGCACGGGTATCTGCAATGAAGTTGCCGTAACCGGGGGTATCCACGATGTGTATGGAGTGCCCGTCCCACTCGCAGTGATCAAGTGCCGAGGTGATGGAAATCTTGCGCTTGATCTCTTCCGGTTCGAAGTCCATCGTCGAGGTGCCGTCATCCACCCGCCCCAGCCGGTCAATCATCCCGGTATCGAAGAGGATCGCCTCGGACAGGGAGGTCTTGCCGGCCCCGCCATGTGCTACGATGCCAAGGTTACGAATCTTGCCCGTCTCAAACTGTCCCATCTGTTCTCCTCCTTGAGTTGAATGATATGAACAATCAGGTTACCTGTTGCGTTCGTATAAAATCCGCAGCCCGTCCAGAGTCAGAAAGTCGTCCACTTCCTCAATGGTGCGGGATTCCGGGGCAATCAGATTGGCCAGGCCGCCGGTGGCAATGACCCGGGGGTTATCCCTGCTTTCCTGCTTGATCCGGCTGACAATCTCGTCCACCAGGCCGACGTATCCGAAGAAAATTCCGGCCTGCATGGAGTTTACCGTGTTCTTGGCAATTATCGAAGGCGGCTTGACAATATCAATGCGCGGCAGTTTGCTGGCCCTCTGGAACAAGGCCTCCACCGAGATGGCCAGTCCCGGGGCGATGGCGCCTCCACAGTATTCGCCCCTGGCGTTGACATAATCAAAGGTGGTGGCGGTACCGAAATCAACAATAACAAGCGCACAATGATGTTTTTCATATCCGGCCACGGCATTGACGATCCGGTCGGCTCCCACCTCGCGGGGGTTGTCGTACTGAATCGGCATGCCGGTCTTGATGCCCGGACCGACCACATAAGGCGTATGGTGAAAAAAATCTTGGGCAATGGACTCCATCACACCGGTTAACGGGGGCACAACCGATGAAATAATAACGGCCTTGACGGACGCAAAGGCCAGTCCCGCCTGGGCAAACAGGCTGTGCAGCAGAACCGCATATTCGTCCGAGGTGCGTGACTTGTCGGTGGACAGGCGCCAGTTGCGAACGAGTTGAAGACCGTCGTACACACCCAGGACGATATTGCTGTTGCCGACATCGATGACCAGAAGCATCTCTATACTACCCTCACATCGCCATTTAATACCCGTTCCGCCCTACCGTCCGGGGTGCGCAGCAGCAGGGCGCCGTCGCCATCGATGCCATCGAACATGCCCCGAACCGTCTCTACGCCGCCTTCGCTGACGACGATTTCCCGGCCGGCAGCGTTGCAGCGCTGCTGCCATTCGTCACGCACCGGATCGAACCCGTGCTGGAGAAAACCGCTATACAGCCGGTCCAACTCCCCCAGCATCAGTGCGGCAAACTGGGCCCGATTGACCGGACGGCCCTGTTCCAGCAGCAGTGAGGTGGCCGGGGTGCGCAGGTCAGCGGAAAACTGGGCCGCGGTCATGTTCAGATTGACACCGATACCGAGAATGACGAAATTGATGCCGTCGGTCTCGGCGCTCATCTCATTGAGCAGTCCGGCCACCTTGCGGCCGTTGATCAGCACGTCGTTGGGCCACTTGATCTCAGGCTTCAGCGCCGTAGCCTGCTCTATAGCCCGTGCAACGGCCACCGCCGACAGGAAGGTCAGCTGCGGCGCCGCGTGCGGCATTATCCGTGGACGAAGTACCACCGAACAGTACAGGTTGACACCCGCCGGTGATGACCAGACCCTCCCCCGGCGACCCTTGCCGCCGCTCTGCGCGTCAGCGATGACGGTCGTCCCTTCGTCGGCGCCGGCCTCTGCCAACCGGAAGGCGTCGGCATTGGTGGA
>JBBQXT010000110.1:0-9930 GCA_038209415.1 Geobacterales bacterium
AAAATCATTGTGCATAACCAGGCGACGACTGACGCCATGGCCCTCGGACATGAATTTCTTCTCGGCATCCGGGGAGTGCACGAGCAATACATCCGCCTCACCCTTCTCTCCCATCTTCATGGCCTGGCCGGAACCGACTGATATTGTCTTAACCTGAAAGCCACTCTCCTTTTCGAAAAGAGGCACCAGAACGTCAAGCAATCCGGAATCTTGCGTACTGGTTGTGGTTGCAAGAATCAGCGTTTTTGGTGCGGCAAAAGCAGACACACACCAGGCAAGGGACACAAGCGTCGCACAAAACAAAGTGAAACTGCTCCATCGTTTTTTGTTGATCATGTAAACTCTTTTTCAATTTTTTTGAGTTACGAACTTTGATACTCCATCAGCGTCATATGGCCTGGAACACTCAAAAAGCTCAAGTCACCCGCTTCCAGAAACTAAGCGACTGCCTGATCTCTCTGACGATCTCTGCATCTTCGGGGGACATCTTTGAGAGATATTCCTGAACGAATATGATCATGATCGAGATAAAAAATGCGCTGATCGTTGACAAAATCACGATCAGCGAGCGCATTGGACCGCTTTTCTTCACGGGAGCCACAGCTTCATCTATAATCTGCACGCTGCTGGAATCCTTGGCTTCATTCATCTTGGCCAGTCCATATTGCTTGGTGAGCTGTTCGAAGATGGCCTCCTGAATCTTCAATTCGCGCACCTTGCGGACGTATTCCACTCCAATACTGGGAACATTGCCGGTGGCTGGAATGACACTATCGCCGCCGCCGCTGCCGGTCATGGCTGCCATTTGACTCTTCAACCGTGCGATCCCGGCCAACAACGCCCGTACCTCACTGCTCTCATCGGTCATGGAGTTGCGCAGTACCGCCAGCTGCACCTCTTTGCTGACAATCTCCGCTCTGAGCCGTGCGATCCCTTCAATGGCAATCGTGGCCTGGGTGTCAGCCTTGATGGTCTTGTACCGCTCCTGAAAGGTCTTTAAATCACCCTCGGCATTTTTTAGATCCAGATTGACCGTTTCCAGGCGTTTTCCCAGGAATTGTCGTTCGGTTCCGGATTTTGTCAGGTAGATTTGCATGCTGCGGCGGATCGTTTCCTCAACAAATGTATTGGCCAGCCGGGCGGCTTTCTGTGGATCCTTGCTATTGGCGGAAACGGTAATAATACCGTCCTTGCCTGACGTAAACTTGACGGCGGCCAAAGTAACCTTACGGGCAGCTTCAAGGGTGAGCGTCTTGCTCTCCGTCTTCTGCAGGTCAAGACGCTTGACAACCGCATCAACCACGGTACGGCTTTTGAGGATACCCAGATAGAGGTCACTGGAACCGCCCATGCCTCCAATACTTGGCAGGGAGCCGGACTGGGCCAGCATGGAAGCAAATGAGCCGAGGCCTGATTCTTTCTGGGGCGGGTAAAACGTGCTGGTGGCGGTGTAGATATTTTTCAGCAGCAGCGAAAAACAGACCGACACAACTATCGCCGCAGAACAGATTTTGATTATCACCATCCGGCGTCTGACAATCACTCGCAGCAATTCCAGGAGATTGATCTCGTCTTCGTCGCCGCTCTCGGATGTTACGTTTATGTGTGGCTGCTCGTTCATATCCCCTACCTCAGCCCGATCAGAATAGTACCCGCCGTAAGGGCAACATTCGCCAGTATTTGGGTGATATCCTTGATTTCCCGCATCCAGGCCATGCGCTCGATCTTCTGCGGCACCACCAGGGTATCCCCCGGTTCGAGGGCGGATGCGGTAAAGCTGCCAAAGGTCCAATGGCGGTCATCATCGCTCCAGTGCAGACCGAAGGAGGACTGCTGCCGGCTGAAAACTGTGCCGTCGGACTTGATGACATACATCTCGGATGTCTCGGCATCATTGGTCGGACCGCCTGCCTTTTTGAGATAGGTTCCAACGTCGGCGGATTCCGGTTGAAAAACAAATGAAATCGGGTTGAAGACCTGGCCCATCACGTGAACGACACTGGGCCGCGCCGGAATATCAAGCTCGTCGCCCCCCTCGACCACCACATCAAAGCTGCTCTTCTGCAGCTCTTCAATCGTGCCCAGACGAATCACCACCCGCCCCTCGGCCTTCATGGTCTTCATCTTCTCGACACTCTTCATCAAGCCTTCCAGCGAGGCCTTGGTGGCTTCAAGCTCTTCGCGCGAGGCGGCCAGCGAGGACAAGGAGGCCTGTTTCTGGAGAATCTCCTTCTCTGTTCTGACAATGATCTCGTCCATCCGTTTCTGCTGGGTCTCGCGCACCGACCGGCGCAGAAACCGTGCCCCGCGCAGATAGGCTCTCTCCGTATACCCTCCGGCACGAGTGATTACAGAGCTCAGCTTCTCGCCCCGCGCTACGGAATAGACACCGGGAAAGCGGACTTCACCCTTCAGCTTGATAAACTTGTCGGATGCATCAAACCAATCTGTAACGCTGCGAACGATCAGCACATCGTCAGACTGCAACGGCAGATTCTGCTGCGGGTCACCAGCCAGCGCCTTGGCCAGGTCCAGCGAAAGCCGGAGCGGGTTGGCCTTGTCCCCCACGATTACGATGCGGCTGAGTTCCCCCGTTTCAAGATAAGCGTTGCGCTTGGGGCTGCCGGCGGCGGTGATCAGGTCACGCACCGTCATGCCGGGATAGTAGTTGTACGTACCGGGATTGACCACCGCACCGTTTACGGACACCTGGGGTTTCTCTTCCATCTCCCAACGCGAAAATACCTTCACGGTGTCTTGTTCCTGCAGCAGGATGTTGTCCGGCTCGCTGCCGGCCAAGGCCCGGCGCAGGTTGGCGGTCAACAGTTCACGATGAAAATCCGGAGGGGCCAGACGGGTGATCTCGACCGATTCCAGATACGATTCGGGCAGCAGGTCCTGAAAGCCAGGAATCAGGTCGGTCAGGCGCATCCCTTTCCGGTACTGGTTTTCACCGGGACGCACGACATTCCCTTTCAGGCTGACGATCTGGCGGGTAGCTTCCTGCACCGGGAAGACCTTGATCATATCACGGTCCATGATCTGAATCGTGCCCAGGGCGGCATCCAGGCTGCCATCCTTCGGCGCGAAGTCCAGCACAACCCGCGCACTGTTATTGGCTACCCGTTCCACCTGGATGCGGCCGGTGTAGCCGGATGCCGTTACACCGCCGGCCATCTTCAGTACCTCGGGAAGTGTCGCGGCGCCTTTGATCTCGTAAATCGCCGGACGGCGCACCTCTCCGGCCACGGCCACAACCGGACCGATCACCGGCACAAAAACTGTATCACCGTTTTGGAGCCGGACATCCTTGCTGCGGTCGCCGGACAGAAACATGTCATACAGATCGACCTCCAGCGGCGCCTGCCCGTTGCGGCTGACCTTGATGCCGCGCAGCGAGCCACTGCGCGCAGGCCCGCCGGCCGCTGAAAGGGCATTGATAACCGTCGCCAGAGAACTGACCGGATAACTGCCCGGCGCTTCAACCTCGCCAACCACGAAAACCTGAATGGTCCTCAACCTGCCCAGCGTAAGGTTCATCTCATAGTTTTTGAAATATCTCCCGATAGCCTTGTTGATGACCTCCTTGGCCTGTTCATAGGTCAGCCCCCAGACCTTGATCATGCCGACATTGGGAATCATGATCTCACCGTTGCGGTCGACAGTCAGTTCATGGCGGGAATTGACCGCCCCCCACACATTCAGATTCAGGGTGTCGCCCGGTCCGAGGATGTAGTCGTTTCCTACCGGCAGCGAATCCATGGCAGCCAAGGTCTGTGAACTGTTCTTGAAAAAATCGTAGCCGAACTGGTGCAGATCGCGCACAAACGGATCCAGATCCTTTTTGTCCATCAGCGTCAGGGTCTTTTTAGAAAAGGCCTTTTCCAGTCGCGAGCCCTGATCCTCGGCCGGCAGTGGAATGGTTCTGATCTCATCGGACTTGTACAGGGTCAGCTGTTCACGATCGCTGGCCACGACCTGGATATAATAGGGCTGATTGTTTTTCAGTTCGCGCAGCACGTGGCTGTCGCTCGCCCCGACGTGCAGGGTCTTGGTCGGCTTTTCGGATTCTGTCCCGTAGCGGATACTGAAACGGAAGGCCTGGTCTGAACTCTTGGCTGGCACATTGAGCAATTTCCAGCTGAGCAAGACCAAACCATCACCCGCTTCCGCGGTTACCAGCAGCCTTGGTTTCCGGACCTTGCTCTTGCGGGCATCGTCCTTTTCCGCGACTGCTCCGGTAACTCCGTCCCGGGGCTCTTCAGCCAGATCGTCCTGATTTTTCTGGTCACGCCGGTTTTCAAGCAGGCGCAGCAGGGTATCGTCACTCACGTTTCCAATTGGGGCCTGATTTGACGAAATCGTCGCATCACTGTCCAGGTTTCCACGCACGTCTCTATCCTGGGCGGCCTGCGAAGTGGCCGTAACATGCAGTAAGGCCAGCATTATCAATATGTTTGGAAATTTCATTACTCTGTCTCCTGACTTCATATACACCGTTAACTCGTCAATTTATATATCATACCACCCGGACATACAATGCTGAACAGCACTATGTATCAATAGCGATAGCGCAATTCAAAAGTCAGCAGCTGGTTCGTCCGGGTAGCGCCCTGTACCAGATTCAGATTTGTGATCCGCTCGACACCATACATCATCTGCCCGTCGATATCGCCATAAATTGGCAGCGTCCAGGAGACACGTCCCGCATCCTTGTGTTCCATGGCTTGCATGACACCATTGAGAGGATCGTATTGGCCGGTACCATTAACCTTCACCCGTCCCTCCTGCCCGCGATCGGTATGGAAATACTCCAGGGCAGCGACATTGCGGACAGAAAAGGAATGACTGTAGCGGACGAAGAAATCTTGCGCACTCCCGCCCTGTGAATGTCCAGGCGTCATAGCATGGTAGGTGTAGCCGCGAGGAAATTTGAAGTCCGTGTAGAGCATGGGGTTGCCCCAGAAAAACTCGAAACGCAGATCGTCGCGACAGGCTGAGGTCAGGCAGGGGGCATAGATCCCGGCAACATAACTCTCCACGATAGGCCAGAATCCGGCTGAATCCTCGCCGGCATATTCGCCGTATAGTTCAGTGTTGCGCAACCAGGGTATGCGAAAACGGAGATCAATTCCTGCAATGGTGTTGTTGTGATTGGTATACCCGCCACCGAAGATTTCGTCCTGGAGGGTGGTTGTCCCGCTGAAGCCCGGTCCACCCTGCTGACGCACAAAATTGATACCGTATTCAAACCAGCTATACGGCTTCAGGGCTAATTTTAAACCAATAAAGTAGGGCTGACGACGATTGGCTGTACCTGCATCTGTCTCGTCAAAGCGCGATACGACCAGCGCGTATTTGACATCTCCCAGCCAATGCTTGACCCAGGCCACATCCAGCGGTTCCGGACTGGAGAGCTTAATCTGGTCAAAGTTCTGTGCATTGCTGGAAAGGGTCAATGCTCCACGGGTGCCCGGACCAAACCAGTTTTCATCACGTCCGACCTCCAACTCCAGCCCACCCCCGCCCAGCTTGAGGTAACCCCGATTCAGGCGCACCTCAGTATCATTTTTGGAGGCCAGGATCAGCGGCTCAATCAGGGCGGTGGCCTTGTCACTCAGATAGCCTTCAGCTGCCCAGCGCAGCTCGCCGTTGTGTCCGCGCTTGTAGATAACTCCGTTATTGTTTTCAACCAGCGGGGTACCCTCGGTACCGGATTCGTTTAACACACCGGCATTATTGTCCGGTCGAAGCTTGCCGCCGATAAAGCCAAATGCCGACTGACCGCCACGAATAAAAACCGGGCGGTTGAAGTCCCGCGGGACGCCGTCCAGATAGACGTAGCGGGCACGCACGGCGGACACCGGATTGTAATCGATGAATTGCGGCTTTTTGTCGGGATGCTCCCGCAGAAAAACCTCGCGCGGCAACAGCTCGCGAATCCTCGTTATCAGTTCCATGGCAAAGGCCGGAGCAGATGCATCCTGCACTGCAATATTCTTTGTCGCCTCCAGCACCAGGCGGGCCGCCTCGGACTTGGAATAGGGCCGCAGACCTTTGACGTCAGAGGTAATCAGCCCCATTCCGGCCAGTTTTTCAAGATAGCCGTAGATCGGACTGCTCAGAGCAATATTGGCGGAAGAAAGTGAGGCACGTGACGGTGATGCACAGATAAGAATCAACGCCGCTAGCAGTAGCAGACGATTAAGAAAGAAGGCCGCAAGCTTAGTTGTAGTCAATTGTTTCAACACACTATTCCTTATATCAGTTTGCTCTCAATGTGGCATTATTAGACCTCCGAGGTTTTAGTAACCTCGGAGGTCTATCGCATCAGCCTGCATCCTTTATCTCGCGCCTTTGCCGGCAATTACAACCCAGGCGGTGCGAGCCAATATCTTGATATCCAACCACAACGACCACTCTTCGATGTAGCGGATATCCAGCCGGACAACTTCATCGAAATCCTGAATCTGATTGCGTCCGCTCACCTGCCACAAACCGGTAATACCGGGCTTTATGCAGATGCGTTTCCTGTGCCAGTCTTCATAGGTTGCCACCTCATCCGGCGTTGGCGGCCGTGTACCAACCAGACTCATCTCCCCCTTCAGTACGTTCCAGAACTGGGGCAGTTCATCGATGCTGGTCTTGCGAATAAACCTGCCCACCCTGGTCACACGGGGATCATCCTTCATCTTGAACATGGCGCCCTGCATCTCGTTGTGGACCATCAATTCCTGTTTGCGCCTCTCGGCGTCAACAAACATGGAACGAAACTTCCAGCACTTGAAAATGCGGCCATTTTCTCCGACACGATCCTGACAGAAGAACAAAGGCCCCGGCGATTCAAGACGAATGGCAGCGGCAACGAACGGCAGTATGACCCCGGTGATTATCAGCCCTACAACTGCACCGATAATATCCAGGCAGCGTTTCAGAAAAAGCTGGCCGGAGGCGAAGGACTTGCTGTGATAGGTCAACATGGGAATATCGCCATGGAACATGGAGAATTCCTTGCGCGAGGTCGGGGCGTCATACAGGTCAATCAACATTCGTACGCTGATGCCCATTTCCTGGAGCACGATCAAATACTCATCGACCACCGACAGGTTTCTGCGGGGGAGTGAGAAAACCACTTCATCGATCGCGTTCTGCTTGCAGATTGCCACCAGATCATCAATAAATCCCAACTTGGCACATCCCGGGATATCTGGTTCATCAGGCAAACCTACAACACCCGTAATGACAAGCCCCAAGTCATTCTGCTGCCGAATAACATCCACAAAGCGAAGCATCTGGACACCCGAACCAACCACCAGGATATTTCTGCTGTTATATCCCTTACGTCGGAAATGCCTGAGCAGCAGCTTGATAATCCCTTTGGCCAGTGTCATGAGGATCAGCGAGAAGATTATGAAGCCGCTAAAGAGGAGCCGGCTGTAATTGGTAGCATGAAAAAGAAAAACAGAGGAGGAAACGATAAGCCCACCAATAACGTGAACCTTCAGGATTTGCGCAATGACGACGCGGAAGGACTTGGTCCGCATCGAGTCATAGATCCCGAAATATGTCAGCAGAAAGATCCAGGCCGGCACAATAACAATCAGAACCCAGCTATAGTCCCGCACATCACCCAGTCGGCCGGTAGCCAGCTGAACAACGTTAAAGGCCAGTACAAATGCCGATAAAATTGCAACGACATCAACCGCAACAGCAATTTTGGTAAATAATCGAGCCTGTTGTTTAAGCATCAGAAAAACCGCTTGTCATCTGTAGGTAGGTGTATTGATCGCTTACTTGTATCACATGAGGGGGGAAAGATAAAGACTGTGAACAGAATTAACCCTTATGATCGACAAAATTGACAATGCTATCTGTTCAGAGCTCGCCTGTAACCTTCAAGTGTCTTTTCAGCGGCCTTCTGCCAGGTGAAATTTTCACTGATATGCGACTTCAGTTCCTGATTTGGCGGTGCGGAATAGGCCTTGATGATCGCAGCACGAATCGATGAGACATCATCCGGCTGACAGTAGAAGGCATGATCAGAGAAATAGTCTCTGGTGTCGCCCTTGTCGGTTATAACCAGATTACATCCCATAATACCCGCCTCCAGAGAGGAAAGGCCGGTGGTTTCCATCCAACTGACCAGGCAATGAACGTGAGCAACCTTGTAGATCTCAGGCAACTTCTCATGTTCAACATACCCCAGGATATGAACATTGGGTCCGGCCTCCCTCAGTATCTGATCATAATACCTGGTGTGATTGGGCGCCGGCCTTCCCACCAATACAAGTTGCCATGGCAAGCCCTTCATTGCTCGCACCAGTTCAAGCTGGCATTTACGGCCTTCTATTCTCCCAACACTCAACACGCATCCTCGAAAACGCTCAAACTCCGGATTGGAGATGGTCTGATCAGCATTAAAAAGGCTTGGATCAACCGCATTGGGAACAATGACACATTTTTTTCCAGAACACTCCGAAAAATCGGCCAGCACACGACGCAGCTCGGATTTTGAATTCGGAAGCAGGACATCTGTCATTGCAACGATCTTTTTCTGTAAGGCGCGATAGCCATGTCGCAACAGTAGCGACGTCCCTCTGTTTCTTTCGTTATTCAGCACCGAACGTGCCAGAATCTTCATATACTCTAGCTGGCTCGTGCTCAGAAGGTTTGCGATCAGCCGTACAATGCCGGTGCGCCCCTTACGGTCATAGTCGGAGTAGTCAACATAGATCGTCGATAACACGACCGGTTTGTCGTACCTTTGAGCGTTCAAAGCCTGCAGATAGGCTTCCTGTGGCCGGATCAGATTGAACACATGGACCAGGTCATACCCTGTCAGGTCAGGTTCCAGCTCAATGGAGATATCCACCTGGCACCCCATCCTACGCATCTCCTCGGCCGTCTTGAGGACCTGGATCGTATCACCGCCAGGAACAGAGAAGAGAGTTGTGCGTGACTGGAAGAGTATATGCAGAGGAAATTGTGTGGTAGATGTATTCATGTTGACTCTGATAACATTTAATGGCTCTTGTTCCACCACTCGCTCAACAGCTCCTGGTATTTCGACATGACCATCTCGTTCGAAAATTCCCGTTGGCAGCGTTCTCTACCCGCGCAGCCAGGCGTTTCCAGCAGATCACCATTTTACAGCAGGGTGTCCAGTTCCTGACCGCAGGCGTTACTATCCTTGAAATAGCGAGCCGTGTCGCCACTCACCCAGCGGTTGAACGGATTATCATGCGCCAGCACGGGAGAGCTTGCCGCCATCGCTTCCAATAGTGAAGGATTGGTTCCGCCAACCTGGTGACCATGGATGTACAGTCGGCAGAAGCTGCGCAGCGCCATAACTACATCTTTATCGTAGATCGCTCCAAGAATAATTGTTTCATCCCCGGCCGCTGCGGCAATTTTGGCATGGTACGGATAACTTTCAGGGTCGTACCCTCCTACCAGAACCAGCTTATAGCCGCGTTGGCGTGATGCAAAGGCCTTCACAATTTCAAGAATGGAATTCTCCGGTTCTGTCCGGGCTATGACCAAAGCATAGCTGCCTGGTTCAAGCCCAAAGGGTGTCAGGAGCGCAGCGTCACAGTTCATCGGCATGTCGGCACCATACGGAATCATGGTGATTTTGGAGGAGTTGACCCTGGTGCAGAGATGTGTATTGATCACAGGATGATCTGCGATCAGATGATTGGCCACCAGACAGGCAAAACGTTCATTCAGATACAGCCAGGTTCTCTGTAAAAACGACCATTTTTTCCGTTTCCACTCAAACCCGTCCATGTTGATCAGGTTGGTAACTCCCGCCAGACGGTACATGGTGGAAAAGAGCGCAGTATTGTACCCAAGAGTAAGCACCAGACTCTTTTCGCGTAAAACGTGCAGCGTCGATTTCCAGTCAAAGTAGATGGAACCCATCGTATC
>JBBQXT010000111.1:0-9758 GCA_038209415.1 Geobacterales bacterium
CATGGTTACAGATTTCTAACACCATTTTCTGGCACAGGACTAACAGATGACTCTACCGAATTTGATGGAAAATTTGATGATATTGTAGACTCGCTTATTGATACCATGGATCTTAATGAAGAGCCATCAGGGCAAGACAAACCAAATAAAAACACAAAAGAAGTAGAACAGTTTGACAGAGACCCCAAAGTAAAGGCATGGACACTTAAATCTGCCGATGGCATCTGCGAAGTATGCAAATGCAAAGCACCATTTGCTAAAGACAATGATCATCTCTACTTAGAAGCTCACCACGTAAAATCTCTTGCCTGCGGAGGCAGTGATAAAATTGAAAACGCAATAGCTCTTTGTCCTAATTGCCATAGGGCACTTCATTTTTCAAAAGATAGATTTGTCATCACCCAGCAATTATATAAATCTATCCGCAGGTTAATAGAATATCCATAGAGTTGGATTTCACATCCACATTAGGTTCCAAATTTAGCTTTCAATCAGCCGCTCAATCTCCATTTGAGCGGCTTTTATCTCATTGAACCGCTTTTCTCCAAAATCCTTTTTCGCCTCAGCCTCAAAATCTTCCATATAGTATCGGGTAATCCCACCCTCGACCGGAAATGTGACCCTCATTTTCTCAAGGGCTGTTTCGCCATCGCTATCACACAGCTCCACATCCGCTCCATGCGATAGCAGCAGCTTTACCATTTCCACATTCGCCCGACAGGCAGCTTCCATCAAAGCAGTTTCACCGCCAAAGTTGCTGCTGTTTGCCGGCGCTCCCATGCGCAGCAGAAGTGCCGCCATTTCCAGGTTGTCGGCAAAAACTGCTTCCCTAAGACTTAGTTTGAGAAGATTTACGTCAGGCTTGCCCAGGTTGAATTCACTGACGGCAATAGAATCCCTCTTCTCTACCATATTCAGAAATATTTTCCGCCAACGGTTATCAACAAAGAAGTCTTCCCGGTAATTGCGAGTCAAGGCATAGTCCTGCGCTGTGAAGCCGTAACGGGTTTCCTGCGTAATATCGGCACCGGCTTTCAGCAGACTATTAATATTACCATCGTTGCATTCATGAAAAAGTGCGATCATCAACGGCGTTTCGCCGATAAAGTTCTGCGACATGGCCGCACCAACTACTATCAATCTATCAAGTACATTCTGGTTTCTCTCGTCTGCTGCGGCATTCATCAGCGCAGTCCAGCCATCACTGTTTCGTTGTATGTCTACATCAGCACCGTGCTCCAGAAGCAGATCAATCACTTCCATACTACAATCATCTCCATAGCTTGGGATCGCTCTCATCAAAGGAGTCTCGCCAGTATTGTCCTGTGCGTTAACGTCTGCGCCATGGTCAATAAGGATTTCGGCGCATTCGAGCAATTTATTTCCGACAAAATAATGGAGCGGTGCGCTGCCGTCATTGCTCCTGGCGTTGACGTCGGCTCCCGCTTCGAGCAAAAGGCGAACGAGATGCGGGTAATTCGTCGTCATCCTGGCAAAAGCGTACTCTGTTTCCTCTACATCCACATAACCCTCGTTGAATGGCTCCACAGAGTCATTAACCATGACATACCCGTTGGCTGCCTCCATGCCCATGTAGATCAGCGCTGTTTCTCCCGCATTGTTTCGCGTATCAACTTTTGCGCCATGTTTCAGCAGTAACGTAACCACTTCCGCATGTGATTCTGCCGCTGCCGCCATGAGCGGAGTTTTCCCTTGTTTATCGGTCTGTTCAGGGTCCGCGCCTGCATGGAGTAACAGCCAGACAATTTCGTATTCACCACTGTCAGCAGCAAAAAAGAGTGGCGATTTACCGGCTGATGACCGTACCTCCGGATCGCAACCGGCATCAAGCAGAGCCTTAACCAGTTTGATGTTGCGGTTTGTACAGGCAACGATCAGTTCCGGTTTGCACACATTCTCTTTGTTTTGCTTGGTCATATCAGCGTGCATCTTTTACCTCCACTGCCCCAAACCCGATTTTACGCGATACTGCGCCCTTTGCCTCGCACTCTTTACAGAGCTGCTCGTAGAGCTTATCCGGCGTGGCCGGTACGTCCCACAGTTCAAACTGACGCGCAGCTACCGCGAAATCTCCCGGAGTCAGGCGGTCGAGCTGTCGAACCTTTGCTTCACAATCGGTGGTGACTTCATCTCCCCCGCCAAGCCTGCCGAGTTCCCGCTGGAACATCGACAAACGCTGATCGGGTGTTAGCGGATCAAACCTCACCTTGAAGGCAAACCTTCTGAGGCTGGCCTGGTCAAGTTTCTCCATCAGGTTAGTTGTACAGACAAAGATCCCCTCGAACGCCTCCATTTGGGTCAGCAGCTCGTTCACCTGTGTCACCTCCCAACTCTGGCGTGCATCCCGCCGGTCGGCAAGGAAGCTGTCGGCCTCGTCCAGCACCAGCACGGCCTCTTGCTGCCGGGCTTCCGAAAACATTTCAGCGATGTTCTGTTCCGATTCGCCGACCCACTTGCTCAAAATATCGGACGCTCGACGCAGGAGCAGTGGCTTGCCGATTTCGTCCGCAATGTGGCGGGCCAACTCGCTTTTGCCGGTGCCTGCCGCGCCGTAGAAACAGAATGTGCCACGGGGACGCCGCCTGAGACCCGCAATGATCCTGGTAATGTCTTCATCGGTGTTGAGATATGACAAGTCATAAGCGGTACGTGTGACATTCCGTGCCGGTGTCCGTTTCTGGTCGAGCAGGGATATGCTGCGGTCAAGTGTCTGTTCGACTAGCTCAATTGCTCGGAGGCTGTCGCCGTTGCAGGCAATACGCGCTACTTTGGCGGCACGTTCTAGCTGGCCTGGTGTAACTTCATCGTTGGCGGCAATGCGTTCGAGACATGCACTTGTTGGCTTGAAAACGCCAAGGTGGTGCTCCGCAATGGTAAGCCGCACACTTTTGGGCGGAATCGGGAACTTGACGGAGTAATCGAAGCGGCGCTTGTAGGCATCGTCAATCTGGCGAACCTGATTACTGACCCAGATGGCTGGCACCGGATTACGCTCCATGGTGCGGTTAATCCAGGCCTTACCGGCGACCGCGAACCCGGAACTCTCATCACCGCCACCAAAGAGTAAACTCAGGAATCCGTACCCGGAAGGGAATACGTCCTCTACCTCGTCAAACATCAACAGTGCGTTCCGATTTTGAGCAAGCAGCCGTTGACAGAGGCTATAAGCACGAAGACGCGCTTCCCCCTTGATCGGGTCACCATCTTCATTGGAAAAGGATATTTCGTAGAGTTCTACACCCAGTTCCGCAGCAAGGGCCTGAACATATTCCGTCTTACCTATGCCGGGCTTGCCATGTAGCAGGATATTGACACCGATGGTCTTTTCCACGAGGGAGTTGCGTACATATCCGCGTAAGGCTGAGCTGTCATGTAAAAGATGCGGAAAGTTGTCGAGCGTCAGGGATGCTGGTGCGGCGCGGCGCAGAAAGCGGCCGACCAGTGATTCGGTGCTTTTATGCGGGACCAGAAGCACCTCAGTGAGTCCCATCATAAGATTCAGCTTTTCTTCGAGATCGGTAACTGTCGAGTCAACCTTGACAAGTCCGGTGGCGCCCAACAAACCTTCTGCTGCGAAAGAGGCGCTGAATTCACGCTCGGGAATGCCTGTCAGTCGGGAAAGCATCTGACAGAGCATCTTATTAGAGGTTTTTTCGTTCCAGGGAGAAATAGCGTTTTTAAAAAGCGGAAAATGCTCCAGTGCCGCGCCGAAGGCGAGTATCGCTTGGTCGGCTTCGCTCAGATTCAGCAGTTTTGTCAGCAGAGTGATATTTGCGAACAGCGGCAGGTTTATGGAAAACTTCAGTTTCTGCAACTTAGCCCGTTGCTGGTTAAGCAGCTCACGACAGGCAGTTGCAGTTGGACGGGACCTGCGGCGGGGAGGTTCATCGTCATCGCCGTCTTCGCGGTTGGGCAATCCGGTCAGCGTGCAGAAGTCCTCGTCGCTAAAAATGCCGGGCCAACGACGGTTTGAAGTCGGATGATCGCAGTCAAGCATCATGGCCATATCTATCAGCCATGTGCCTAATAGTGGTTGATAGTCACGGATAGCCTTGTCAATGCGGCGTTTGGAGGTGGATGAACCCAGCGGTTTCAAGTAGCGTGGAGATGCCATAACGTACCTCTTTGGAAGATTGATGAGTCCATTATGGCATAGCAAAGCGACTGATTGTGTCGTTTAACGTCTTATTTGGTATGTACATCGTGAAGGAAAGGCAAAACTTCTTTGCAGGCGATCTTTGTTTCATTGCCAAATCGTGCTAACTAGTTATAATAGACATATTAGCCAGTGAGCGGAGATCTGCCATGATAACAATGACGTCTGTCGAAGCCCAGAACCATTTTGGTCTGCTGCTGGACACGGCCCAACGAGAACCGGTTACTATCACCCGACGCGGCAGGCCGGTGGCGTATCTGCTTTCTTCGCAGGAATATGAAGCGATCAGACAAGGTACAGGCACGAAAGCCGTGCAGCCGTCAGCGCTGGAACTTTTGGGTGCATTTCGCGGCAGTGGATCAGGAGGGGGCGCCTCAAGGCTAGTGGTCGAACGCGAAGCCGAAAGGCAACGTGAGAAATGAATAGCTATGTGCTTGATACTTCGGCACTGCTGGCGTTACGCGACAACGAGCCGGGATCCGAACGTGTAGCTGCCCTGCTTGAGGCGGCTGCGCGGGGCGAACTCGCCTGTCACGGCTGCTTCATATCGCAAATGGAACTGTTGTACCGCGTCTGGAAGGACGAAGGAGAAGAAGCGGGCCGTGCGGCATATTCACTTTGCCTGCGGCTGCCGATTACCTGGTTGCACGAGACCGCAGGACTTCTGGAGAAGGCCGCGGAAATAAAGGCACGGTTTCCCCTTTCCCTGGTTGATGCCTGGATTGCTGCGTCTGCATTGCAGCTGGATGCAGTTCTTGTCCATAAGGATCCTGAATTTGAACGAGTGTCCGACCTGAAACAGGAAGCCCTGGCATACAAATAGTCCTGATTATCCAGATACATCGTTCAAATCATCGTTAGCTTCAAAGAACAAATCAGCGGGGAGATCAGGAGTAGATCCGTTTTTATCTCCTTCCTCCTTTTGGTGCACCTTTCCTGTTTCCTCCGGCAATTCTCTCAACTTTCTGGCTCTCACGGCCTTCGGAAACCCGCTTGATGCCGGCCAGGCTTTTCCCCTTGAGCGGTATCCGCTGATACTCTTCAGTCGTTGCTCCGTTTATCTGCGGTCTGGTCGCTGGGGCAGATTGTGTATGCTCCACCAGGACAAACTCGATCCGCCGCGTGGCCGGGACCACCGCCGCAACCTTGACCCGCAGCGGGTCGCCGATCCGGAAAACGCGCTTCAAGCGGCGACCGATCAGGGAATGCTGCTTCTCCTGGTGAGTATACAAGTCGTCATCCAGGGTTGAGATATGGATCAACCCCTCCACAAACAGTTCCCCCAGTTCCACGAACAGGCCGAAGGCGGTCACACCCGAGATATAACCGTCGAACTCTTCGCCCAGATGCTGCTGCATGTACTGGACCTTTTTCAACTCGACCACATCCCGCTCGGCCTCCATGGCTACCCGTTCACGCTTGCTGGTGTGCTCGGCGATCTCTCCCAGGCGCTCGGTGGCAATGGCGAGCTGCTTTTCGGCCCGTTTACTGGCTGGTTTCCCAGCCGTTGCCAATGCGGCCTTGAGGATGCGGTGCACCACCAGGTCGGGGTAGCGGCGAATGGGGGAAGTGAAATGGCAGTAGCAGCGGGAGGCCAGCCCGAAATGCCCCAGGTTTTCGGCCGCATAGCGGGCCTGCTTCATGCATCTCAGCAGGGCGTAATTGATCATGCGTTCTTCCGGTTTTCCGTTGGCCTGCTCCAGCAGTCGCTGCAGATCGGCCGGATTGACCCGTTCTGCGATCAGGGCGAATTCATACCCGAAACCGTAGACGAATTCCTGAAAGCTGATCAGTTTGGCCGGGTCGGGATTCTCGTGGACGCGGTACAGGAAGGGTATGCCCCGGTCGGTTATGTATGCGGCCACCGCTTCATTGGCGGCCAGCATGAACTGTTCGATCAACTGGTGGGCCAAGTTGCGTTCGGCGCGGATGATGCCCTCGGTCTGGCCGGTCAGGCCGATGATGATCTCCGGCTCCGGCAGGTCGAAGTCGATGCTGCCGCGCTTCTTGCGCATGGCCATCAGGCACAGGGCCAGTTCTTTCATATCCAGCAGCATTGGTGTCAACGGGCGGTGTTTGTCCGTCACCTCCGGGCCATTATCGACAATGATCTGCCGGACCAGGGTGTAGGTCAGGCGGGCGGTGCTGCGGATGACGCTGGGGTAAAAGCTTGATTCCAGCATGGCGCCGCTCTGGTCGAAGAGCATCTCGGCTGTCATTGTCAGACGGTCGGCCTGCGGATTGAGCGAACAGATGCCGTTACTGAGGCGTTCGGGCAACATGGGGAGGCAGCGGTCCGGGAAGTAGACCGAGGTTCCGCGCAGGTAGGCATCGCGGTCCAGGGCGCTGCCGGTCGTGACATAGTTGGATACATCTGCGATTGAGACCCACAGGCGGAAGTTGTTGCCCTCGCGGCGCAGGGCCACGGCGTCGTCGAAATCGCGGGCGGTCTCGCCGTCGATGGTCACGGTCTGCATACCTCGCAGGTCCACGCGCCCCTTCAGATCATCCGCTGAAACGCTGTCGGCGACGGCTTCAGCCTCGGCCAGCGCATCCGCACCGAAGACATGCGGCAGGTCAAAACGGCGGATGGCCGACTGCACCTCCACCTCCGGGTCGTCGGGCCAGCCCAGCACCTCGACGATGCGCCCCTCGGCCGGTCGTCCACCGATGGGATAAGCGGTCAGTTCGGCCACCACCTGATGACCGTCCTCAGCCTTGCCGCGCCCGTGGGCGGGGATGGCGATAATCAGATTGAGCCGGGTTTCCTCGGGGATGACAATAGCGCCGCGGCGCGTTTCCTCATAACGTCCCACGACACGGCTGCTGGCCCGCTGAGCTATGGCCGCGATACGTCCTTCCAGCTTGTTGCCCCCCATGCGGCTGTGCTCGGCCCGCACCTCGACCGTATCGCCGTGCATGGCGCTTTTCATGGCGCGCTGCGGGATAAAGATGTCTTCGCCGCCCCCCTCGGGTGTGACAAAACCGTAGCCGTCGCGGTGGGTCGACAAGGTGCCCCGGATGCTCTTGACCGCTGTTGCCAATCCGTAACTGTTGCCCTTGAATCTGACCAGCTCGCCGTCATCGGCCATATCGTCCAGCACGCGTTTCAGTTCCTGCTTGACGTGGCGTCCGCCGAACGAGCGCAGCAGCCCGGCAAACGGGATCGACCCGTCCTGCTCTTTGAGGGTTGTGAGAATGTTTTTTTTGGTAAGCTGCATGAAACCGTCCCGCCGCTGTTTTGTATTGTTTGAATCTAGATGGGGGATGATATGCTTTTTCGCATTAATTTGCGACCATTTTCCTGCCCTGGATAGCGTGTGAATCACCTTTTTTCGTGCTGTTGATCTACTGCCCTCAGCATCTTGCGAGTGGGGACAGGTCGGCAGCACGTTGCGCGGTGGGAAGTATCTCTGGATCTACGACCTGGCAGAATAGCTGGAATATAGTGGAGAGGGTCGGGTATCTCCGGGATGTGACCTTCTGACATTATTACCGAGATGGTGGAAAGTCATTTTTGACACCGGCTGTGTCCCTGTCAGAAATGAGGCTTTTGTGTTGCGTAGATAGATTGCTTGACACTTTTTGATATTCCTACAATAATAAATGCGTAGGAATATTAGAAACAGGAGGAATTAGCTATGCTTGCTGTAAAAGTTCTCCCCAAGGGGCAGATAACATTACCGAAAGAGGTACGCCAGAAGCTTCATATCCAGGTGGGTGATACTCTGTTGATGGATGCGGACGGGGAACAGGTTTTTTTCAGGAAGGGCAAAACCATCTTTGATTTCAAAGGGGTTCTGCCCAGCATGGGGATGACTATTGACGAGATCCGGGACAAAGGGATTGCAGGCGGGGTGGGTGCCGATGAATAGGGCGTTTATAGATACCAGCGTCATTCTACGAATGTTGGTTCAGGATGACGATCTCAAGGCGAAAGCGGTGGAGAACCTCATACGAACCGCCCCTGAGAAGAGTCTTGTACTATATGTTATGCCGGTTACCATTCTAGAGATTGTCTGGGTTCTGGAGAAGGTCTACAAGTACCCGAAAAAGGCTATCAGGGAGCTTGCCGAGGCGATTGTCAACACACCTCAGCTCAAAGTTGAACTGGCAGGAGTTTTTCTGAATGCCCTCAAGGTTTATGAAGAAAAGAATGTCAAATTTGCCGATGCAGTCATGGCGTTCTGGGGCATGGACAAGGGGATTACCACCACCTATACCTACGATGAAGTAGATTTTAAGCGGATTGACGGTTTGACGGTACTAAAACCATAGAAATGGCAAGACGGTTGTATTACTCCTGATCGGTGGCGACAAGTCCACCTAGAAGCAAGACGTCAAAGTTGCAAAGGCATATTGGAATCGACAACAGAGAGGATAATCGACATGACCCGCAAAACCGGAAACTACGACGAGTATCACCTTTTTTCGCTCTTTTTTCGAAAATAAATCCGTCCCATTTTTCCGCCTGGATGAGAAGAAAAGCCTTGTTGCCGTAGTATCTTGATGCTACTATTGTCTTACCTCGTCTTACAAAGGAGAACACGACATGGAAACCAGACTTTCCAGCAAGGGGCAGATTGTTATCCCCCGTCAGATCAGACAAAGGCATGGATGGCGAGCGGGTGCTACTTTTACCATCTTTGATGACGGTGATATTGTGATGCTGAAGCCGGTCACCAGCAAAACAACCGTTGCTCTTAATGATGTTATCGGCTGTGCCGGGTATGACGGCCCGAGGAAAAGCCTGGCGGAGATGCATGCCGGTATCGTTGAGGAAGCACGAAAGCAGGCGGCATCATGGTCGCGATAGATACAAATATCGCAGTGCGATTGCTGGTAAATGACGACCCGGCACAAACGAAAAAAGTGGCTGCGCTCTTTACAGCGAACGAGGTATTCATTCCCAAGACGGTGATTCTGGAAACCGAGTGGGTGCTGCGCGCCGTCTATCAACTTGAGCGGGCGAGAGTAAATCAAGCCATACGAGCATTGCTGTCCCTGGAACGGGTGGTGATAGAGGACGAAGTGATGTTGTTTGCGGCGCTGGATTCTCACGCACAGGGAATGGATTTTGCCGATGCTCTACACCTGTCGTCAAGCAGTCGGGCGGATAGTTTTGCAACCTTTGATTCTGCTTTTAAAACGCGGGCAAGGAAATTATCGTTGCAACCATCGGTTACGGGTTTGTAGGGGACCCGAAAATCCCATGATCTGTTAACCTATAAAAAACATTTACCGCAGGTGAGAATAGGGAGGTTCAATGGAACGTCCCCTGATGGTTTCCGGAATCAGCGATAATCCGACTGTAAGGCTCGGCAGCATACACAAAGGCCGGGTCCATCTGTATCGTCCCGCGTTAATTTAGGATGTTCTTCCCGGCCTGTTTTGCGTGAGACGCCCGGGCTTGTTGTTGAGTGGACCCCTTAGTCAAGACAATAACTCAACTTTCGCACATGTATAATCAAACATAACATACTGTAACTATTAGTAGTATAGCGTCGTAAACTGTAGTAAAGTACCTTTGTTCCCCAACAAAACTACTTATACAGAGAGACGACGCTATGGAGCCGATTGT
>JBBQXT010000112.1:0-9585 GCA_038209415.1 Geobacterales bacterium
GAGATCCGCAGCTGCACCCTGCAGACCGTACGCGGCACGGTTCAGGCCGACATCCTCAAGGAAGACCAGGGCCAGAACACCTGCATCTTCTCCACTGAATTCGCCCTGAAGATGATGGGAGACATCCAGCAGTACTTCATCGAGCAGAAGGTCCGCAATTACTACTCGGTCTCCATCAGCGGCTACCATATCGCCGAAGCCGGCGCCAACCCGATCTCCCAGTTGGCCTTCACTCTCTCCAACGGCTTCACCTACGTGGAGTATTACCTGTCGCGCGGCATGCACATTGATGACTTCGCCGCTAACCTGTCCTACTTCTTCAGCAACGGCCTCGACCCCGAGTATACGGTCATCGGACGTGTGGCGCGCCGCATCTGGGCGGTGGCCATGCGCGAGAAGTACGGCGCCAATGACCGCAGCCAAAAGTTGAAGTACCACATCCAGACCTCGGGACGCTCACTGCATGCCCAGGAGATGGACTTCAACGACATCCGCACCACCCTGCAGGCCCTGGTAGCCATCTACGACAACTGCAATTCCCTGCACACCAACGCCTACAACGAGGCGGTCACCACCCCCACCGAGGAGTCGGTGCGCCGCGCCATGGCGATCCAGATGATCATCACCAAGGAGTTCGGACTGGCCAAAAACGAAAATCCCTGCCAGGGCTCGTTTATCATCGAAGAGTTGACCGATCTGGTGGAAGAGGCTGTGCTGTGCGAATTCGAACGCATCGACCAGCGCGGCGGCGTTCTGGGGGCCATGGAAACCCAGTATCAGCGCAGCAGGATCCAGGATGAGTCCATGCTCTACGAACACAAGAAACATAGCGGTGAGCTTCCGATTGTGGGCGTCAATACCTTCCGCAACCCACGTGCAGACGAAGAGGGTTATCAGGTTCCGGGTGAACTGGCCCGCGCTACCAAGGAGGAGAAGGAACAACAGATCGCCACTCTGCGCGCCTTCCAGGAACAGAACCGCGAGACAGCACCACAGGCGCTGCAACAAATGCAGGCGGTGGCCGTGGCTGGCGGCAATATTTTTGCCGAGTTGATGGAGACGGTGAAGGTTGCGTCGCTGGGGCAGATATCGCACGCGTTGTATGAAGTCGGCGGAAAATACAGAAGGAATATGTAGGAGCTTGCCATGGACATCTTTCAAGTCTTTCACGACCGGCGCAGCATCCGCAAATACTTGGACACGCCGGTGGAACCGGAGAAAATCGAGCTGCTGCTGGATGCTGCCTTTCAATACCTGACAACATCAGAATCGTCGGAATAACTCCGCTGGGATATCCAGACCAGGAACCTAAGGCACGACCGCGTAAGGAACTATCCGAAATATCATTTTTCAACGAGTGGAGAAACTGATTATGCTGACAAAAAACGAATCGGAACAGAGAATCTCCCGCCTGCAGAGCATGCTGAAGGAAAAGGGGCTGGCAGGTGCCCTGTTCATCTTCCCCATTGATGTCTACTACTTTGCCGGCACCCGCCAGAACGCCACGCTCTGGATACCGGCTGACAGCGCCCCCCTGCTGCTCGTGCGCAAAAGCCTGTCGCGTGCCAGGGAGGAAAGCCCGATAGCGGATATCCGTCCATTTCCCTCCAGCAAGGAGTTCCCCACTCTTTTCAGTGATCAAGCGCTGAAGATCGGCATGACCTTCGATGTTGCTCCTGTTCAGCAGTTGAATTACTACACCAAGCTCCTTCCGGGACGTGAGTTTATTGATATCTCGCCAATTAACCGGGAGATCCGCTCGGTTAAGTCGCCATTTGAGATTGAGGAGCTCCGCCGCAGCGGGGGTATACTCTGTTCCATATTTGCCCAGGCGCCGCAATTCATCAAGGCCGGGATGCGCGAGCTTGACCTGGCGGCGGAGTTCGAATACCGGCTGCGCAAGGCCGGTAATGAGGGCTACGTCCGCATGAGGGCCTTTAACCAGGAACTCTTTAGCGGCCTGGCGGTCTCCGCCGGAGGGGCCAGTTACGGTTTTTTTGACGGAGCTGTAACCGGAAAAGGGCTTTCCACTGCATCACCGCAAGGGGCATCACGGGAGCTCATCCGCGAAAATGAGCCGATATTTCTGGATTATACCAGTGTTTTCAACGGTTACATCACCGACATGACCCGTATCTTTGTCATTGGAGCACTTGATCCGGAACTGCAACTTGCCTTTGATGCCGCCCTCAGTATTCAGGGAGCCATCCAGCAGGCCATGAAGCCCGGCGCCGTCTGTGAGGAGCTGTTTCAGATGTCAGTCAGAATGGCCGAGAAGGCCGGTCTGGGTGCAACCTTTATGGGCATGCCGGGTGAGCAGGCAAAATTTGTCGGGCATGGTGTCGGTCTGGAACTGGATGAATTCCCGGTGCTCGCTCAGGGATTCAAAGTGCCGTTACAGGTTGGTCAGACCATTGCGGTTGAACCCAAGTTCGTTATCCCCGGCAAGGGTGTCATCGGCATAGAAAATACGTTTGCGGTTAGCACTGACGGCGGCATCAAACTTACCGACATGCCGGACCAAATCATTTTCCTGTAACACGGAATATCCTGTTACCTGTTAAGCCTGGTTTTCAAATATTGAAAGCCGGGTTTTTTTACCACAATTATAATTTTAGAATTCTGTTATTTTTTACGTTGACATGAACGTAAACGAAATATAAACTGACATTACATTTTGTAAGGGAGGGTGTTGTCATGAGCGAAGACGTTTTTGTGGTAGAGGGAAAAAGAACCCCGTTCGGCTCCTTCAACGGAATCTTGTCCGGTGTGGATGCACCGCACCTGGCAGCAACGGTCATGCAGGGGCTGCTGGCTGCCGTTGGCCTGCCGGCTGAAGCGGTTGACGAGGTCATCGTCGGTCAGGTGCTGTCGGGCGGCTGCGGCCAGGCCCCGGCGCGACAGGCCATGCGGGCTGCCGGCATTCCCGACAGCGCCCACGCCATGACGATCAACAAGGTCTGCGGTAGCGGCCTCAAGGCGGTCATGCTGGCAGCAGACAGCATCCGGCTCGGCAATGCGACGGTTGTTCTGGCTGGCGGCATGGAGAACATGTCCCAGGCTCCCTATATCCTCAAGAAGGGTCGCAACGGTTACCGCATGGGTCATGGCGAGTTGCTGGACCTGATGATCTACGACGGACTGCAGGATCCCTACAGCGGTCGTCACATGGGTGAAATCGGTGAGGACAGTGTGGCGCGCGGCGGCCTGACCCGCGCCGAACAGGACGATTTTGCCATCCGCTCCTTCCAGTTGGCCCAGGCTGCGATCAGCGGTGGCATCTTTGCCGATGAGATCGTTCCGCTGATCAAAAAAGGGAAAAAGGGCGACGAAATCCTGGATACGGACGAAGAGCCGTTCAAAGGAGATGTCGGCAAACTGACCCAGCTGCGGTCGGTTTTCCGTAAAGACGGCACAATCACGGCCGGCAATGCCTCGTCGATCAGTGACGGAGCAGCCCTGCTGCTGCTGACAAATGCGGCTGGCCTGAAGAAGCATAATTTGACTGCCAAGGCCCGTATTGTGGCGTATGCGACTGAAAGCCGCCATCCGGACAATTTTCCCGAGGCCCCCATCGGCGCCATCCAGAACGTCTGCGCCAAAGCCGGGCTCACACTTGCCGACATCGACCTGTTCGAGATCAACGAGGCCTTTGCCTCGGTGCCTCTATTGGCAATCAAGGCGTTAAACCTTCCCCTGGACAAGGTCAATGTCAATGGCGGAGCCTGTGCCCTCGGCCACCCGATCGGGGCCAGCGGAGCCCGTCTGGCGGCGACCGTCATCCGTGAACTGCACAAGCGCCAAAAGCGTTACGGCCTGGCCACGCTCTGTATCGGTGGCGGTGAAGCGGTAGCGGTCATTTTTGAACGAGTTTGAGACTTATTCGGGAGGTTGAAATGATCAAATCTGTTGGTGTTCTCGGCGCAGGTCAGATGGGTAATGGCATCGCTCATGTCTTTGCCCAGTTCGGCTACGACGTCATCATCCATGACATATCAGCTGAACAACTGGACAAGGCGCTGGCTACCATCAGGCAGAACCTTGAGCGTCAGGCCAAGAAGGGAACCATCCCGGAAACGCTGGCAGGCGAGACAATCGGCCGCATCAAGGCCACCAGGGAAATGGCTGATCTGGCATCGGTGGACTTCGCCGTGGAGGCGGTCACCGAACATGAGCCGACCAAGCTGGAAATCTTCCGCAAACTGGATGCGATCATCCAACCGGGGGCGGTACTGGCGTCCAACACCTCATCCATTTCCATTACCAAGATTGCAGCGGCCACCAAGCGCCCGGACAAGGTCATTGGCATGCACTTCATGAACCCGGTGCCGCTGATGAAACTGGTTGAGGTGATCCGTGGCCATGCCACCAGCGATGAGACCTTTGTGCAGACCGCTGAACTGGTGACCAGACTGGAGAAAGAGATGGCGGTGTCCCAGGACTACCCCGGCTTCATAGTCAATCGTGTCCTGATCCCGATGATCAACGAGGCGGTCTTTGCCCTCTACGAAGGCATCGCCACGGCCGAGGATATCGACAAGGGCATGAAGCTGGGCACCAACCAGCCCATGGGACCGTTGACCCTGGCCGACTTTATCGGCCTGGACACGGTGCTGGCCATCGCCAATGTGCTCTATGACGGTTTCAAGGACCCCAAATATCGTCCCTGTCCGCTGCTGGTGAAGATGGTTAATGCCGGTTATCTGGGGCGCAAATCGGGCCGCGGATTTTATACGTATTGAATCAAGCTGACCACCCTAACCACCCCTAGCCCCTCCTAAATTAGGAGGGGGACTAAAACTCCCCTCCTTGATAAGGAGGGGTTGGGGGTGGTTGATCACCACTAAGGAGCCATTATGGAATTCAAAAACCTTCTGATCGAAACTACCGCTGGTGTCGCCACACTGACCATCAACAGCCCGCGCACAATGAATGCACTGAACAGTGCGCTTCTGGGCGAGCTGGAGTGTGCCCTGTATGGGTTGAACCTGGATGCCTCCGTCAAGGTGGTGCTGCTGACCGGTGCTGGCGAGAAGGCCTTTGTGGCCGGCGCCGACATCAAGGAGATGTCGGTCATGACCTCCGTGGAAGGTCATCAATTCGCTCTCAAGGGACAGCGGGTCATGCTGCTGATCGAGAAGATGACCAAGCCGGTCATCGCGGCGGTCAACGGTTATACCCTGGGTGGCGGGCTGGAACTGGCCCTGGCCTGTGATTTTATCTACGCCTCGGAGAAGGCCAAATTCGGCTTTCCGGAAGTGACCCTGGGGGTCATCCCCGGTTTCGGAGGCACTCAAAACCTGTCGCGGCTGATCGGGCCAAACAAGGCCAATGAATTGATCTTCAGCGGGAAAATAATACCGGCAGCCCAGGCTCAAGCCTGGGGTATCGTCAACGAAGTCTTTGCTCCGGAAGAACTGTTGGCCAAGACCATGGAAATCGCACAGGCCATCGCCCGGGTCGGAACACTGGCGGTTGCCTACGCCAAGGACGCTATTGCCAATGGACTGAACATGGGCAAGGAGGACGGCTTCCGCTACGAGGCGGCCCAGTTCGGTGTGTTGTTCGCCAGCGCGGATCAAAAGGAAGGCATGGGCGCTTTCGTGGAAAAGCGCACGGCTGAATTCAGGGGTAACTGACGGATTATCACACCAGACAGGGGGGGCCATGAATTTTGAACTGAGCCAGGATCACAAGGTATTGCAGGATGCAGTCCGCGATTTCGTTAACAAGGAGATCAAGCCGATTGCCATGAAAATCGATGAGGAGCATGCCATCCCCGACACGTTGGTGAAGAAGATGGGCGAAATGGGCTTCCTGGGCAGCTATCTGCCGGAGGAGTACGGCGGGGCCGGCCTCGACATGCTCTCCTACGCTATCGTGGTGGAGGAGGTCTCCAAGGCCTGCGGCTCCAGCGGCGTCCTGATCTCGGCGCATACCTCGCTTTGCAGCGGCCCGATCTACACCTTTGGTACCGAAGAGCAGAAGAAAAAGTGGCTTCCTGCCCTCAATTCAGGTGACATCATCGGCTGTTTTATGCTGACCGAGCCGGATGCCGGCAGCGATGCCGGGGCGATTGCCACAACCTATAAGCGCGACGGCGACGATTTCATCATCAACGGTTCCAAGATCTTCATCACCAACGGCGGCTACAAGGGGACCGGAGTCATTTTGGCCACCTCGGACAAGAAACTCAAACATAAGGGAGTCTCGGCCTTTATCATCGATCTGCAGTCCCACGGCGTGGTGATCCTCAAGAACGAGAACAAGATGGGTATTCGCGGCAGCTACACCACCGCCTTTGCCCTGGACAACGTCCGTATCCCGGTGGCCAACCTGCTGGGACAGGAGGGCCAGGGCTTCAAGATCGCCATGGATACCCTCAACGGCGGCCGGATCGGTATTGCCTCCCAGGCACTGGGCATCGCCGAAGGGGCTTTCGAGCTCGCCCTGGCCTATTCAAAGGAACGCAAGCAGTTCGGCGCGCCGATCTGCGACCTGCAGGCGATTCAGTTCAAGCTGGCCGACATGTGGACTAGGATCGAAACCAGCAAGCTGATTACCTACAAGGCGGCCTGTCTCAAGGACGCCAAGAAGAGCTACACCATTGAATCGGCCATGTGCAAGCTGCTGGCATCCGAGGCGGCCACCTACGTCACCAAGGAAGCGATCCAGATCCATGGCGGCTACGGATTCATCTGCGATTACGAGGTCGAGCGCATGTACCGCGACGCCAAGATTACCGAGATCTACGAAGGCACCAATGAGGTGCAGCGTCTGGTGATCTCGAAACTGCTGCTGTCGTAGGAACGTTTAGAGGTATTCATTAATGGAAGCAACCCGCGAAATATACTGGAACATCGGACAGGGAGTCGTTCCGGCCTTGTACCTGTTCTCGATCGCTGCTGTTGCAGTCATGGTCTGGGGGTTCTGGCAGCGAATCGCGATATACCGCCAAGGCAAGGCTCTCAACCGTTTGGACCTTTTGCCGGAGCGGATCGCCCTAATGATCCGCACCATGCTGGCCCAGTCCAGGGTACTGCGGGTCCTGGACCCCGGTGCGCTGCATGCCCTGTTCTTCTGGGGTTTTGGCCTCTTGTTCATCGGTACCCTGCTGATCATGGCCCAGGCCGACTTCACCGATCTGTTCTTCCACTATAAATTCCTCACGGGTGGTTTCTACAAGCTGTTTTCCCTGGTGCTGGATATAGCCGGCCTGGTGGCCCTGCTCATGCTGGGGGGACTCCTGGTGCGGCGCTTCTTCGTCAAACCGGAAGGGCTGCAAACCATCCGCGACGACTATGTTGTTCATGCCCTGCTGTTCGCCATCCTGCTGACCGGCTTTATCGTCGAAGGGGTGCGCATGGCCGCTACGGAAATCGGCATCAACCCCGGCCTGGCCCGCTTCTCCCCCATCGGCCTGCTGGCCGGCCGGTTCTTTGTTGGCATGTCGCCTGCTGATCTTTCCCTGACCCACAAAATCCTCTGGTGGCTGCACTTCTTCCTGGTCATGGCCTTTATCGCCGCCATTCCCTTTACCAAACTGCGCCATATCTTTACCACCTCGGCCAACTACCTCTTCAGCGACCTGGGCCCCAAAGGCGCCATAGCCACCACCAACCTGGAAGACGAAAGCGTTGAGCAGTTCGGCGCCGCCCATGTAACGGATCTCACCTGGAAGGATATCTTCGACGCCGACGCCTGCACCTCCTGCAAACGCTGCCAGGACAAATGTCCGGCCTGGGCCACCGACAAACCGCTCTCCCCCATGAAGGTCGTCCAGCAGATCGGTGAAGTCGCCTTTGCTTCACCCGCGGCCAACCTCTGCGAAACCGTCACCCAGGACGTCCTCTGGGCCTGCACCACCTGCCGCGCCTGCCAGGAGATCTGTCCAGCCAACATCGAGCATGTCAACAAGATCCTGGAGATGCGTCGCAACCTGACCCTGATGGAGGGTGCCTTCCCCGGTGATGAGGTCCGCACCGCCACCAGCAACATCGAGGTAAACGGCAATCCCTTCGGTCTGGCGCCCGCCGCCCGCGCTGACTGGGCCGCAGGCCTGCCGGTCAGCATCATGGAGCAGGACAGCGCAGTGGATATCCTCTACTTCGTGGGCTGCTATGCCTCCTTCGATCGGCGCAACCGCGAAGTGGCGGCCAACTTTATCCGCATCTGCGCAGCGGCGGGTGTCAAGGTCGGAATTCTCGGCAAACAGGAAAAATGCTGCGGCGAGCCGGTCAGGAAACTGGGCAACGAATACCTGTACCAGATGTGTGCCCAGGAAAATATCGAGACCATCAAGGGCTACGGCGTCAAGCAGATCGTAACCACCTGCCCGCACTGCATGAATACCCTGGGGCGCGATTACAAGGACTTGGGACTGGACGTGCCGGTGGAGCACTACACCACCTACATCAACCGGCTGATGGTTCAGGAAAAGCTGAAACTAAAGCCGGAGGCCTTTGAATTCACCTACCACGACTCCTGCTATCTGGGGCGCTACATGGGCATCATCGATGAGCCGCGTTCCATACTGCTGGCCGCCGGCGGGCGTTTAAGCGAAATGGACAAATCGGGCTATGACAGTTTCTGCTGCAGTGGCGGTGGCGGACGGATCCTGGCCGAGGAAAAACTGGGCAGCAAGATCAGCGAGGCCCGCGTCCGCATGGCCCAGGAGACCGGCGCGCCGACCCTGGTGTCCAACTGCCCCTTCTGTCTGACCATGTTCGAGGACGGCATCAAGACCGGCGGGGCCGAGGGCAAACTCAGGGTCAGGGACCTGTCGGAAATCGTGGTTGAACGGATAGCGGCATAAACAGTAATAATGATTTTGGAGGTCTTATGAAAATCCTGGTCTGCATCAAACAGGTTCCGGACCTGGAATCGCGCTTCAAACCCAACGCGAACGGTACTTGGTATGCCGAGGCTGACTTGGCCTTCCGCATGAATGAATACGATGAATATGCGGTAGAAGAGGCTGTCCGGCTCAGGGAACAACTGGGTGAAGAGTCGGAGCTGACTGTGCTGTCCATCGGCCCGGACCGGGTAGTGGAAGCGATCAAGAAGGCCCTGGCCATGGGCTGTGACCGTGGTGCCCATGTGCAGGACCCGGACGCCGCCTCAAAGGACCCCTGGCAGATAGCTTCGATCATCAGCGCCTTTGTAAAGGATCAGGGTTTTGACCTGATCTTTACCGGCATGCAGTCCCAGGACCGCGGTTCGGCACAAGTTGGCGTTACCATCGCCGAACAGTTGGGCTACTCCTGTGCCACGACGCTGGTCGGGTTTGCCTATGACAACGGAGTGGTGACCGCCAAACGCGAGCTGGAAGGCGGCATCAAAGGTGTTGTCAGGCTGAAGACCCCGGCTCTGGTTACCTGCCAACTGGGTCTCAATATCCCGCGTTATCCGACCCTGCCCAATATCATGAAGGCCAAGAAAAAGGAAATCGCAGCCATCCCGGTTGCCGACCTGCTCAAGGACGCTGCACTGGCAACAACGGAGCGCTTCTATCCACCTGCCAAAAAGGGCTGTGGCCTGGTGCTGGAAGGGGATCTGGCCGAACTGGTGGACAAGGTGATCGGG
>JBBQXT010000113.1:0-9313 GCA_038209415.1 Geobacterales bacterium
TGATCAAGGGCACGGCAGCCTTTATAACCTCGGGACCGGATTTTGATGTCATGAAGGCAAAGTTCGCCTGGGCACGGGCAACAGTGGCCGTTACCATTGATTCCATTACTCAGACTTTGTAGGTTGCGGAAGGATTTTAGGGAAGAGTATGGGGCAGGTCTACGTTTATGAAGAACATTCAGCAGCCTGAAAAAGGTGTTCCCAGTGAAAATTGTCATTGTTCCCGATTCCTACAAGGAAAGCCTGACGGCTCTTGAAGTGGCGACTGAGATTGAAGCCGGTTTTCGTGAAGTATTTCCCGATGCGGAGTACATCAAGCTTCCCATGGCCGATGGCGGTGAAGGCACGGTTGCGGCCATGGTGGCAGCCACGGGCGGCACACTCGTCGAGGTGAACGTAACCGGCCCCCTGGGTGAACCGGTCAAGGCCTGCTATGGCCTGACCGGTGACCGGAAAACCGCGATTATCGAAATGGCGGCCGCCAGCGGGCTGGCCCTGGTCGCTCCCGGTCTGCGCAACCCCCTGAAGACGACGACCTATGGCACCGGCGAGCTGGTCAAGGCCGCTCTGGATGCGGGCATCAACCACCTGATCATCGGCATCGGCGGCAGCGCGACCAATGACGGCGGTGCCGGCATGCTCCAGGCTTTGGGAGGGAAACTGCTTGATCATGCCGGCCGGGAGATCGGTTTCGGTGGCGGCGCACTGGCGGATCTGGATCGCATCGATATCAGCGGACTGGACCCGCGACTGAAGGCCTGCCGGATCGAAGCAGCCTGCGATGTTGACAATCCCCTGACCGGACCGATGGGCGCCAGCGCTGTCTTCGGCCCGCAGAAGGGCGCCACGCCGGAGATGGTGGCTCAACTGGATGCCAACCTTGCCCGCTATGCCGATTTGATCAGCCGGGACCTGGGTGTGCGGGTGGCCGGGGTGCCGGGCGCGGGTGCTGCCGGCGGCATGGGAGCGGCCTTGCTGGCTTTCTTCGGTGCCAAGCTGCGGCCGGGCATCGAGATCGTCATGGAGGCGGTCGGGCTGGAGGCTCATGTGCGGGATGCCGATCTGGTGATTACCGGGGAAGGGCGCATCGACAGCCAGACCATACACGGCAAGACCCCGATTGGTGTGGCGCGACTGGCTAAACGATACGGCAAACCGGTGATCGGCATCGCCGGCTGTCTGGCAGCCGATGCCGGTGAGGTTCATCAATATGGCATCGATGCGGTCTTCAGCGTGCTCAGTCAGGTCGGTTGCGTGGAAGAGGCCATGTCCCAGGCCGCGACGAATGTCCGCACGGCTTCACGCAATATCGCCGCCACACTGAAGCTGGCGCTGGAGATACAACCTCAATAACCTGAAATTGCGAGTGTTGGACGAGAAGGAGTAAGCTGCTGGGACGTTCTTGAAAACTAAGCAATCACACAAATTACTAAAGTTTTTAAGAACGTTTGCTGCTCCCCAGTCTGACCGCTTGACTTACTTGACAATATGAATTCATAGTAGCCACACATGACTACCGTAAACCTGACCATACGCTACGCCATTCATCTGCGGCACAGATATGGCAAGCGTTGTTTCGCTACTCTGCTGACATGCCTGATGCTTGCCGTTGTGCTGTTTGGCGGTATGCACCACCATGCTGACCAACAGGACCATCCTGACTGTTCGATCTGCGCCGCGCTACATCACCAGCCCGCTGCGTCTACGATACCTTTTGCCTGCCTTACAGCACAACCATCCGTTCGACCGACCGAATTTACCACCTTCACCCGGAGCTTCGTCTCAGCACCCTGCATCACCGCTCAAAGTCGCGCCCCTCCGGCATAGCCTCTCCTGACTCGTTCCAACTAATTTACTCACACACAATGAGCGCATTATTGCACCACAGGAGAAGTGTATGCGAATACCAATGCTTACGGCAGCCGTTATGGTTGCGCTTATGCCCCTGTCCGCCATCGCCGCGGACGATTTCGAATCACGTCTGAAACTGCTGGAGACGGAACTCGGCCGTCAATTTGAGACAATCCGCCAACAGCAAAGGGTGATAGAAGAACTGAAGCAGCAGCTCCCGGAACAAAACAAGGGAAACTACCCAAAGCTTGCGGAAAGTTCGCCGGTCGAGGATTTAGCCTCCAAGGCAACCGGCCTGTTCGGCGGCTCGCTGATGTCCAACCCATTCTTGTCGGTGGTGATGGATGCCAAGTGGTATGTATCCAATCTCAAGAATGGTGCGTTGGACAAGCGCGGCGTTCCAGGCTTCACCACTGAAGGGAGAGGTGTGCACAATGGCTTCAATCTTGACGGCACCGAACTGTTCGTTTTCGCACCGGTTGACCCTTATTTTGACCTTTACGCCAATATTCCGGTCAATGAAAATGGTGCAACCCTGGAAGAGGCCTACTTTGTGACCACCTCTTTGCCGGAAGGGTTCCAGGTCAAGGGCGGCCGCTTCAAGAGCAACACCAGCCGCCTGAACTCGCAGCATCCCCACGCCTGGGACTTTGCCGACATTGCGCTGCCCTACAAGGCCTTTCTCGGTTCCGAGGGCCTTGGGGGCGAGAACGGGGTCCAACTCACCTGGCTGCCGCCATTGCCGGTCTATACACTGTTTGGTGTTGAGGCCTTCCAGGGTAACAGCAATAATCTGTTATTCGGAAAAGATGACAACTGGGGTCCCCACGCCTTTTCGGCCTTTGCCAAAGTATCGATTGACACGTCCGATGATTCGACACTGTATGCCGGTCCATCGGTCATGTTCGGCTCTACAAAAAGTTCAAGCATTCTTCCGGCGGACCCCGCAACCGGCAACACCTTCGGGCTGCGGGGTGACAGTGCACTGTATGGCATGGAAGCGGTCTGGAAGTGGAAATCAGGCCTTCACGGGGTAAACCTACAAGGCGAGTATCTGTACCTGCTACAGAACGGAAACCTGACCAGCAGCGATCCCACCGGTTCACCGCTTTCGATACGCACGCTGCAGCGCCATCAGGACGGCGCCTACATACAAGCGCTATACCGTTATGAACGCTGGCGGGCAGGAGCGCGTTACGACCGGCTTGAGATATTCGACAATACCTTTAAGGTGGACGGTGTCCAGCAGACGTTCAGCGGCAAACCATGGCGATTGACCGGCAGTCTGGAATTTAACCCGACCGAGTTCAGCACCCTCCGCGCGCAGTACACCCATGATCTCTCGGCTCGCAATGGCCAGGTCAATAACGAGGGGCTGTTACAGTTCATATTCACTATCGGCGCTCACCCCGCCCACACTTTTTAGGAGGCCACACCATGCGAAAAGCGCTTCTGACTTTGTGTATGACACTCACTTTAGCGAGCCCGGCGTTTGCGGGTCTCAATGTCGTTGCCACGCTCCCCTGGATCGGCAGCATCGCCAGGGAGATTGGCAAGGACAAAATCACGGTCACCACCCTGATAAAACCGAGCCAGGACCCGCACTATGTCGAGGCGAAACCGAGCATGATCCTGGCCGGACGCAAGGCCGACATCATCATGTACAACGGACTCGACCTGGAAATCGGCTATCTGCCGCTGATTCTGGAAGCGTCAAAAAATGCTCGGATCATGCCGGGCAGATCCGGCAATTTCGATTGCTCCAAGTTCATTTCAGCGATTGAAAAACAGGCCAATGTCGAGCGGAGCATGGGAGACGTGCACCCCCTTGGAAATCCGCATTATCATTATTCCGCTGTCAGCATCAATCGTGTGGCGGAAGGGATGGCCAATGCCCTGGCCGGTCTGGATCGCGCCAATGCCGATTTCTACCGGGCCAACTACAAGAGTTTTGCCGCCAGGTTCAATGAAAAGCAGAAACAGTGGAAGGCCCTCAACCTGAAAGGGAAAAGATATGTTGCTTATCACAAGTTGTTCGGCTATCTGGCGAACGACTACGGATTTCAGGTTATCGATTACATGGAACCCAAACCGGGCATTCCTCCATCAGCGGCCCATATCGAGAAACTGATCGAAGAGATGCGGAGCAACAAGCCGAGCGGCATCCTGGTAACGTCTTCCCACGGTCTCAGAGAGGCGGAATCTCTTGGAGCAAAGACGGGTGTGAAAGTCATCGTTCTTCCCCAGGATGTGGGCGCCATGCCGGGAACCGATGATTGGTTCGCCTTCATGGACAAGGTGTTGGCTGCATTTCGCTAATGACAGTTTGTAACTGAATTCAACAGGAGAACAAATGGAAGCCCTCTCTTTTCTGGTAATGCCGTTTTTGGCCTGTCTGCTGTTGGTCCTGATCCATGCCTATTTTGGCATCCACATCCTGCAGCGAGGGATCATCTTTGTTGATCTGGCCCTGGCCCAGTTTATCGGCATCGGCATCGCCTTGTCGTTTCTGCTGGGAGAGGAGAAGGTCTTCTACCTCTCTCTGGCCTTCGCCTTGCTGGGGGCCTTCATCCTCTCCCTTTCCAAGCACGCTGCCCGCCAGGTGAACATCGAGGCTTTTATCGGTGTGCTCTACATCTTCTCATTCTCGGTCAGTATCTTGATCCTGGACAAGAGCCCCCACGGGTTGGAGGAGTTCAAGACCATCCTGAATGGCAACATCCTCTGGGTCACCCCACAGCAGTTGCTTTCGACCCTGGCGCTCTACAGCGGGGTCGGACTGTTCCACTTCCTCATGCGGCGGAAGTTCTTTGCCCTGACCTTCGAGGGCAAGGGCGGCATCTTCCTGGAGTTCCTGTTTTATCTGAGTTTTGCACTGGTGCTGATTAAATCGGTGCTGATGGCGGGGATCCTGCAGGTCTTTGCGTTTCTGGTCATTCCGGCCTTGATCGGCAGACTCTTCTTTCGGGAAACGGCCAAGATACTTATGACGGGATGGCTGGCTGGGGTGGCCGTCAGCATGCTGGGGATTTTTCTCTCCTTCAAGCTGGATATCCCGACCGCACCGGTGATTGTGGCTGGACTGGCCAGCATATTTTTTGTGCTGCTGGCAATAAAAATTGTTCTTTACAGAAAATCCGCGGTGCAGCCGCACTAAAGCAAATGCAGAAGACACAAAATGAAAGCCGGCCGGGGACTGAATCCCTGGCCGGCTTTCATTCAGAATGTACGTATGAATGCTATTGAATTCTCAGCACGATCTTGCCGAAGTGCTTGTCCGCTTCCATCATGCGGTGGGCATCCAGCACCTGATCGATGCTGAAGACCTTTTCGATGATCGGCACGATGGTCCGGTCGGCGAATTTTGGCAGGGCGCGGCGGGTGAATTCGGCCACGATCTCGGCCTTCTCCGCTACCGGTCTTGAACGCAGGACGCTGCCGATGATCTGCTGTCGCTTGACCATCATCAGGGCCAGGTTCAGCTCGGCCTTGATGCCGCTGGTGACGCCGATGACTACCAGCCTGCCCTTGTAGCCCAGGGAGTTCATGTTGGGTGCCAGATATTTGGCCCCGACGTGATCCAGTATCAGATCGACCCCCTTCTTGGCGGTGTACTCCTTGACGAGCTCGGTGAAATCGGGCGTTTCACGGAAATTGATCAGGAAGTCGGCGCCGATCTCCCTGACGCGCTCCATCTTCTCTGGCGATGCTGTCACGATAAGTTTCACCGTGGGAGTCAAGGCCCTGGCCAGCTGGATCGCCGCGGTGTTGACCCCGCCGCCGCCGCCGTGCAGGATGGCGGTCTGTTTGTCCTTCAGCTCGCCGATCATGAAGACGTTCAGGAAGGCGGTGATGTAGGATTCGCAGACACAGGCCGCCTCTTCGAAACTCATGCTCTCCGGGATGCGCATCAGGTGACCGGCATAGGCGACTGCATACTCGGCATAACCGCCGCCACCCACCAGCGTCATGACCCGCTCCCCGACTTGCCAGCCGGTTACCCCGGCGCCCAGTTTCTCGATGACGCCGGCCACCTCCAGACCGAGAATCTCGGAATCGCCCGGCGGTGGCGGATATTTCCCTTCGCGCTGGACCAGGTCGGGACGGTTGACCGTAGTCGCGAAGACCTTGACCAGTACCTGCCCCTCGCCGGCCACGGGCCGCTCGACCTCACCCAGCTTAAGAACCTCAATTCCGCCGAAACCTTCCATCAGAACTGCCTTCATAACAATAACCTCCGAATGATATAGAGTAGTCGTGCATTTTAAAACAGCCGATTTAGTGCTGCAGAATGTACATAGTTCAAATCTTTTTGTAAACACAAAATCAGAAGCAGGCTACGGCTTGATTTATGAGTAGATTTCTGCCATAACAGGCCGGCTTGCCACCTCATTTTGCGACGGGATCCGACCTATGCATATCATGGTCACCAATGATGACGGAATCCACGCCCCCGGCATCCTGGCGCTGGCCGAGGCCCTGCGGGAACTGGGTGCGGTTACCGTGGTCGCCCCCGACCGGGAGCGGAGTGCCGCCGGACATTCCCTGACGCTGCATTCGCCCCTGCGGGTCTTCGAGCTGCGCGAGGGCTTCTTTGCCGTGGACGGCACGCCCACCGACTGCGTCAACATGGGCATCCACAGCCTGCTGCCGGTCAGGCCGGACCTGGTCGTCTCCGGGATCAACCACGGTCCCAACCTGGGGGATGACATCACCTATTCCGGTACGGTGGCGGCCGCCATGGAGGCCAACCTGATGGGCATACCGGCCATAGCAGTTTCGCTGGCGACCTACGAGCGCCACGGCCATTTCGACGTAGCCGCCCAGGTGGCTGTCCGGGTTGCCCGCCGGGTGCTGGCCAACGGCCTGCCGGCGGATACCTTTCTCAATGTCAATATACCGGACTGCCCGGCCGAGGAGATGCAGCTGCCGCTGATCACGCGGCAGGGGACCCGTTCCTTCATTGGCACGATCATTGACAAAATCGACCCGCGCGGCCGCAAGTACTACTGGATCGGCAGTGATGAGCCGGGTTTCAACGACGAGCCGGGCACCGATTTTCACGCCCTCAACCGCAAGCATGTGTCCATAACCCCGCTGCACCGCGACCTGACAAATTACGAATCCATGCGGATTCTTGCGAGTTGGCCGCTGTGAGGTGTCTGGACATTGCAATGAAGATTTGCTATATTCCCGCCTTCTTACGGGGAAAACCATGAATTACGAGATCGCCAGAAAAAAGATGGTGCAGGAGCAGATCGTCAATCCCGTCTCTGGCGACCGGTCACCGGTGACAGACCGGCGCGTGATTGACGCCATGCTCAAGATCCCGCGCCATATCTTTGTTCAGGAGGCCTTCGCCGCCCAGGCCTACAGCGATACGCCGCTTCCCATCGGTGAAAAGCAGACCATTTCGCAGCCCTACATGGTGGCGCTGATGACGGAAATGCTGGCCTTGACCGGTACGGAGAAGGTGCTGGAGATCGGCACCGGCTCCGGCTACCAGGCGGCCGTCCTGGCCATGCTGGCCGATCGGGTCTGCACGGTGGAACGCATCCGCCCGCTGGCGCTGCGGGCGCGCAAATGCCTCGATTCGCTGAAGCTGTTCAATGTCATGCTCAGGATCAATGACAGCGATGACAGTCCGGTCGGCTGGCAGGAAGAGTCACCTTTTGATGCCATCATGGTCACGGCCGGAGCACCGGGAATTCCGTCGGTGCTCACCGATCAGCTGGCTATTGGCGGACGGTTGGTGATCCCGGTGGGGAGTGAGGCGGAGCAGCGTCTTGTCAAGGTAGTAAAGTGCGCCGATGGAACGCTTGAGACGGTTGCCTCGATTGGCTGCCGTTTTGTGCCGCTGATCGGCAGGCAGGGCTGGTAATGCGGATATGACGGGAAGGATAGCGCTGTGAAAATGAAACAGGATGAGCTTCTGGAGCATGGCTTCCAGGAAGAAGAACCGCCGGCAGCACCTCGGCTTACGCTGGACGAGGTCGAAGAGCCGCCGGCCTTCCACGATGACGAGGCCGGTGATATCTCTGATGAAGAAGTGCTGCCCGTGGCCGAGCTGGAGCACTATGACGACGCCATAAAAATCTATCTGCGCGATATCCAGCGCACGCCTCTTCTGAATGCCGAATCCGAGAAGGAGCTGGCCCGCAAGATCGAGCAGGGGGACAAGGCCGCCCGCAACAAGATGATCGAGTCCAATCTGCGGCTGGTGGTCAAGATCGCCAAGCGCTACGTCAACCGCGGCCTGCCGTTTCTGGATCTGATCGAGGAGGGCAATCTAGGGCTGATCAAGGCGGTGGAGCGCTTCAGCCTGGCCAAGGAATGCCGTTTTTCGACCTATGCCACCTGGTGGATCCGGCAGTCAATCGAACGCTCTCTGGTCAATCAGTCCCGCACCATCCGCCTGCCTGTGCACGTCTCCGACGATATCAGCCGCATGCTCAGGATGGTCCGCGGACTGTCGCAGAAACTGCATCGCGAACCGGGTGTCGATGAAATAGCCGACGCCATGAAAATCAAACCGGAGTACGTACGCCGCCTGATGACGCTGCTCCGGCGCACCTGCTCCATGGAAACACCCATCGGTGACGGCAACGATTACTTCCTGATCGACACAATCGAAGACCATTCGCTGGTGTCCCCGTCGCTGCTGCTGGAAAATGTGAATCGTTACGAATTGATTTCCCGGCATTTTGATACGCTGTCCGAGAGTGAACAGAAGATTCTCACGCTCCGCTTCGGCCTGGATGATAACGAGCCGCAGACGCTGGACACGATTGGACATCAGTTCGGCGTCACGCGGGAACGGATCCGCCAGATAGAATCCAAGTCACTGGAAAAACTGAGAAAATCAACAGATACGTAACGTGGTTGGCATAGCCTTATACCTGTAAGAAAGGAAGACACACCAATGGACGATTTGAAAAGCATCATCCGTGACATCCCCGATTTCCCCAAGAAAGGCATTGTTTTCAAGGATATTACGACCCTGCTGCAGGATGCCAGGTCCTACCAGCGCATGGTCGATCTCATGTCACACCGCTATGTCGGCCAGCACATTGACAAGGTGGTCGGCGTCGAGGCCCGCGGTTTCATAGTCGGTTCGGCCCTGGCCTACAAGCTGGGCGCCGGGATCGTGCTGGTGCGAAAACCGGGCAAACTCCCCTCGGAAATCTTCAGCAAGACCTACGACCTGGAATACGGCAGCGACACCCTTGAGATCCATCAGGATGCCATCAAACCGGGCGAGAGAATCCTGATTGCCGATGACCTGCTGGCCACCGGCGGTACCATGGCGGCAGTGGTGGATATGGTCCGGAGCATGGGCGGCGAGATCGTGGAGTGCTGTTTCATGGCCGAACTGGATTTCCTGCACGGTCGCGAAAAGTTGCCCGATGTCAAGGTGTTCTCGTTGCTCAACTTCTAAGGCCCAAGCCCGAAAGGAGTTGAA
>JBBQXT010000114.1:0-9241 GCA_038209415.1 Geobacterales bacterium
TCCACCGAGGCGAAGAAGCTGTTCATATCAAGGTGCATGATCGTGCGGTGGTCCATTACTTTACCTCGATACCAATGATCGTCCAGGCATGCTCCCCGGTGTTGTAGACAGTATATTCTCAGGAAGTGCTTTAATTAGTTCCCTGCCCTGTCATCCAATCAAAGCAGCGCACCAAACAGAGCCCATCCAAGCACAGCGATTGTTGTCACGGCACACAGAAGCGCCAGGGCATGATCAAAGGCGCTCTCGACCCTTTTCTCGTTATAGCCCAGAAGCATCCCGAAGATGATTCCACCCAGTATTCCGCCGCCGTGGCCCCAGTTGTTGATTCCGGGAAATATCAGGCCAAAGATAAAAAGACTTACCACCCAGCCGCTCACCTCGCGGTAAACGGAGCTGCCGTAAGCCCCGCCCCTGCTCTTTCCAAAATAAAGCAGAGAGCCTATCAGGCTGCATATGGCTGCCGAGGCACCGATGGTGAAGGGCACGCCGGCCAGATAGGAAACCCAAAAGCCAAAGATCCCGCCCAGCGTGTAGATAGCGAACATGCGGCTGACACCGTATTCGTTGACGACCCACGGTACAATCTGGCGCAGGGCCATCAGGTTGAAGATGATGTGGAGGATGCCGCCATGCAGGTAGTTGGCGCTGATCAGCGACCAGAGCCGCCCGTAATGGTCGATGGGGACCGTGCCGGTGGCGCCCAGCAGAAAGAGACTGTTTTGGCCCGGAGACAGGAATCCGACCGAACCGTCACTACTGACGCTGAGAATGAGCGAAACGGCAAAATATGCTACGTTTGCCGTTATGATGACCTTTACCGCCCAGTCGGATGTTGATGCTCCCCGGGTCATTCCGGCCAGGCGCCACCAGGGGTTTGAACGTGATGTGCCGCACCATGAGCATACGGGTTCTTCACTGCCGATGAGCCGTCTGCAGCGGGGGCAGAGTATTGGCCGATGCGCCATCCGATATACCTCGCAAACTGAATTGAATTGTTTTCCATTCTTGTAGACCTATCCCTGTTTTACAGCCCCCGGCAGGGTAAAGCGGAAGCAGCTTCCCTGGCCCTCACCGCCCGATTCCACTCGGATGTGGCCTCCGTACAGCTCCACGATGCGCCTGACCATCGTCAGTCCCATGCCGACTCCACCGGTTTTGCGGTCCAGTTGTTCAAATATGCCGAAGACCTTTTCCTGATATTCGGGGGCGATGCCGATACCGTTGTCGCAAACGAAGAAGACCGTTGCACCCTGCTGCTGTTCAAAACCGATCTCAATGCAGGGCATAGACTGGTCGCCTAGGTATTTAACGGCGTTGTCCAGCAGGTTCTGCCAGACCTGCAGCAGGCGTCTCCGGTCGCCACACAGGACTAGATCAACTTCGCTCACCTGCACATCAACCTTGCCCGCGCTGATCTGGCCCGCCACCGCATCCAGGGCCTCGGCGGCCAACTCACGGAATGGGACCTCCTCACAGGTGAGGATTGTTCGGCCGATACGTGAAATATCCAGCAGTTCATTCAACAGGGTTTCCATCCGGTTGGCAGCGGAATGGATGAATTTCATGTCCTTGTCGATATTCTCATTATCGGCAGCAGAAATATCTTGATCCAGGAAGCCCAGGAAGGTCTTGAACGTCACCAGCGGGCTGCGCAGGTCGTGGGACACGGCGTAGATGAACTGTTCAAGCTCAATGTTTTTCCTGCTCAGCTCATATTCTACTCGCTGGCGCTGCTTCAATTCCAATGAATACTTCAAGGATCGATCAATAGAAGGCACGAGCCGGGAAAGATTGTTTTTCAAGACGTAATCGGTTGCACCTCTTTTGAGAGACTCAATGGCGACTTCTTCACCCATGGTTCCCGAGACAAAGATAAAGGAGATCTCCGGGCAATGTTGCCGGGCAATGTCCAAGGCAGAGATGCCGTCAAAGGTGGGCAGCGTATAATCGGCCAGAATCAGATCGATCCCACCCCGCTCAATGGCAGTGCAAAAATCCGCTTCCGTCTGGACCCGTTCGATGGTGCAATCGAACCATTGCTCTTCGAGAATATCCCGAATCAGCTCTACATCGACCGGATTGTCTTCAAGATACAGAAAGTGAAGCCCGTTTCCCATGGCAAACTCCGGACCATCGTTTTTTTTGCGGCGCAGCAGTGATTGTCGGCGGGCATTTCCTACTGCACTGGATTTGCCTGATTGAGCGGCAGTTTGACGGTAAATGTCGAACCTGCGCCCACCTTGCTCTCAACAGAGATGTCTCCACCGTGCTTCTTTATGATTTCGTTGCTGATGGACAGTCCCAGGCCGGTCCCCTTGCCAACCGCCTTGGTGGTGAAGAAGGCCTCGAAGATGTGCTTGCGGTTCTCGGGTGGGATACCGCAGCCTGTGTCACGCACCGACACGAACACCGCATCGCTGTCGGTCCAGGTGTGAATTGTGATTTCCCCGTTTTTATCGATGGACTGAGCCGCATTTACCAGCAGGTTTATAAAAACCTGATTCAGTTGCTGGGGATGGCAGAGAACAGGCTCAATCCTGCTGAAGTCTCTGGTCAGGGTCACTTTGACCTTGAGTTCGCTCCAGGAGATATTGATGGCGCTCTCGATGATCTCATGCAGGTCAGCGAGCTGCAGTTCCTTTGTGTCAGCATACGAGAAGGATTTCAGGTTCCGGATGATACTCTTGACCCGCTCGATGCCTTCCCGTGCATCTTTCAGGGCTTCCGGCATATCCGTAAGAATCGTATCGATCCTGAGGCTTGCTCTTGACTCCAGGACCTGTCCGTCATTGGCCACCCGCCCTTCAAGAAGCGGGATATATTCCAGCAGCCGGTCGGAATATTTAAGCAGCGTCACCACATTGCTTGATATGAATGCCATCGGGCTGTTAATCTCATGGGCGATCCCCGCGGCCAGCACTCCCAGCAAGGCCATCTTCTCGTTCTGGAGCAATTCTTCCTTTATCCTCCTGCTCTCGGTGATATTCTCCTTGACTCCGACGTAATTAATTATTTCGCCGCTGGAATCTTTAACAGGAGCGATGACAGCTTTTTCGTAATAAAGAGCACCATTTTTATGTTTGTTGCAGAACTCGCCTTCCCAGACCTTGCCGGCCGTGATTGTCTCCCAGAGTTCCCGATAGAATTCGGGCTTGGCCAGACCCGACTTGAGCAGACGCATGTTCCGGCCGATGAGTTCCCCGGCTGTATATCCGGTCACCTTGGTCATCCCTGAATTAACAAATTCAATGGCGCCGTCAACGCCAGTCATGATGATCGAAAGTGGACTCTGCTGGATGGCCAGCATCAGTTTGGAAATAGTCAGCTCCAGGCTTTTATGTTTGCATAATTCTTCCTGTTCACGCAGTGCCCGGGTAATTGCCGGGATCAACCGGGAAAGTCGGTTCTTGAGAACATAGTCCGTGGCGCCGTTCTTCATGGTCTCGATGGCCATCTCTTCACCCAGGGTGCCCGTCACGAAGATGAAAGGTATTTCGGGACACGTGCGGCGGGCTATGCTCAGTGCCGCCAGGCCGTTGAATGTGGGTAGCGAGTAGTCGGACAGGATCAGTTCGGTATCTTTCTGTTGCAGCGCATGAGTGAATTCTGCCTCGGTCTGCACCCTGATTATCTTGCAGTCGGCCCACTGGTTACGCAGACAATCTTCGATACATTCGGCATCGTCGAGATCATCTTCCAGATGGATGAAGTGCAGTAACGTGGTATCCATCATCCCTCCCATCTACTCAACCTGCCCGGAAAGCGTCACAAAAAGCATCACACCTTTAATGCCGGTTTTTCGTTTAAGACACACCAGAATATGCCCAGCGTTTTAATGGAATTAATGAATTCATGGAAATCAACCGGTTTGACCACATAGGCATTGACACCATTATCATAACTCTTTAGCAGATCCGACTCTTCTCGTGAAGAGGTCAAAACGACAACCGGGATGCTGCGAAATCGTGGGTCGCTTTTAAGTTTTTTCAGGACCTGATGACCATCGACCTTGGGCATCTTCAAATCCAGGAGGATTATGGCCGGATTGACGGGTTTGCGCCCTACATAATCGCCAGTGCAATAGAGATAATCGAGGGCCTGCTGGCCGTCCTTGAGCCAAACCACTTCGTTGCCCAGGTTTTGATCTGCCAGGGCATCCATGGTCATTTCCGCGTCATTGGGGTTGTCTTCCACAAGTAATATTTTTCCGATTTCAGTGCTCATAATCAGCATCCTCCTTTTGTATGTTTGGCAGCGCGAAGAAGAACGTGGCGCCCTCGTTTAGCCGACTTTCAGCCCAAATCCGGCCGCCATGGCGGTTGATGATGCGGCGGACATTGGCCAGTCCTACCCCGGTCCCTTCAAATTCCTCGGTTGAGTGCAGGCGCTGGAACAGTCCGAAGAGTTTGTCGGCATAGTGCATATCAAAACCGACTCCGTTGTCCTTAACGAAATATACATTCTCTGTCGCGTTCGTCTCGCTGCATCCGATCTCAATCATCGGCGCGGAAACATGTTGCGAGAATTTTGCGGCGTTCGATAACAGGTTCAGCAGAGCCTGGCGCAGCATGGACTTGTCACCCATTATCTCGGGAAGAGGCAAAATGGTCCATGATATGGTGACACCTTCCGGCAGACCGGCACGGATTTCCTCTACAATGTCACGAGCCAGCTGATCCAGTTTGACCTGCGCCTGCATCATTTCTGTACGCCCCATGCGTGAGAAAGACAGCAGGTCGTCGATCAGTGTTCCCATCTTGCGCGCCGAACTTGCGATCACGTCAAGATAGTGGGCGCTCTTCTCACCCAGGTTGCCCTGTTCCAGTTTGAGCAGTTTTTCTACAAACCCGACCACGTGTCGCAACGGCGCCCGCAGGTCATGGGAGACGGAATAGGTGAACGATTCCAGTTCGCGGTTGGCTTCCTGCATCTCGATGATCTGTTGCCGGAGTTCCCGGTTAAGCCCTTCAATCTGTTCTTCATTCTTGCGCAGGGTTCGCTCCGACGCCACAAGTGATTCCTCTGACAGCTTGTGTTCCTCTATTTCATCTTCGAGTGCTCCATAGGAGGACTGAAGTTTGCTCTGCATGGAATTGAAAACACGAGACAGATCACAAAGTTCGTCAGTTCCATCTATGGTAATCCTGTGGTTGAGGTGCCCCTGCGCAATTAGTTCCGCTGACTCACTTAATAATCCAAGCCGCTTCTTGAGGATGGAATTAAGCCTGATCGAGTTATACAGGATCACCCCTGTCAGCAGTAAGATGAAAAAGGAAAGGATGGCAGCGATGCGGTTTCGAGAGGTCATGGCCTGACGCTGATTGATCAGCACTAACTCCCTGGCATATTCAGAAAGCATGTTGGCTTTGAGCAGCAGTTGGGCAGTCAGGCGTTGAACCATTTCCCGTGCAATTCCCCTGCCCTTCTCACTGTCATGTTGCTGTTCGCTTACGGATACAATTCTGTTGTAAATGGTCTGATTATCTTCAAAACTTTTTTTCAGATGGCCAATTGTTTCTCGATATTCGCTACTGCCGCCATTCAGGCTGCGGATGATTTTTTCAAGTTCATCAGTCTTGGCATACCAGAGTGACTTGTCGCCCTTTGTGTGGGTTACAAACAGGTATTGATCACGCAGCAAAATCCGCTCGTTTATGGATTTCTGCATTTTTACCGTCTGCGCCAGATTTTCATCTGCCCTGCGAAATTCCATCAGCGACCAGATGATCATCGGTATCATGATCACGAGTATTACCGCCGCTATGGCGGATGAAAGGTTCAGTTGTGTCCTGATTCGCATGGCCGGCCTTTCAGCGAATAAGCTTGACGGCAGCCGGTTTGACGGCGTTCAAGGCATCCGGGTTGACATAATCCGTGAAGCTGGGCAATTCGGTGGCCGTGGTCAGTTTCTGCCTGATTGCCCAGCGGGCTTCTTCCTCAAGTGCAATCATTAACCCCTGGTTCAACTCCGGACCGAAATGAAAGAGACCCCAGGTCTGTTTGACCAGTTCCCTGTCGACAGCAATGGATTCAGCCACAATACCCTTTGCCTCTTCAGGTTGGTTATCCATGAATGTTTCTGCTTTCACGAGCGCCTTCAGGAACTTCTGCAGGGTAGCACCATGTGACTTCGAATATTCCGGTTTGGTCACCAGACAGAGGAACTCAGTATAGAGCATTTCATCAGCAAGCACGACACCCTGCTCGCCGAGCATGTTTTTTATCTGCACCAGCGGATAGTTCCAGACCGACACGGCATCCACCGCGCCTTTCTTCAGGGCGGCCGGCATCTCATCCGGTGTCATCGCTACAATAGTCACATCACTGCGATCAAGCCCGCCGGCGGTCAGGATAGCGCCCAATAAATAATCGGCAGAGGTCCCCAGCGGTACACCGATGCGTTTTCCCTTGAGGTCTTTCGGTGATGCGATGTTGCGATCTTTTCGGGCAATCACCGCGACATCTCTGCTGGAAATAGCGGTGGTAGCAATAACAGTGAGTTTTTCTCCAGCTATGGCTGCAAACATGACTACGGTTTCGGTCGCGGTACTCAAATCCGCCGTGCCGTCAAGCATCGCCTTCAGAGCGAGCTTGCTGTACTCGTGGGACTGAATCGTAACGTCCAATCCTTCTTCGGCGAAATAGCCATTCTTATCGGCAATATAGATGATGCTTGAGGCTGGTTGGGCTTTGACAATGGCAATGGAGACCTTTTCTCTGGGACCGGAAGTGACCTTGTCCGGCTTCTGGCATGCACTGACACCGCAGATAATGAACACAATCAGGAATCTGAGAAGCCTGTTCATTCGTTAACTCCTTCTTTGGAGAATTCAATAGCGGCTGACTATGCTCATTTTTGAGAGATACCACAGTGATTGTCAATCATAGGTAGCTGCGGTGTCAATGGGCGAGATGCTTTTCAGCTAATGGAAAGGAGGAACCAATCCCTTTTTGATTAAAATGTTACCATTGTTTTTCAGGTTGTCAAGTGCATGACAAACAGCATTCACTTTGGAATGAAGCTTCAAGTAAAATATTCACCATCAACACTGAATTTATCGTATGGATTTTATATTTTAGTCGAGAGGTTGAAACAGGATATATCGAAATAAAGGACTTCAGTTGCTGTTTCCAGGGGTAATCAGGCGGCGGGCGCCACAGGCGCAGCCGAAGAACAGCAAGTTGATCAGCACGATCATTGCGCTGGTGGGCAGGTTGGTCATGAACGATACGAAGATGCCGGCCACCACCGAGCAGCAGCCCTGCAGGGCCGCCAGTCCGATACAGGCCTTGAAGCTGCGGGCCAGCTGAAGCGCGGAAACGGCCGGCAGGATCAGCAGGGAGGAGATCAGCATGATCCCCACCAGCTTCATGGCCAGCACCACCGACAGGGCCGTCAGCATCACCAGCACCGAGTTGATCAGCCGGGTCCGGACACCGGATACCCGTGCCAGTTCCTCGTTGAAGGAAATCGCCAGCAGATCGTTGAAAAACAGTCCCAGGAGCAGCATCACCACACAGAACAGGCCGGCGGCGATCAGAACCTCCTCGCGGGTTATGGAGAGGATGTTGCCGAACAGGTAACTGAGCAGATCGACGTTATAACCCCCACCCACGCTGGCCAGGATGATACCGACTGCAATCCCGGTCGCCGAGACGATACCAATGGCGGCATCACCGCTCAGCCGGGCCTTTTCCGTCAGCCTGAGGATTCCCAGCGACGCCAGCAGCACCACCGGCAGCGACACCAAAAGCGATGCCGCCGAATAGATCTTAAAGGCCAGGGCGATGGCGGTACTGCCGAAGGTGACGTGGGCCAAGCCGTCCCCGATCAGCGACAGGCGCCGCAGCACCAGGAAGACCCCCAGCACCGAGCAGAGCACGGCGATCAGGACTCCGGCCAGCAAAGCGCGCTGGATGAAGCCGTATGAAAGGATTTCCAGAATATCCATGATCAATGCCTGTGGCACATCAGGTGTTGGGAGTGTTCGCCGAACAGGGCCGACATCTCCGGAGAATGGCAGAAATCATCGAAGCTGCCGTAAAAGAGCATACGTTTGTCCAGATAGAGCATTTTTGAGGCATGCTGGCCGATGACGCCCGTGTCATGGGTCACCAGCAGCACGGTCACACCGCGGGTGCGGTTGATATCGGCAATCATATGGTAGAAGCGTTCGCGCGTTTCAGGGTCCAGCGCCGCGGTCGGCTCATCCAGGATCAGCAGTTCCGGGTCATTTACCAGTGCCCGGGCCAGAAGAGCCCGCTGCTGCTGACCACCCGACAGTTCACCGATCAGTTTAGCCCTGATATCATAAATACCCAGATTATCGAGAGTAGCATCAACGGTTTCCCAGTCCTGCCGGGACAGGCGCCGGGGAAACTTTTTGAGGGAGAGCAGCCCGAGAGCGACGGTTTCAGCCACCGTGGCCGGGAAGATCGGATTCATGAGATGCAGGCTCTGGGGCAGATAACCGACCCGGCCCCACTCGCTGAAACCTCCGCAGCGGGAGCCGAACAGCCGGGCCGATCCGCTACTGATGGCCACCAGCCCCAGCAGGGCCTGAACCAGCGTACTCTTGCCGGAGCCGTTGGGACCGACGATGCCCACATAATCGCCGGCATTGACGCTAAAGGAGACATCCTCCAGCACGCAGCCTTCCCGATAACAGCAGCCCAGCTGTTCTGCCCTGACTACTTCGCCCGACATGCGAGTCCTTTCTGCAGGTTGATCAGATTCTGTTCCATCAACCCGATAAAGCCGATGCCCTGCTGGAAATCATCCCGACCCAGGTTGTGGGCGCCGTGCAGCTTCAGGACAGTCACGCCGGTCTCATCCGCCAGGGTCTCGGACAGACGCGGCGACAGCAACTCCTCGGCAAACAGATAATGCACACCGGAAGACCTGATCTGGCGCACCATGGCAGCCATGCGGGCGGCCGAGGGCTCCGATTCCGAGGAAACGCCGCTCAGGGAACGGTATTCCAGCCCGTAACGGCGCGCCAGATAACCGAAGGTATAGTGGCCGCCGTGCAGAAAAGTCCTGCTGGCACAGTTTTGCAACCCGACTCGGTAACGTTGGTCCAGCTCCGTCAACTGCCGCTTGAGAGTGGCCGCATTGGCCCGGTAATAGGCCGCATTGGCCGGATCAGCCTCCGCAAAGCCGGCCAGGATATTGTCCACCATCAGGCCGGCATTGCCAAAATCCAGCCAGATATGCGGGTCCATGCCGTCGGCCTGG
>JBBQXT010000115.1:0-9014 GCA_038209415.1 Geobacterales bacterium
GAGACGGTCGCCGACCACATTGGCCTTGTCGATAGTAATCAGGACGTGGGAACTGATTTTCGCATCCCGCTTCAGCGATGTGCCCGAGGATGGCAGAAATGTCTCAAAATCGTAGATCTTCTCCAGTCTGGTAAAACTCAGGGGAATAATAGTTATTACCGGAGAATATTCGTTACTGATATTGTTGCTCACGACCAGACAGGGACATACTTCTGGTTCTTCCTGCACATCGGCATGAGGCAGATTGACCGCATAGATGCCTCCACGATTAAACATCGCGTTTCTCCGTAACCGCTGCTTCGAATTTCTTGAGCATCTCTTTGGTCTCTTCGGCGGTGGATTGGTACCCTTCGATCACGCCTTTGTATGCCTTCTTTTTCACTTCCGCAAGCTTTTCCCGGGCCGCTTCCTCCAAAAACTGGCTCAACCCGCGCTGACCGAACAGAGACTTGATATCGTCCACGATCGCGGTCGGCAAGGTGATATTCAGTCGCGTGTTCGGCATGACGGCATTCTCCATTTTCATATGTTGTTTACAATCTGCGTGAGGCATAATTTGATTGACGCATTATAAATTATACCATATATTTTTAATACGTGTTATAACTTTTTGCAACACATAATTTTAATTGCCACCCAACACACCATGTCCAACTCCGGGTTCAACTCCGGCAGGTGCAAGAGGGCAGTTGTGAGGAATGAGTGACCATCCCGTTTGATCCAACGGTGTACCTTCTTACCGCCGCAGCTTTATTGGCACTTTCCGGAGTACCGGGACTTTTGTTTAATCGTCCCCTGTTCGGACAACGTTGTGCCGCTCTCTGCGCTGTTGTCGCCTCGCTTGTGGGTGAACGGGCCGTCTTTGCCTTACTGGGCGGCACACCTGGCGCCACCTGGCAGATCAACTGGCCGTTACCATTTGGCCCCGCACTTCTTTCCATTGACCTTCTTTCCACGCTCTTTCTGCTGCCGCTCTTCCTGGTAACCGGTTGCGCCTCGGTCTACTCACTTGCCTACTGGCCGGCCAGGGAAAAGGTCAGTTCGGGGAAACTGACACTGTTTCTCGGTCTCTTTGCTGCTGCCATGGTGATAGTGCTGATGGCCCGAAACGGAGTCCTGTTTCTGATGGCGTGGGAAGTCATGGCCCTGTCGGCCTATTTCCTGTTGACGACCGATCAACAGAACTCCGAGGCAGAACGAGTCGGCACGGTCTACCTCCTCGCCACCCATACCGGAACCATGGCCCTGTTTGTCACGTTTTCCCTGCTACGCAGTACGATCGGCACATTCACGTATCCGATGCCCCACACTCTTTCGCAAACTGTGCCATATGCAACGATCATCATCGTAACAGCCCTGATAGGATTCGGCGGCAAGGCTGGTCTCATGCCCATGCACTTCTGGCTCCCCGGCGCGCATGCCAATGCTCCCAGCCATGTCTCGGCCATGATGTCCGGTTTGATGTTGAAGATGGGGGTCTACGGCATACTCCGTACGTTATCGTTCTTTGACGGCTTTCCCGTTTGGCTTGGCTGGCTGATTCTTCTGCTGGGAGCATGGTCGGCAGTGAACGGCATTGCCCTGGCAACCGGCCAGCGGGACCTGAAACGCTTGCTGGCCTGCAGCAGTATCGAAAATATCGGTATTATTTTCATCGGCATCGGCCTGGCGCTGGTTGGTCTCCAGACCAATTCTCCCTATCTGGTAGTGTGCGGTTTCACTGGTGCCTTTATCCATATCATCAATCACGCCCTGTTCAAGTCACTGCTCTTCATGGGGAGCGGGGTTTTGATACATGGCACCGGCACCCGCGAGATTGATCGGATGGGGGGGCTGGCCCGGCGCATGCCCCTGACCGCTCCGCTCTTTCTGATAGGCGCCCTGGCAATCTGCGGCCTGCCGCCGCTGAACGGTTTTGTGGGTGAGCTGTTTCTCTATGTCGGCGCGATTACAAACGGCATCTACGATCCCTTGCCTCTGGCAGCCCTTGTGGCACCGGTCCTGGCATTGGTTGGCGGGTTGGCGGTTATCACCTTCGTTAAACTTTATGGCATAATCTTTCTCGGATCTCCCCGTTCAGAAGCCGCTGCCCACAGTCATGAAGCCACGGCACTGATGACCGCTCCGATGGTTGTACTGGCTGTTTGTTGTCTGGTGGGTGGTTTTGCACCTTACCTGCTCGTACAACTGGTCACGCCGGTGGTCGAATTTTATGGAGTCGTGGCCGGTAACGTCATGACACAGGTCATTGGTCAGGTCCCGATTGTGCCACTCACGATTGCCAATGGCATGCTGATCATCCTTGGTCTGGGGATTGGAGCCATCTACCTGCTGCGACTCCGCAGACATCCCCGCGCCCACGCGACGACATGGGGATGTGGCTATCTGGCCCCGACCGCCAGGATACAGTATACCGGCACCTCATTTAGTGAACTGGTTGTTACTCTTCTCGGATCATTGGTTGCCCCCCGTCGCCAGAGACCTGAAATGGACGGTGTCATTTTTCCCCGTGCGGCACGATTTAGCTACGAGGTCACGGAAACAGTTTTGGATCGGGTGCTGACACCGATCTTCCTGTTGATCGGCCTGGCTTTTTCCTACGTCAGGAAACTGCAGCATGGCCAGCTTCATATCTATGTGCTCTACATTTTTGTAACACTCTTCGTCCTGATGCTCTGGAAGCATTGAGAATTGTTTACGTTTCATGTTCAACGAGGAAGACACCTATGATTGACATACTTATCCACTGCGCACTGGCGCTGCTGATGCCCCCGCTTTTGCTGGGGGTTATCGCCAAGACCAAGGCGGCCTTTGCCGGCCGGGTAGGGGCACCGTATTTCCAGCCGTATTACGACCTGATCAAGCTGTTCCGCAAGGGATCAGTCTTCAGCGTAACCACCACCTGGGTATTCAGGGCCGGTCCGGTCATTACTCTTGCAGCTACCCTCATAGCAGCCTTGCTTGTGCCACTGGGCCGTCATGCCGCACCGGTCTCTTTCAGTGGAGACATGATTCTTTTTGCCTACCTGTTCGGCCTGTCACGGTTCTTCACCACCATCGCCGCCCTGGATACCGGTTCCAGCTTCGAAGGAATGGGAGCGGCCCGCGAAGTAACCTTTTCCTGTCTGGCCGAACCGACACTCTTTTTTGCCCTGATTACCCTGGCGAGGATGAGCAAGTCCCTGACCCTGTCTACAATCCTGACCCATCCTACTCCCGCCAACTGGCTCACCGCCGGTGCCAGCATGCTGCTCCTGGTGGGAGCCCTGTTCATTACCCTGTTGGCGGAAAACAGCCGCATCCCCTTTGATGACCCCACTACCCACCTGGAACTGACCATGATCCATGAGGCAATGGTGCTTGATCACAGTGGTCCCGCTTTTGGCATCATTCTTTACGGAGCGGCCCTGAAACTGTTTGTTCTCGGAGCGGTCTTCGCCAACATCGCCCTTCCGGTTGCCACCGGCAACAGCTTTGCGGATTGGGGGATCTTTATCGCTTCCATGCTGGGACTGGCGGTTACCATTGGCGTAGTTGAGTCGGTGATGGCGCGACTGCGGCTGGTGCGTATTCCGCAACTGCTGGTAGGTGCCACGATTCTGTCGGCATTCGCCATGCTGCTCGTGCTGAGGTAATCAAATGAGTGCTTTTGCAGATCAATTGCTGGTGCTGGTGATGCTGATCAATCTGGTGATGCTGGGGACGAGCCGACTGCTCTTCTGTATCCGTGCCGTTGCGCTTCAAGGGGTTATCCTTGGCATTTTGCCAGGGTTGATTCATCCGATTTCCGGACATCTGATCGGCATAACCGCCGTCATTATTCTGGCCAAAGGGGTGGTGATTCCCTACCTGATCAGCGACGCCGTGCGGAAAGCCCATATCAGGCACGAAGTGGAACCGTATCTCGGATACGTGCCGACCCTGTTGCTGGGCGCTGTTTTCACAGCGCTTTCCTTCGCCTTTGCCGAAACACTGCCCCTGGCCCCCGAACACAAGGACCTGCTGTTTATCCCGGCCTCCATTGCCACCCTGCTGACCGGTTTTTTGCTCCTGACGACCCGTCGCAAGGCCATCTCGCAGGTCATCGGCTATCTGGTCATGGAGAACGGCATTTTCGTATTCGGCCTGCTGTTGAGCGAGGCCATGCCGGTGATGGTTGAGGCCGGCGCACTTCTCGATCTTCTGGTGGGAATATTCGTCATGGGCATTGTTATCAACCATATCAGCCGGGAGTTTTCGTCCATCGATACATCCCGGATGCGGACCCTCAAGGAGGAGTAGCCGGATGCTTTTTGCTCTTGTTCTGCTGCCCCTGTTGGGGGCGTTAATCGCCTTGATTGTTCCGGATAACCGACTGCGGCCTCTCATCTTGCCGGTTATAGCGAGCATTCATCTCGTGCTGGCAGCGCTGCTCCTGGGTAATACTCCGGGTCCATCCGCCGGTGGCTGGATCTGGCTCGACCCTCTGGGAAAAATCACGCTGCTCTCCATCAGCCTGCTCTTCACGGTCTGCGCATATTATGCGGTCGGATACCTGGCCTATCGTCAGGAACGCTCCAACAAGATACTCTGCATGGGCCTGCTGATCTGCCTGGCCGCCATGAGCCTGGTAACCGTCTCCCAACACCTGGGCCTGCTCTGGGTGGCCCTGGAGACGACCACCGTATCCATGGCCCCGCTGATCTACTTCAATCGCAACGCCCGATCCATCGAAGCGACCTGGAAGTATCTCATGCTCTGTTCCGTAGGGATCGGCCTGGCCCTGCTGGGTCTGTTCTTCCTGGCCTATTCGACCTTCCTGGCTCATCACGATGCGACACTTCTGCTGGGTCCACTGATGGCCTCGGCCCGCGATTTGAATCCGAGCTGGCTTCATGCGGCAACAATCTTTCTTCTGGTCGGCTATGGCTCCAAGATGGGTCTGGCGCCATTGCATGCCTGGAAACCGGACGCTTACGGCGAAGCGCCGGGACTGGTGGGAGCGCTCTTGGCCGGGGGATTGGTCAACTGTGCCTTTCTCTCCATCCTGCGCGTCTATCAGATCTGCCTGGCATCCGGGATTGAAATCCAGTTTTTTCAGAAGGCCCTGATCGGCATGGGCTTGATTTCCATGGCCTTTGCCGCTGTTTTCATGGCTCGACAGGCCGACTTCAAGAGAATGCTGGCCTATTCAAGCGTCGAGCATGTGGGGATTCTTGCCATAGGCCTCGGTCTCGGCAAGGGGGCACTGTATGGTGCGCTCTTTCATCTGCTCAACAACGGTCTGACCAAAGGGGTGCTGTTTTTATCCTCTGGCAATATTCACCGCTCGTACAGCAACAAGACGACCGACGTGGTCAAAGGCGTCCTGACCCGACTGCCCTGGTCGGGCGGGCTCTTTCTGGCCGGCTTCATCGCTATCACCGGTTCCCCTCCCTTTTCGCCGTTCATCAGCGAGTACACCATCGTCAGCAGCGCTTTTATCGAGGGCCGGCATTGGGTGGGCGGGCTGTTTCTGCTGTTTCTGGCCATCATCTTCATCGGCATGGCGCTGACCGTGCTGCCGATGGTCATGGGCGCACCTCCCGCTGACATCGAACCTACCGATTACCGGGACAAGTTGCTGACTGTCGGCCCACCGTTGTTCTTGATGGGCGTTATCCTGCTGCTTGGGATCTGGCCGCCGTCGTTTCTGGTCACTCTGTTGCAAGACGGCGCCGTCATGCTGGGGGCACAGCCATGAATAGCTCCTTTCACACCTTGTACAATGGCTCTGCGATCCCGCTGACCGACATTGATCAGGTTGATTCCAGCCAATTTCTGCAGAGCATTCTGGACGCCATAGACCGGGGTTGCCGCATCGTCTCGTACTTCGGAATCCCCGGTCCAACCACCATTCCCCTGGTCTGCGTGCTGGCGGACAAATCCGAAGGCCGGCTGGGGGTGATCCGTACGGCTGCAGAAGAGGACCACTTCCCTTCACTTGCCACGCCTTGTCCACAGATACAACTTTTCGAACGGGAGATAGCCGAGCAGTGCGGGCTGATCTTCGAAGACCACCCCTGGTTTAAACCGGTACGGTTTCATCACCCATTCATACCCGGCCGCGATGCCTGGAAGCGACCGCCAGGCGAACCGATTCAACCGGGAGTCATGGACTATTTTCAGGTAGAAGGCGACGAAGTGCACGAGGTTGCGGTTGGTCCGGTCCATGCCGGGATCATCGAGCCGGGGCATTTCCGTTTCCAATGTCACGGCGAGGAGGTCTTTCACCTGGAGGTCTCGCTCGGCTATCAGCACCGGGGTATAGAAGCAGGACTTTTGGGTGGGCCGTATCCGCGAACACTTCAGCAGATGGAGACGGTCGCCGGAGACACGACCATTGGCCATGGGCAGGCTTACTGCATGGTTACGGAAGCTCTGTCAGGCCTGCGGGTTTCGCCCCGTGCCGAGGTGCTGCGTGGTATTGCCCTCGAACTGGAACGTCTGGCAAACCACACCGGTGACCTGGGCGCAATTGCCGGAGATACAGGCTATCTTCCCACATCATCCTTCTGTGGCCGCATCCGGGGAGACTTTCTCAATATGACTGCGGTCCTATGCGGCAGCCGCTTTGGTCGGGGGCTTCTCACCCCCGGTGGTACGGTTTTCGACCTGTTGGTGGACCAGCGAGACGAGCTGCTCACACGCCTGGCGGAGGCACGGCGTGATCTGACCGGAGCCGTAGAACTACTCTGGAATGCGCCTTCGGTCATGGGACGTCTGGAGGGGATTGGAACCGTATCCAATGAAATTGCCCTGGAACTTGGTCTGGTGGGGCCGGCTGCCCGCGCCAGCGGAATCAAGCGAGACGTACGCCATGACTATCCCTTCGGCATCTTCCGTATGAGCCAACTACCGGTTGCATCCTCGTACCACGGTGACGTCTGCGCACGCACCATGATCCGCTGGCAGGAGGCACAGAAATCCATGGACTTTATCGAAGAGCAGCTGCGGCAGCTTCCGCTCGGCAATCACCGGGTAAAATCTTCCACTCTCGCGGCCGGGCAGCTTGTCGTAGCCCTGACTGAAGGCTGGCGGGGTGAAATATGTCATGTGGCTATCACCGATGATCTGGGTCGATTTGCCCGCTACAAGATTGTTGATCCTTCCTTCCATAACTGGCAAGGGGTCGCCATGTCCCTCAGGGGACAACAGATTTCCGATTTTCCACTCTGCAACAAGAGCTTCAATCTCTCTTATTGTGGATTCGATATGTAGAGCAGAAAGGATAACCCGTTATGTTAAGCGCACTCATCGCCCGCATCAAACAGGGTCATCGCACCATGCCCTATCCCGCTGAGCCGTTGCAGATGCCGGAACGGTTTCGCGGTTACCCTGTTATCTCGTCTTTGGAGCGAGCTGTCGAACGAGTAGAGGAACCATCCTTATGTCCTTACGGGGCTTTCACCTCTGACAATGGTGGCTGCCTTGACATGGGCAAATGTCTTTTCTGTGCCGAATGCCCGGCTGGAAAAATAGAGTTCACCACCGAGTATCGGCTCGCCGTTACCCAGCGAAATCACCTCATGGTGCAGCCCGGATCGGAACAGCATCACGCCCAGCCACTTCCTCCTGATCTGCGCCGGATGTTCGGCCGGTCACTCAAATTCCGGATGCTCAGCGCCGGGGGATGCAACGCCTGCGAAGCCGATACCAATGTTCTTTCCACCATCGGGTGGGATCTGGGACGCTTCGGCATCCAGTTTGTGGCTTCACCCCGACATGCGGACGGACTCTGGGTGACAGGACCGGTGACAGAAAACATGCACCAGGCACTGTTGACAACCTATGAGGCGATTCCTGATCCCAAGATCGTCGTCGCCTGCGGCGCCTGTGCTATCAACGGTGGACCGTACATCGATTCACCCCAGGTTTATAACGGCGCCGACAGTCTCATTCCGGTCGATCTCTATATACCGGGTTGCCCGCCCCACCCGGCGACGATCCTTGACGGGCTGCTCAGAATCCTTGACAAAATCCGATAACAGCCTGCGAAACCGGAGTTATCCCAGAATTCAGAAGGAGGGTGTGGCGTGAAACGGGTTCTTATTTTGTGTGTGACGGCAGCTATGGCCAGTGGAAATTGTCGCGCCGAATGTAAACGGGTTACCTGATATGAGTCTGGATAAAGAGCTGAGCGAACAGTTAAAGCGGGTTCTCGATGCCCTGGAAATGTTCATTCCTCAAGCGGTGGGTAAAATTGACTGGCAGGAGTGCCATGCCGCTAATTGGCGGCGACACTCCTTTGCCGGATACCTGGAGCCGGTATCGGAAATAGAAGGAATTCATCTCGATGATCTACTGGGTATTGAGCAGCAGAAGCGTGTTCTTGTTCAAAACACGGCCCAGTTTCTCAACAAATTGCCGGCCAATAATGTCCTGCTGTGGGGAACCCGTGGCACCGGTAAATCTTCTGTAGTTCGCGCGCTTCTCAACCGCTATGCACAAGACGGTCTCAGAATCATCCAGGTCGACAAGGATGATCTGGTGCATCTGCCGACTATCGTCGACACCATCAAGAAGGAGCCTTTCCGCTTCATTGTCTTTTCCGATGATGTCTCATTCGAGGTCGGTGAGGTCGGTTATAAAATGCTCAAAAGCGCGTTGGATGGCTCGGTGTATGCCCCGCCGGAAAATACCCGTATCTATGTTACATCGAATCGTCGGCACCTGCTGCCGGAATACGAAACTGACAACCGTGGGGCAATGCTGGTCAATAACGAGATCCATCATGGTGAAGCAACTGAAGAAAAGATTTCTCTCTCCGGAAGATTCGGGCTGTGGGTCGGTTTCCACCCCTTTTCGCAGGATCAATATGTCGTGGTTGCACGTCAATGGGTGAATAAACTGTCACGACAATGTAATCGAGACAGTTTATGGGGTACAGAAGCTGAAAATGCCGCTATCGAGTGGGCCTACAGCAAGGGTGACAACAGCGGTCGCATCGCCTTTCAGTTTGCCACGGACTGGGTTGGGCAGAAATTGCTGCATGA
>JBBQXT010000116.1:0-8998 GCA_038209415.1 Geobacterales bacterium
GTCTGGATCTTCCAGATAGCGGGAAGTGTTAACCAGGCTAACGGCACGCGCATTAACCTGACCGGTGGTGCACTGCCCAAGAACATCTTCTGGCAGGTCGCCGGTGGTGGTGGTGTGGCACTTGGAACGACCGCACACTTCGAGGGCGTAATACTGGCTAAAACAGCGATCACGCTAAATACTGGCGCAACGGTCAACGGCAGACTGTTGGCTCAGACTGCGACTACCTTGATAGCCAATACCGTTACACAACCCGCCCCGTAAAACGAGCGGTGTCCGGAATGAAAGCACGACACGTAAATGGGAGACAGGCAATTCAGCCTGTCTCTCCTCTGTGCCAATAACGGAGTTGAACAATGACTAATAACAATCTCGATTCAACCGATAACTACGAGGCCGCTGGCACGGTGCATGTCATCACCGAGCGCAGACGGCAAGATGCCCTGCTCAGAGCGGGGGTACTGCAGAGCGCGATTTTCAACAGCGCCAACTTCACAAGTATCGCCACCGACGCCAAGGGCGTGATTCAGATCTTCAACGTCGGTGCCGAGCGCATGCTGGGCTACACGGCCGTCGAAGTGCTGAACAAGATCACACCGGCCGATATTTCCGATCCGCAGGAAGTGATCGCGCGCGCCAAGGCGCTGAGCGTCGAGCTCGGAACCCCGATTACGCCCAGCTTTGAGGCCTTGGTTTTCAAAGCCTCGCGCGGGATCGAAGACATCTACGAACTGACTTACATCCGCAAGGACGGCAGCCGCTTCCCGGCGGTGGTTTCGGTCACGGCGCTGCGTGACGCGCAGGACACCATCATCGGCTACCTGTTGATCGTTACCGACAACACCGCACACATGCAGGTCGAAGAGGAGCGGATGAAGCTCGATCTGGGCCTGCGCGACCAGCAGTTCTACTCGCGCTCTCTGATCGAATCCAATATTGACTCGATTGTGACCACCGATCCGCATGGCATCATCTCCGACGTCAACAAGCAGATGGAGGCGCTCACCGGTTGTACGCGCGACGAGCTGATCGGCGCGCCGTTCAAGAACTATTTCACCGATCCGGAAAAGGCCGAGGAGAGCATCAGGAAGGCACTGACGGAAGGCAAGGCCACCAACTTCGAACTCACCTCGCGCGCCAGGAACGGCAAGGAAACCGTGCTGTCATACAATACGTCAATTTTGTATGATCGGGACAGGAGGCTGCAGGGCGTGTTCGCCGCTGCGCACGACGTCACGGAGAGCAAACGACTGGATCAGGTGCTGCAGGAGAAGAATGTCGAGCTGCAAAGCGCCAAGGTTATAGCGGAAAAAGCCAACCTCTCGACATCGGATTTTCTTTCCAGCATGAGCCATGAGTTGCGCTCCCCGCTTAATGCGATTATCGGCTTCGCACAGTTGATGGAGTCTGATACTCCGGCTCCGACGCCCGGCCAGAAGGAAAGCATCGACCAGATTCTCCGGGCGGGATGGCATCTGCTGAAGCTGATCAACGAAATCCTCGATCTCGCGAAGATTGAGTCCGGAAAACTGCCGCTGCCGCCGGAATCGGTGTCGCTGGCTGAGGTCATAGTCGAATGCCAGGGGATGATCAAAAGGCAGGCGCAAAAGCGGGGCATTCAAATGACCTTTCCCCGCTTCGACATCCCGTGCTCTGTCCATGCTGATCGGACCCAGCTGAAGCAGGTTCTTGTCAACCTTCTTTCCAACGCGATCAAATATAACAGTGAGCAGGGGACTGTGAAGGTGACATACACCGCAAGCGCTCCGGGACGCATTCGTGTCAGCATCAGCGACACCGGCGCTGGATTGTCTCCGGAAAAGCTGGCGCAATTGTTCCAGCCGTTCAACCGCCTCGGTCAGGAGGCCAGCGACGAGGAAGGCACAGGTATCGGCCTCGTGATGGCCAAGCAACTGATCGAACAGATGGGAGGCGTCATCGGCGTGGAAAGCACAGTCGGAGCGGGAAGCGTGTTCTGGTTCGAGCTGATGGACGCATCTGAGACGCAATTCGGAGTTGGAAGCGGCGAACCCGAAGCTTTTGCCAAATCATTTTCCCGGAGCGGCGCTCGGGTGCATGACGTGCTCTATGTGGAGGACAACCCGGCCAATCTGAAGCTGGTCGAACAGATCATCGCGCGCCACCCCGGTCTGCGGTTGCTGAGTGCGGTGACCGGGAATCTCGGTATCGAGCTGGCGCGCGCGAACCTCCCCGAGGTGATCCTGATGGACATCAATTTGCCTGATATCAGCGGCGTCGAAGCCATGAGAGTCCTGAGCGAAGACCCAGTCACGGCGCACATCCCCGTTGTTGCCATCAGCGTAAATTCAATGCCTCACGATTTCAAGAAGGGCTTGCAGGCGGGGTTCTTTCGCTATCTCACCAAACCAATCATTGTCGATGAGTTCATGGGCACACTGAACACAGCGCTGGAGTTTTCAGAAAAAAGGGTTGCGCAGAGCAACATGAAGCAGGACCACTATCATAATCAGTTCATCCGACATTCATCCTAGATAGATGTATTCGTAAAAAATCAAAATCCTCCATAGAAACATCCCTCTGGGCCAGACAGGCTCCGAACCGACCTGTCTCAATGGCGATGCAATTCGTTTTACCTTGTTACGACACAATAAATGACAACACAAGACTTACAAAAACACCACACTTTGTGGCCCGTCACATTTGACAGTTCCGTCAAGTATGACGGCTGTCTTTGACGGTTTCCCCATTACCGATTATCCTCTGATTCCGTTTTATCCCATTAAATCAGTAGGTTGCTCTCTCAATATCCTGAGTTATCCTTTGGCACACTAGTTGCCTTACTCTGCGCAATAGTTGCCATACTTCTACAAGAAAATGTTAAGCAGCAGAGCAGCCATCTGTCTGGCAAGGGCAGCACTGGCATAACGTTGTTGTTGGTTGGGAAAAAAGTTTTATCTCACTAGAAAAAAGGGAGGGGGATCCTATGATGTTTGCAATTTTAATGTGTTCATTGGTAGCGATAACATTTATGGCTTTTTTCTAATAAGTGAATTTATACCCTGATTACTGTGGGATATCGGAACCACAGTTGTTGCAACAATGATCACCGGATCTCACGACAAGCCAGCCAAAGTATTTACAGATGCACCGCTTGATATCGGAACGGTAAACGGAACGATCTTCACTGCGGTAACTCCGCTGAACGTCTGTGCATTGGCACTGCTTGCTTCAGTCACAATGGTTAAATACCAACATTAACTTACATGCTCCGTAAGCACACAGCATGCATGGTGAAAACAGAACACTGTAAAGGGGAGCCAGGCAATCCGGCCTGACTCTTTCCAGGAATCCAAAAACAACAACGAAATGCAATGACAAAAAGGAGAACAAATGAAAAGATTCGAGAGTTGTTCCAAACGATTAGTATGGTTTTTTACTGCCTTCCTGCTGACTGCTTTTGTGGCCGGATGCGGTAGTAGCGGAGGACAAGGGGTCTCAATCTCTCAGTCCACATCTCTGGTAGCTGTGGGTCCAGCGCCGGTGTCTCTTGGAGCGGCCGGCAATTATGCGATTCTGGCAAAAACGGGAATCACGACCACCGGAGCCACCTCAGTCGTCGGCAATATGGCAGTGAGTCCAATCAGCGCGACCGCCATGACCGGATTTGGATTAATAATTGATGGAACGAATCAATTTTCAACATCTTCTCTCGTAACCGGGAAAATATACGCAGCCGACTATGCAGCTCCCACTCCTGCGGCCCTGACCACGGCTGTAAGCGACATGGAGGCAGCGTACACCGACGCAGCCGGACGAACATTGCCTGATTATACCGAACTGGGCACCGGAAATATCGGCGGGCTGACTCTTGCCCCCGGCCTCTACAAATGGAGTACCGGTGTTACGATTCCAACGAATGTTACTCTCTCGGGTGGCCCAAATGATGTCTGGATTTTCCAGATAGCGGGTGATGTGACCGTGGCCAGTGCCAAGAGTGTCATTCTGGCCGGCGGCGCAGTCCCCAAAAATATTTTCTGGCAGATCGCCGGCAAAGCGACCCTTGGAACGACCGCTCACTTCGAGGGAATTATCCTGAGTAAGACGCAGGTTGTGATGCAGACCGGCGCAGTCATGAACGGTCGGGCCTTGGCACAGACTCAGGTTACCCTGGATGCCAGTACCGTTACAACCCCGGGCACTACCCTACCCACGGTGAGCTCCACCATCCCTGTTAATGCAGCCACGGGTGTGGCGCTCAACAAGGCTGTCAGCGCCGCCTTCAGTAAAGAAATGGACCCATTAACGATCAACACCGCCACCTTTACCCTAAAGCAAGGTGCAACGCCTGTTTCAGGCGCTGTAACCTATGCCGGCCTGGTTGCTACCTTTACACCGGCAGCCACTCTCGCCGCCCACACCGTATATACCGCCACGATTACCAGCGGGGCCAAGGATCTGGCAGGCAATGCACTGGCAAGCAGCTCTGTATCTACCTTTACAACCGGGGCAGCTCCAGATGTCACCCCACCCACGGTGAGTTCCACGGCCCCTGTTAATGCAGCCACGGGTGTGGCGATCAACAAGGCTATCAGCGCCGCTTTCAGCGAGGCGTTGGACCCTGCAACGATCACCACAGCCACCTTTACCTTAAAGCAAGGTGCAACACCTGTTTCAGGCGCTGTAACCTATGCCGGCCTGGTTGCGACCTTTACACCGGCAGCCAATCTTGCCGCCAGCACCGTCTATACCGCCACGATCTCCACCGGGGCCAAAGACCTGGCAGGCAATGCACTGGCAACAAATTACAGCTGGAGCTTCACAACAGGAGCAACGGTAGCGAAGGTTCTGGCGGCGGTAAACCTTGGCACGGCCGGCAATTATGCGATTCTGACAAAAACAGGAATCTCAACCGTGCCAACCTCCGCAATAACCGGAGATATTGGAGTTAGTCCAGCCGCCGCGACTTACATTACTGGTTTTGGATTAACAGCTGATGCCACGAATGTATTTTCGACCTCCACTCAAGTGACCGGAAAGGTATACGCAGCCAACTATGCTGTTCCTACTCCCAGCAACCTGACTACGGCCGTAAGCGACATGGAAGCCGCGTACACTGACGCAGCCGGACGACCAACGCCCGATTTTACCGAACTGCTCACCGGAGATATTAGCGGGCTGACTCTCGTCCCCGGCCTCTACAAATGGAGTAGCAGTGTTTCAATCAACTCGGATGTCATTCTCAACGGTGGCCCCAACGATGTCTGGATCTTCCAGATAGCGGGAAGTGTTACCCAGGCTAACGGCACACGCGTTATACTGACCGGTGGCGCAGTCCCCAAAAACATCTTCTGGCAGGTCGCCGGTGGTACTGGTGTTGCCATTGGAACAACCGCGCACTTCGAGGGCGTAATACTGGCTCAAACGGCAATCACGATGAATACGGGCGCATCGATCAACGGCAGACTGTTGGCACAGACTGCGGTTACCTTGAAATCCAGTGTCGTTACACAGCCTGCCCCGTAAGGCGAGCGGTATCAGGGGTGAAAGCAGGGCACGTAAAAGGGAAGTCGAACAAATTCAAGATCTGCGTCAATCTTTAGACACGACAGATTCTGTTACACCAGTAGTGTGTTGTAATAATGCAAAATAAACTCCCCGATACAGAGGAAAGAGAGGTAAAAAATGCTTTATTATGTGTTGGGTTTCATAGTAGTTTCCAGCTTGATTTTGGCAGTCCCGATGCGGGCCTATTATACCCGACGAAAAATGTAATCGCCCCAAACAAAGCCCAGTATGACATGCGGTATCCGGGGCGAAGACACGACAACGGATTTGAGAAATAGGGGCGAACGGTTTCATACGCCATATAAAAAGGACCCGGATCGGGTCCTTTTTATATGGCGATTGCATGTCTCCAGCCGAGGTTGTCATGCATGGCTTTCTCTGCGTTTCCATGGTTGACACACCAAAAAGCCAAATCTCCCCCCACTGTCCAAAACCTATGCTATAATTCAAAAGTTCGCGGAAAAGATCAAGGGAGTGGAGGAACGACTGTGTTTGATAAAGCCAATGACATCAATGCTCTGCTGGAACAAATGTGCAATGATTTACATGACTGTCAGTCATGCATCCGCTCCATCCTGACCAGAAATCTGAATGGTATTCTGATTGTGGATCTGAGCTGGAAAGTCCTCTTCGCCAATCCAGCCGCAGAAGTCTTTTTCAATGTGGAAGAGCAGGGATTGTTGGGCAAACCGTTCGAATTTCCGATCGCACCTGGTGAAACAAAGGAGCTGAACGTGCGCTCCCAGGATGGTGAAGCGGTTGTCGCGGAAATGTGGATGGTGGATATCGATTGGGACGGCAAACCGGCCATTTTCATCTCGATCAACGATATCAGCGAACGGAAGCGCAATGATTATGAACGCCGCAAGATGTACCAGGTAATGATGCAGAGTCCGAGCATGGTCATGATCACTGACAGTAAGGGGATCATCGAAAATGTCAATCCCCGGTTTACCGAAGTGACCGGCTACGAATCCGCTGACGTTATCGGAAAAAATCCGCGCTTCCTGCAGTCCGGCCAAACGCCGCCGGAACGTTACCGGGAACTTTGGGATGCATTAACCACGGGCAAAGAATGGCGCGGAGAATTCGTCAACCGTAAGATGAGCGGAGAGTTCTACACAGAGTCCGCCTCCATAGCAGCGGTTAAGAACTTTGACGGGACGATCACCCATTTTGTCGCCGTCAAGGAAGACATAACCACTCGCAAGCAGGCTGAGGAGGCACTGGCGATATCCGAGACCCGTTACCGCCGGCTCTTTGAAACAACCGGTGACGGCATTTTAATCCTGGACGCGGATACGGGACAGATTATCGACGTCAACCCCTCGCTGGTGGAAATGCTCGGATACGCCGGTGAGAACTTCATCGGGAAAAAACTCTGGGACTTCGGCGCATTCGCCGACATCGAGGCCAGCAAGGCCAGCTTCATGAAGTTGCAGCACGACGAGTATATCCGCTATGAGGACCTGCCGCTGGAAACAAATGACGGCCGGCGGATTTTTGTGGAGTTCATCAGCAAGGTATATCCATCCGGCGGCACGAAGCTGATCCAGTGCAACATCCGCGACATCACCGATCGCAAACTGGCGCAGGAGGAGATCGCGCGGCTGAACACCGAACTGGAGGCCTTCAATTACACGGTTGCCCACGGCCTGCGCAAGCCGCTGAACGTGATCAACGGCTACTGCCAGGCCATCAAGGAACTGAGCGGAGATAAACTGAATGAACAGTGCCAGAGGTATCTCCAGGAGGCCTACAACGGCACCTTGCGCATGAACCGGCTGATCGAGGCCCTGCTCGGTTTCTCCCGTCTGACACATGTAGAACTGCGCCGGGAAACAGTCGATCTGTGCGCCATGGCCAAGGATGTAACAGCAAAGCTGCAGGGCGCCGATCCGAAGCGCCGAGGCACGTTCCGCATCGCCGACGGGACGATAGCTGTTGAAGGGGACGCGAAACTGCTGCGGGTAGTCCTGGATAACCTGCTCGGTAACGCCTGGAAGTACACCGCCACGCGGGAGGAAGCGATCATCGAATTCGGCGTTGTGGAGATCAACGGCAAGCAGACCTGTTTTGTCCGGGACAACGGCAGCGGCTTCGCAATGGCGGACGTGGACAAGCTCTTCATCCCCTTCCAGATGCTACCCGGCGCCGAGGAATGCAGGGGTTTCGGCATCGGACTGGCCACGGTTGAACGGATCATCCGGCATCACGGCGGCAAGATATGGGCCGAGGGGGAGCCGGGCAAGGGAGCAACTTTCTACTTCACTCTATCTGAAAACAGAATCTCAACTTGAAGCCGCGACCCTACGACATAAGATTCGATGGCACCGAGGTACTGTCATGAAAAAAGACAATAACATCATGTCCGCCCCTTTCGTCTCCGACCCCGCTCTGGAAAAAGAACGCCAGGAGCAGGAATCGAGAATCAAGCGGCAATTGGATTTTACCTCCGGGCTTTTCCAGGGAGATGTCACGGTACGCACCCTTCTGGAGGCGCTCGCCGAAGGGGTCGTCATCATCGATAACTCCGGGACCATTCTGCTGGTTAATACCTCTGCCGAGAAGATGTTCGACTATCCAAAGCAGGAGCTAATCGGCAAGCCTCTTTCAGTTCTCATTCCCGAACGCTTCCGCAAAGTCCATGAAAAGCATGTTGCGCATTACTTCGATGCGGCCTGGGCCGGGCCGATGGGCAAGCACCTTGATCTAGCCGGACGCCGCCGGGACGGATGTGAGTTCCCTCTGGAAATCAGCCTGAATTTTATCGAAACCATCAACGGTGTTCTCGTTCTGAATCTGATCAGCGACGTAACCGAGCGCAAGCAGATGGAAGATAAGTTTAAGAAAATCAGCATGCAAAACGAGCTTATCCTGGCGTCCGCCGGAGAAGGGATTATCGGATTGGACCTGGAAGGAAACGTTACCTTTGTCAACGCCTCCGCTGCCGCCATGCTGGGATATGAGGCCAACAAACTTGTCGGGAGAAATGGCCATTCGATGTGGCATTGTGTCAGGTCCGACGGTTTGTTGTATCCTGCGGAGGAATGTCCGATTTATGCGGCTTACAAGGACGGTGTCATTCGTTCCGGAGAAGAGGTGTACTGGAGAAAGGACGGATCGGGTTTTTCGGTCGAATTTACCAGCAGGCCGATGTTTTCTGATGAGGGGATTGTCGGCGCGGTCCTTACCTTCAAAGATACCACTGAGCGCAAGCGGATGGAAAAGGTGCTAAAGGACAGTGAAGAACTCCTGCGGCTGGCCATCGAATCTACGGATATCGGCACGTTCGATTTCCATCCGTCAACGGGCGAGCTGATCTGGTCGGAGCGAACCAAGCGCCATTTTGGACTGCCGTCCGATGCACGGGTGGATTTCAGCATTTTCCTGGCCGGGCTGCATCCCGCCGACCGCGAGCGGGTGAAGCGGAACTCGGAGAACGTGCTCA
>JBBQXT010000117.1:0-8957 GCA_038209415.1 Geobacterales bacterium
TGGTGAAGCTTGAGGATGTGCATCTGGCACAGGCGCTGAATTATCTGGAGGCGTTCCGGCTTTCGACCGGCCTGCTGATCAATTTTGGCGGGCGGAGTCTGGAGTTTAAAAGGCTGAGGAAAGTCTGAACCGGGATTCGTCAGATTAAAGATAATCCTGGTTCAGACAGAATGTTACGGCTCAATAATACGAGACACGAGGCGGGCTGTGTGGGCAATGGTAACAATGTCGATCCGGTTGTTTTCTTCGTCAATGTGATAGATGACCCGGTAAGCGCCGCAGATTATTTCCCGGTAGGGCAGGTTGGGGAACTCTGGTAAGGAACGCCCAGAACGGGGATGATTCGTAAGCCGTTCCACGGAACGAACAATACGGTCAATCTGAAGAGAGGCGTAAAACGAGGAATCCAAAGCGATGTAGTCGTGGATATCTTCCAGATCGGATGCTGCTTTTTCACTCCAGGTCAGTTGGTGCATCGGGTAGCCAGTCGTGCGCAGACTTCTTGATGTGAAAGCGTTTTACCTTGGCGGATATCGCGTTCGCCTGCTTCAATTTTCTGCATCAGGTAGAGGCGGTACATGACCTCATCGGAATCAACCAGATCTGGCAGGTCGTGAACAAACTGTTCCAATTGTGCTTTGTGAAGTTGCATGTGAATGTGCCTCCCTGAATTTAAGTATGCTTACGGTAACATATAAAGAGGCAATTGAGAATTACGGAATGTCTAAACCGGGACTTATAGGATTAAAGGAATGTCTGGACCTGGATTCGATGGATTATTGGATTGGCAGGATTTTAATCCAGTTAATCCCTGAATCCTGAAAATCCCGGTTCAGACAAGTTCAGACCAGCTAATCCCGGTTCAGACAAGAAATATTCCGGCTCGAAAGGAGCGATTCATGAGCATGGCAAGAATATACGGTGTCCTGTTGCTGATACAGCTAGCAGGGGGGGGAGGGCAGGCCACTGCGGCCACTTTGACAGGTAATGGCAACGGCACGGTTACGGATAACAGTGACTGGGTTGGTCTGGCAGCAGGGGGAGGGGGGCGCCATGGCCTGGGGGGACGCCCTGAACTACTGCAAGGGGCTCTCCCTGGGAGGCCAGAATGACTGGCGTTTGCCAAATGTCAAGGAGCTGGAATCCCTGGTTGATGATACGCGATATGCTCCGGCGATTGATTCAACATACTTTCCAAACGTAGTTGCGTCCTATTATTGGTCGTCTACCACATACGCGAGCGGTCCGAACAGCGCGTGGGTCGTGTACTTCGACGGTGGCGGCGTCTACGGCAGCGGTAAGAGCAATGGCTACTATGTCCGGTGCGTGCGTGGCGGACAGTATGGGGCATTGGGTTATTTGAATATTTTGCCTTCTGCCTTGGCAATCCCGGTGACCTGGCCGGGCAGCAGTGCATCCAAAAATGTGACGGTTAGTAACGGCCTGCCGTCGGCGGTCACGGTTGGCGCAGCCACGCTTACCGGCGCAAACCCTGCAGATTTCAGCCTGGGGGACTCCTGTGTCGGCCAAACATTGAACAAAAATGGGGTTTGTTCCATCACCGTCAACTTTATTCCTGCAACCTGCGGTAGCAAGTCCGCCACCCTGACGGTACCCACCAGCCAGGGAATCCTTGTTGCCACCCTTGCTGGCTCCGCTTGCGGAGTGGGCGGTGCTACACTGTCGGGACAGGTTACCGATGGGGCCAATGGCCTGCCCATTGCCGGCGCCTCTGTCATGGTAGGCACAAGCAGCCCTTTTATTACCGATGCCGGCGGCAATTATCTGGCCAGCGATCTGGCCGGTGGTCTGCAAGACATGGTGACTTCCAAAAGCGGTTACGATACCTGGCGGGTGGGAGTCTGCCCCAGTCCACTGCAAACAATCCGGAAGAGCGTGTATCTTAACCCCTCAAGCACCGGCCTGCGGGTTGTCTCGGTCACATCATCCTATTCGAACGGCAAGCCCTATTATTTCCTGCCGGGGGTTGGTTTCAACGTCACCTTTACGGCCCAGGTGAACTGGAACGGCACAACGCCGGGGAAAGTGCGATTTATAACATCCCGTGGCAGCTATGATGTGGTGACATCCAGTGATACGACCAGCTACTCTCTGAACGTGGGCAGCGAATTAGACTCGTGCGCAACCCTGCAAGCGGTGGCCATTGCCGGCGACGGCAGCCAATCACCTGCAAAAAAAGCTGATTTTATTGTAACCAAGGCTCTGCCGGTGGACCCGACCATCCCGATCCTGACCAACAATCTTTCGGTAGAGAACAGATCCGGCGTGAATGGCTCCAGCTTCACATACAAAAATAACAGCACCATCACCAAGGACTTGCTGAGCCAGACTATCGGCAATTATGCCACCATGCCGATTCTGGGGAGCGCTGCCACCGCGCTACAATTTGTTCCTGAATTTGATTTCGAGTTTTCCGGCAGTGACGGCAAACTGTCCTACAACCTTTCCCTTATGAAAAACTCCGATTACTCATCGATCTACAAAAATGAATTTACCCGTCGTAAAAACCCGAATGGCCTGAAGAACCTGACAAAGCTGATCAACAGTAAATTTGACCGCCGCAAATTTCCGAGTGCCAAGATTGCAGGGTTTGAGCTTTCTCTTTTTCCTGCCGCGTCGGTTGAAGCCACATTCAATTCCTCAAGCTGTGGCACATCATCAAACGGATGGGATTCTGTGGAGGGATTTTCCGTGATCGCCGGGGCCGGGGAATTTGGCGTGACGTATCAGAGCATATTGCCGCCACCGGTACCTTTGCCCTGGTATGTCGAGGGCGCATTTGGTCTGGAATTCGACGCCATGCTGAATATAAATGAGCTGAGCAATCTGCGGCTTGCCGGAGACATGGCAACCAACCCTTATCTTGCCTTGACTCTTGGAGCAGGAGTTAATGACGTGGCAGGTGTTGAAGGCACTGGAAAAGGTGGTGTGGATATTGACTGGACTCTTCCGGCAAGTCATCTACAAAAAGTGCATCGGCAATGCCGGGACTCCTTTCTGCGCCGGTTTCCTCCCCTGTAGCACCGCAACTTATCCCCAGGGACTACCTGGCTGCGCCCAAACCAACCTCACTCAAAAGCGCAGCCGGCTATACCGTCAAACAGTACGCCACAGCCGGGCAATCTTACAGCGTGACCACAGAACCCATTGTTACCGCCACCTTCCCCGTGTCGGCAGCTTCTCTCTCATCCGCTGGCAGCAACGTCAATTTGCTCTGGCTGAAGGACAACTCGTCACGCAACTCGGCCAATCGCACCATGCTTATGCATCAAAGCTACGATGGAGCCACCTGGAGCACGCCTGTTGCTGTTGCCGATAATGGCACAGCCGATTTTAGCCCGGTATCACTGACATTTGCCGACGGCACCATCGTGGCTGCCTGGGAGGATGCCAAAACCGCACTGGCAGACAGCGCCACCCTTGATGAAATGTTTGCGCAGCTGGAGATTACCGCTGCTATCTACGATCCGGTTGCAAAGATCTGGGGCAATGCTGTTCGGTTGACTGATAACGCTACCCTTGACCGCACCCCCAAACTGGCCGGTACATCAAAAAACAACCTGATGCTGACCTGGATCGGCAACAGTCAGAATGACCTGTCCGGTAGCGCATCCAAGCCAAACAATCTCTATTATTCCCTGTACAATGGCGCATCCTGGAGTCCATCACAGGTAGCCGCCGTTATCCCCAACAGTATCAAACGCTATACGGTGGTTTATGATGGTACGACCGCCAACGTGGTCCTGGCGCTGGATACGGATGACGATTTAAGTACCATCGAAGACCTGGAGCTTTACCGCCTGACCTATTCCGGCGCTGCATGGGGTGGGTTGACCCGCCTGACTATCGATACCATTATCGACGACAATCCCCAACTGGCGCTTGATCCCACCAACGATGTTGTCCTGACCTGGGTAAAAGGGAACGAGCTTTCCAGTGTGGTCAACTTTAACTTTGCCAACAGAACCGTCATCCGTAGCGAACGAAGCTATTCCAGTACGCTGGCCGATTACAAGCTGGCCACTGCCACTGATGGCAAGGTGGCGATTATCTATGCCGGCACTTCGGAAGGGAGCACCTCCGATCTGTACGCTCTCATATTTGATCCAATCTTCAACCTGTGGGGTGCGCCGAAACAGTTGACATCCGACCCGGAAACCGAGATGCGTCCTTCAATCGCATTTCTTGGTAATGAGACGATCGTTTCCGTGTTCAACCGCAAACTGTTGATCAACCCGGATGGCACCCCCACCACAGGTGCGCTTACCTCCCTGTACATGCTCAAACACAGCATGGGTATCGACCTGGCGCTTGTTGCGGGCAGTCTGACGGCAGATCCGCCTAATGCCGCTCCCGGAAGCAGTGTGACATTTAGCGTAACGGCACAGAACCTGGGAGACAAGGTTTCCCAAAATATAGCGGTCAACTTCTACAACGGTGACCCGGCCAGCGGTGGCACGCTGATCGGTTTTGCCACCATTGGCGACCACTTCACGCCGGGCGACACTACGAATGTATCCGCTGCTTGGACAATCCCGGCCGGGGCAACACCGATTACCGTCTATGCCGTCATTGATCCGAACAGCTTGATCGATACCTTGAATCGTGCCAACAACATCACCAGCAGTAAACTGGCGTCGCCTGATTATTACCTGCAAGGCATTCGCTGGGAAAAATCCGGCACAAAGAAGTATCTGCTGACGGTACCGGTGGTCAACATCGGCGGCACCGCCAGTCCAGCCAGTACATTGACCCTGCGATTGGAAAGTTTAACCGGCCAGGTTCTGACGACTATTCCGGTGGCTGCTTTGGCTCGTTTTGAAAGTGTTGATTACACCTATACACTGGATGTGACGTCGCTGCCGGTAGCGGCTTATACGGTTGTGGCGATCATGGATGAAGCAGGTCTGGTGCAGGAAAGCAACAAGTATAACAACAGCGCAGGTGTTGTTATACCTCCTGATACTGCTACCCTTAACGTTTCGCTGACCGGTAGCGGAGGTGGTAACGTAACCAGTGACCCATCCGGTACTAATCCGCTTGGTATCACCTGTACCAGCGGCACTTGCTCGACGACATTCCCCGCACAATCCAGCTCATCCCGGAAAAAACTGCGCGAATTTCTCCCATCGGAAATATGTATCGGTGAAGTTGAAGGTACGTCCAACGATGCAAAAATGTTGAAACTTTGTAACTACCCTCAATTCGCGTAGCTCCTTTTGACAGGCACAGGACCGTCGAGTTCACTTCAGTTCAGGTTTGCCCACTTTCTGATCAGGCCCAAGGTCGTCAGTGACAAAAAACTCCCAGAACATTTACCTTTATGATCTGCCTGAAACAACAGAGCAGCGCTTACCGGGCGGTACAACTGCAGCTGTACGGTTGCAGCTGGTTGGTGGACACGGTTACGGCCTTGCCGTGACCGTCTTGCCTGTCCCTTGTCTGCCCGGTGGTTTTTGCCTTGCTCGTAAACCGCATCAATGTTAATTTAACGGCCATTTACATCGTCAGGGAGGGCTGTTTTTGTGAGTGTACTTCGCTATCTTACCGCGGGTGAATCCCACGGGCCGCAATTGACTGCGATTATCGAGGGGCTGCCGGCCGGTTTTCCGATTAGTGCCGACGGCATCAACCGGGATCTGGCCCGCAGGCAGCAGGGCTACGGCCGCGGCGGCCGGATGAAGATCGAGACCGATACCGTGGAAATCCTGTCCGGGGTTCGCTGGGGCACGACGCTCGGTTCTCCTCTGACGCTGGTGGTGCGAAATCGCGACTGGGAAAACTGGAGTGAAAAGATGTCGCCGCTGCCTGAATTCCGGGATGAATCCATAACAATAACCCGGCCCAGACCGGGACATGCCGACCTGACCGGCGCCTTGAAATATGATCATGCCGATGTGCGCAATGTGCTGGAGCGTTCCAGCGCCCGTGAGACGGCGGTACGCGTGGCTGTCGGTGCGGTGGCGAAACAGTTTCTGGCTGAATTCGGCATTCGTGTGGGCGGGTTTGTGACCGGGATTGGAGGGGTTGTGGCGCCAGTTCCCCGCCTGTCTTTTGTGGAACTCTGGCGGATTGCCGCCGGATCTGAACTGTTCTGCTGCGACCGGTCGGCCGATGAACCGATGAAGAAAGCCATTGATGCCGCCAAGACTTCCGGGGATACCCTGGGCGGGCTTGTCGAGGTGCAGGTGATCGGCTGCCCGCCGGGTCTGGGGAGCTATACTCATTGGGATCGCAAGCTGGATGCCCGCCTGGCGATGGCGCTGATGAGTATCCAGGCGATCAAGGGGGTCGAGGTGGGCCTGGGCTTCGCTGTTGCTGATCGCCCCGGTTCCCTGGTGCATGACGAGATTTATTATGCTGCTGCCCAATCGGATACAGATGCGAAGACGGCCTATTACCGGACCAGCAATAATGCCGGCGGAATTGAAGGAGGGATGTCCAATGGCGAACCGATCATGCTGCGCGCTGCCATGAAGCCGATTCCGACCCTCTACAAACCGCTGCGCTCGGTGGATATGCGGACACACGAACCGTTTGAGGCGACGGTGGAGCGTTCCGATACCTGTGCCGTGCCGGCAGCGCTGGTCGTGGCCGAGGCGGTCGTAGCCATAGAGATTACAGCGGCCTTCCTGGACAAGTTCGGTGGCGATTCCCTGATCGAGACCCGCCGTAATTATAGCGGATATTGTCAACAGGTACGCCATGCTTGAACGCCCCCTGGTCCTGACCGGGTTCATGGGCAGCGGCAAGAGCAGTGTCGGTCGGGTTCTGTCCAAACGTCTGGCATGCCCCTTTGTAGACCTGGATGCGGAAATTGTTACAGCCGCCGGCCGTTCAATCAATGATATCTTTGCACAGGACGGTGAACAGGCCTTTCGCAGCCTGGAGAGCACCTGCCTCGAACGGGCACTCGGCGGCGCTTGCTCGGTGATTGCCACCGGCGGCGGGGTTGTTGTTTCAGATGAGAATCGCAGCCTGATGCGCAGCCGCGGGATCGTGGTCAATCTGGTCGTATCGTTGCCGCAGGTGCTGCGAAGGCTTCATGGCGCTGCCGACCGTCCGCTGTTTGCGGGGAGCGATGGAGCAAACAGTGTGAAATTGCTGATGGATGATCGTAAACAATTTTATGCCGATGCTGATATTAGAATTGACACGGATGGGAAATCCGTGGAAGATGTGGCGGCAGAAATTCTAAGGTTTGTGGAGGAATTACGCGCGTGAGCGCCCTGACCGTAAACCTTGCAGAAAACAGCTACGAGATCCTGATCGGCAGAGGCTTGCTGACGGCTCTCGGTCAGCGTTGCGCCGCCGCAGGGCTGAGTTCGCGTGCGGCAGTCATCACTAATCCAACGGTCCGTGCGATCTATGGCGATAGTGTGTGCCGCTCTCTGACCGAAGCAGGGTGCGCTGTCACCGTGATTGAAATTCCTGACGGTGAGGAATACAAGAACGCTGCGACCCTTTCCGGCGTCTATGACACACTGATCGAGGCCGGACTTGACAGGAAATCTTTTATCGTGGCCCTGGGTGGCGGCGTTGTCGGGGATCTGGCCGGTTTTGCCGCAGCGACCTATCTGCGCGGCATTCCCTTTGTTCAGGTCCCGACGACACTGTTGGCTCAGGTGGACAGCAGTGTCGGCGGCAAGACCGCCATCGACCACCCGCGCGGCAAAAATCTGATCGGGGCATTCTACCAGCCGCGTCTGGTTCTGATCGATGTGGAGACCCTGGCGACTCTGCCTGAACGGGAATTCCGTGCCGGTCTGGCCGAGGTTGTCAAATACGGTGTTGCCCTTGATCTGCCTTTCTTTGAATATCTTGAAAAGCATGCCGGAGCCATACTATCCAATGATCCGGGCTGCCTGGCATATGTAATCCGCCGCTGTTGCGAGATCAAGGCGCAGGTGGTGGAGCTTGATGAGAAAGAGTCCGGACTGCGTGCCGTCCTGAACTACGGCCATACCTTGGGACATGCCTTCGAGACACTGGCTGGATATCGAGAGCTGGTGCATGGCGAGGCGGTTGCTATCGGCATGGCGCTGGCAGTCCGGATTTCGGCCGGTCTGGGACACTGCAGTGAAGCTGATGTTGAGCGGGTCATGACCCTGATTACTCGTTTCGGTCTGCGGACACAGCCACCGGCGGCTGAACGCCTCAAGCTGCTGAAAGCGATCGTTACGGACAAGAAAAACAGGGACGGTGCCATCAGTTTTATCTGTAACCATGGGATTGGAAATCATGCAGTTGAACAGCTTTTACCTGAAGAGTTGCTTACCCTAGGCGGGCTGGAGGTGTAATCATGAAAAAGAAGGATGCTTCATTCTGGTCTGAAATAAAGTCGCTCGACGAGCGCTTGGCAAGAGAACCCGATTCCTTCTGTTTTGCACGATTGTCAGAAACCTATCTCAAGGTCGGGCTGGTGGCTGACGCACTTCATGCGGCCCGCCACGGTGTTGCCAGACATCCCGGTTATCTGGCCGGGCAAAGGGCGCTGGCCATGGCCTGCAACGCCAGTAACCTCCGTGATGAATGTCGCGCCATTCTGGAACAGGTGACGGCGGCCATGCCTGAAGACGCGGAAGCACAGAAAATGCTGGCCGGTCTGTATATTGAGGCTGGCGACGCGTCAGCCGCTGTCCGGACCTACAGCACCGTGCTGGACTTCAGGCCCGATGACGTACAGAGCAAGCTTCAGATGGAAACCCTTCAGCAGGGCGGCCTGTCCGGGCCGGCAGTTAGCGCTGCAACGGTCGATGCCGTGACTTTTGAAGAAAAGGCTGTAGAAGACGGCACTGAAGAGGAAGAAATCTTCGAACTGTCTGAATCCGATATCGTCTATGACGAGGAGCTTTCAGAAGAAGTGGCGGAACTGATTGAACCGCCAGAGACGGGATTGACTGAATCCGTTCACCATGATCCGCTCTCGACACTGA
>JBBQXT010000118.1:0-8721 GCA_038209415.1 Geobacterales bacterium
ACCGGGTTGATTACCAGCGCCTGGCGGGCGAAGTTCTTCTCTTTATATTCTTCGGTATTGATCCACTCTTTGACCCGCTCCACCTCTTCCGGCGTGGTCTCGACGATCTTTTTGACTTCAAGTCCCAGTAAGTTTGACATGATTTACTCCTTTATCGACTGACGACTCATCCGTCGCACAGCCGGATAGTTTTGTTTCAAGATCTAAATCTTTACCACCCCTAGCCCCTCCTACCAGAAGTAGGCGCTTCTAAGCGAAATAGGAGGGGGATTTTATTCTGGCTTCCCCTCCTGATTCAGGAGGGGGTTGGGGGGTGGTTAATCCTAGTACGGCGCCTTAACCAGTTTCCAGGTCGGGCTGTTTATCGCCATATCCACATCCCTGGCAAAAGTTTCAAAACCCAGGTAGCCGTGATACGGACCGGAGTAGTCCCAGCTGTGCATCTGGCGGAACGGGATACCCATCTTCTGAAAGACATATTTTTCCTTGATGCCGGAACCGATCAGGTCCGGTTTCAGCGCGTCGGCAAACTTTTCGAATTCATATTCGGACGGGTCATCAAAGACTACCGTAGCATCGGGCATTTCAGGGGCGGTACGGTCGTAGTCGTCGTTGTGGGCAAACTCGTAACCGGCACCGACGCAATCCATCCCCAGATCTTCATAAGCGCCGATGGTGTGGCGCGGGCGGAGACCACCCACCAGCAGCATAACCTTCTTTTTGTCCAGACGCGGTTTGTATTCATCGACAATCGCCTGCATGATCGGGTCATACTTGGCAATAATCGCCTCTACCTTCGCCTTGATGGTATCGTCGAACAGCTCGGCAAGCGCCCTGAGGCTCTGGCGAATCTTGGTCGGGCCGAAGAAGTTGAGCTCTATCCAGGGGATACCGTACTTCTCTTCCATGACCTTGCACATGTAGTTCATGGAGCGGTAGCAGTGGATGACGTTGAGCTTGACCGTGTGGGTTGCGGCGATCTTTTCCAGCTCGCCGTCACCGGTCCAGACGGACTTGACGTTGAAACCGCACTCTTCCAAGAGCGGCTTCGTTGACCAAGCGTCGCCACCGATGTTGTATTCGCCGATCAAAGAGATATCGTATGGGCTGGAGGGTTCGGCAAACTCGCGGGTGCCGATAATATAGTCGCGAATGGTGTCGTTGGAAATATGGTGCCCCAGCGACTGGGATACCCCGCGAAACCCCTCGCAGTTGCAGGGGATGATCGGAATATCGAGCTCCTTGGCGGAGGCCTTGGCCACAGAGTTGATGTCGTCGCCGATCAGACCGACCGGGCATTCGGACAGGACCGAGATGCCCTTGGCCAGCGGGAACAGATCATGAGCTTCTGCCAGCAGGATTTTGAGTTTCTTGTCGCCGCCGTAAACGATGTCCTTTTCCTGGAAATCGGAGGTGAACTGCATCGGAAAGCTGGTAACGCCGGTGATGCCGCTCATCATGTTGCGGCGTGTCCCCCAGGAGTACCAGCCGCAGCCGACCGGGCCGTGGGAAACATGCACCATGTCGCGGATCGGCCCCCAGACAACCCCCTTGGCGCCTGCATAGGCACAGCCGCGAGCACTCATCACGCCCGGAACGGTCTTCTTGTTGGATTTGACGCAGGCAGCACCGGATGCCTGGTCATTGACTCCAAGATGAGGAGTACGCTTCTTTCTGGCCTTCTCGGGGTAGACCGACAGAGCATCGTCGATCATGGCCTGGGTCGATTCTTTGGTTATGCCTTCAATTTTTCGTATCTTGTTTGTCATGGGATGTCTCCTTGTAAATATGTACGTGTAGGGGCCCCGCTTGCTGCGCCCTGATTTTGCCGCGCCGTTGTTCAGAAAAGGCGGGCGCGGCAAGCAGCGCCCCTACAACCAACCTAAGCTGTTGCTGCTTCCACAACACCTACCACGCTCTCATCTTCCGCTTCCATGATGCCGAACTCCATGAGCAGCTCTTCCAGCTCTTCCATCTCCAGCGGAGTCGGAACGACCAGCAACTTGTTGTCGTTGATCTTCTGGGCCAGGGTCCGATATTCCTGGGCCTGGGGATGCTCCGGGGAGTATTCGATGACGGTCATGCGGCGCATCTCTGCCCGCTGCACCTGGTTGTCGCGGGGTACGAAATGTATCATCTGGGTACCGAGCTTTTCGGCCAGGGCCGTGACCAGTTCAAACTCCTTGTCGGTTTTGCGGGCATTGCAGATCAGTCCTGCCAGACGGCACTTGCCGGAGGTGGCATATTTGAGAATACCCTTGGAAATGTTGTTGGCCGCATACATGGCCATCATCTCGCCGGAACAAACGATGTAGATTTCCTCGGCCTTCCCTTCGCGGATCGGCATGGCAAACCCGCCACAGACGACGTCGCCCAGGACATCATAGAAAACGTAATCCAGATCAGGCGTATAGGCGCCGTTTTCTTCGAGAAAGTTGATGGCGGTGATGACACCACGACCGGCGCAACCGACACCCGGCTCAGGACCGCCGGACTCGACACACTTGACGCCGCCGTAACCGACCTTCATGACATTCTCGATCTCCAAGTCCTCGACTGTTCCCAGTTCGCGCACCAGGTCCATGACCGTGTTCTGGGCCTTGGCATGCAGGATCAGGCGGGTGGAATCGGCCTTGGGGTCACAGCCGACGATCATGATCTTTTTGCCCATTGCTGCCAGGCCGGCCACCAGATTCTGGGTTGTGGTTGATTTGCCGATGCCGCCCTTGCCGTAAATTGCGATCTGTCTCATTGTGTTGCTCCTTTCGCTCACCAATCTGTGAGCCTGTGTGATTTGTAGTAAATAAAATAGCGCCCCCGTTTTTTCGGAGGCGCCATTGCCTGATGAACATATTCAACTGTATTTCGATACAGGTTCTGCTTTGTGATTATAGCATTAGCCGTGCCAACAACTATAAACACAATAAAAACATGAAGTTGTGTAATTACGATGATAATGTGAGCAGATGTGGGGGGTCTGAAACGATAGGCGGAGAGCGCGCAATGAAAGCAACTGCTGAAAAAATAGTCAATCGGGAAGCATGCGAAAGGCCGAAGCCTTGATTGCGGCATAAACAGTGCTGCCCGGAGTAATACTCAATTCGGTGATGGCATCCTGGACCACCTCTGCAATCAGGATGTTGCCGGCACACTCCAGCTCCACGCCGATCTTCCTGCCCGAGCTGAACAGCGAGCGCACGGTGCAGGGCAGGAGGTTGCGGGCGCTGATCGCTTCGGGATGCTGCTTGAAGAGCATGATGTCCTTGGAAGACAGCTCGGACATGGACTCGTCACGGTCCGAGTCGGCCGAAAGCAGCAGCCGTGAACCGCCCCAGGGATAGGCAAACAGACCGGCCGAGGGAGACGGGCGGCCCAGTTTCAGCAGGTTGATGTAGCCGACGGGGCTTTGCCCCATGCGGTTACGGGCCAGCTGTTCGCTGCTGCTCTGCTCCACCATGCTGCCTTTTTCAAAAACCAGCGTTACATCGGTCATCAGCCGCATCTCGACCAGCGAGTGGGAGATGAACAGGTACGGGATGCCGAATTGCTCGCTGACGCTCTTCAGATAGGGAATGATCTGGAAGCGCAGGGTATCGTCCAGTGCCGAGAGCGGCTCGTCCATCAGCAGCAGGCGTGGGTTGGATAAAACTGCCCGGCCAATGGCTATCCGCTGTTTTTCACCTCCGGAAAGGTTATCTACCCCACGCTCTAATAGGTGATTTATTTCCAACACAGCTATCAAATTTGTAAAATCTATCTTGCGATTTTCAGCAGCACAACGCTTGTGACCGTAGAGCAGATTGTTTTTTACACTCAAATGCTGAAACAGTCCGTGTTGCTGGAAGACCATGGCAATGCGCCGATGGTCGGGGCGATGGTTGATTCCTTTGGCGCTACTGAAGAGACAGTCTCCATCCAGAATTATTTCACCACGGTCAGGTTTCACGAGCCCCGCCAGCATGCTCACCAAGGTTGATTTGCCACTACCGGAAGCTCCGAAAATGCCGATGCGATCACCTGTCACGGAAATATCAGCTGTAAGGGCAAAAGCGTCGAACTTTTTCTGTACCTTCATGAAAAGATGCACGTCATCCTCTCCGAATCATAGTGCGGGTATTCGGACGCCATACATAGAGCACTAGAAGCACGATGAATGAGAAGATCAGCATAACAGCTGCCATACGGTGAGCCTGAGAGTACTCCATTGCCTCAACATGGTCGTAGATCTGAACCGAGGCGACTCGCGACACTCCGGGGATGTTGCCGCCAATCATCAGCACCACGCCGAATTCACCCACCGTATGGGCAAAGGTCAGGATCGAGGCGGTCAGGAAGCCGGGGCGCGCCAGAGGCAAAGCAACCGAGAAGAACGCATCCAGTGGCGAGGCCCCCAGTGTGGCGGCGACTTCCAGGGGGCGGTCGCCGATCGCCTCAAAGGCGTTCTGCAGCGGCTGCACCATGAAGGGCAGCGAGTAGAAGACCGAGGCGACCACCAGCCCCCAGAAGGTGAACGGCAACGGGCCGATCCCCAGGGTGCGGGTCAGCTGGCCCACCGGTCCGTTGGGGCCCATGGCCAGCAACAGGTAGAAGCCCAGCACCGACGGCGGCAGCACCAGCGGCAGCGCCACCACCGCGCCAATCGGCCCTTTCCACCATGTTTTGGATCGTGCCAGCCACCAGGCGATGGGGGTCCCCAACAACAACAGGATGACCGTGACCACGGATGCCAGCTTGATAGTGAGCCAAATGGCCTGAATATCGCTACCGTTCAACAGCATTGCTCGCGCGCCTCTCCGGGGGGAGTATAAAGCCGTATTTTGTCATGACGGCCCGGGCTGGTTTGGTGGCCATGTAGTCAGCAAATTTTTTGGCCAGCGCGCTGCCCTCCGCGCGCTTGGTGATGACATACCCCTGCTCCAGCGGTTTGTGGAGTTTGTCAGGTATCAAATAGTAACCACCTTTTTTCGCTAGCTCAGGATTAAGCGCCAGCGCCAAGGCGATGATACCCACTTGGGCGTTACCGGTCTGCACGAACTGGGTGGTTTGGGCGATATTTTCGCCAAACACCAGTTTTGGCTGCAGCTTGTCCCACAGTCCCGAGGCCCTGAGCGCTTCTTCGGCCCGCTTGCCGTAAGGGGCATGCTTGGGGTTGGCAATGGCGATGCGGATAATTTTGGAATCATTCAGGCTTTCCATGGTCATTTTCGCGGCATCCATGCTGTTGCTCCAGAGCACAATCCGGCCAACGGCGTAGGGCTTGACCTCTGAAGCCGCCAAGCCGTTCCTGGCAAGTTCCCGGGGATAGGCAATATCAGCGGAAAAGAACAGATCATAGGGAGCACCCTGTTGGATCTGGGTGTGGAACTTGCCGGAAGAACCATAAATAACCTCTACTTCCTGGCCGGGCTGGCTCTTCTTGAAGCCGGTAATAATCTCGTCCATGGCGAATTTCAGGTCAGCCGCAGCCGCAATGGTTATTTTTTCGGCAGAAGCCGCCGGCGACGCAAGCCCTAAAAATACCAACAATAATAGCAACGTGCTCCGCATGCCCATTGAAATCACCTCCCTTTGACCTTTTTTGTATACCCCATGCTGAAACTTACCGCAACTGTCATGCCATCAATGACCGTTCCGGCAACAAAGTTGCACCAGGACGGATTCAACACAGGGAGGTAGATAATGGAAACTCTTGACAGGGATACGGCACTGAAGCTTTTCAACCACTACCGCGCACATCGTGACGGCATCCGGGATAGCCCCGAGATAGCCACGACCTGCCTGATCTGCGAATCAGTGCAGATAGTCCCCAAGCGGGGAGAGCAGGCCTGACTGAAGCACCGGGTATTATTTTAGTACTTGACCGGACGCGGCTTTCAGTATTATATGATTGCATGCTCATATAGTACTGGAGGTTCCCCCTGTACAGTGCCACACACTACCTGGCCGATGTCCTCAAATCGCTGGCCCAGCCGACCCGCCTGAAGATCGTTGATTTCCTGCGCGACGGCGAACGCTGTGTCTGCGAGATATTTCCAGCCATTGACGAGGAGCAATCCAACACATCCCGCCATCTCAGTTATATGCAGAATCATGGCATCCTCTCCCGGCGCAAGGATGGTGTCAAAATCTACTATGCGGTCAAACATCCGGAAGTATTCACCATCGTAGACCTGGCAGCCGACCTGCTCCGCCGCGAAACCGACCGGCGTTCTGATGCCCTTAAGGGGTCCCGAAATGCTTAAGCAGTTTGCCGACTACATTGTTTTTTCGCAGTTAGGCTTGCTCCCCGGTTCACGCGCCGGCGAGGCACTCGATTTCTTCATCTACGACACCCTCAAGATATTCCTGCTGCTGACCACGATCATCTTTATCGTAGCAGTCATCCGCTCCTACTTCTCGCCGGAACGTACCCGCCGTATCCTGGCCCACAACCGCGAGTACATCGGCAATGTCTTGGCTGCATTGCTGGGGATCGTCACCCCCTTCTGTTCCTGCTCGGCGGTGCCGCTTTTCATCGGCTTTGTCGAATCCGGCATCCCGCTGGGGGTGACATTCTCCTTCCTGATCTCATCGCCGATGGTAAACGAAATAGCCCTGATCATGCTCTGGGGCCTGTTCGGATGGAAGATCGCCCTGATCTACGTCGGCACCGGCCTCCTGGTGGCCATCGTTGCCGGCATTGTCATCGGTAAACTGAAGATGGAAAAGTACGTCCAGGATTATGTCTGGGAAATCAAGGTCGGTGCGGCAGAAATCCAGGATCAGAATTTCCGCGAACGGCTGGAGTACGCCCGCGAGTACACCCTTGGCCTGTTGAAAAAAATCTGGCCCTACGTGGTCGTCGGTGTCGGACTGGGTGCCTTCATCCATGGCTATGCCCCGGCTGATTTCTTGCTCAAATACGCCGGGCGAGACAACTTCTTTGCCGTGCCACTGGCGGTCGTAATCGGCGTTCCACTGTATTCAAACGCCGCCGGCATCATCCCCATCGTGCAGGCTTTGATGGAAAAGGGTATGGCGATTGGTACGGTACTGGCCTTCATGATGGCGGTGACGGCACTGTCGTTGCCTGAAGCAATCATCCTCAAACAGGTGCTCAAAATGCGTCTGTTGCTGACCTTCTTCGGCATCGTGGCTACGGCCATCATTGTCGTCGGCTATCTGTTCAACGCTATTTTATAACTACAGGAGGTTTTACCATGCGAATCGAGGTACTCGGAACCGGTTGTGCCAAGTGTAAGACGCTCTATGAAAACACGAAGAAGGCTGTTGAAGCAAGCGGTACGGAAGCAGAAATTGTCAAGGTCGAGGATATCCCGTCCATCATGAAATATGGCGTAATGAGCACGCCGGCATTGGTGATCGACGGTCAGGTGAAGTTTTCCGGCAAGGTCGTCTCGACCGAAGAGATCAGGAGGATGCTCGCATGAAGCTGATTTTTTCTGCTGTCCTATTGGCTGTAAGCGCCGCATTCGCCAATGCAGAACTTCCCTCGGCCTCGGCAATTTCCATCAACCAGGCCCTTAACTCCGGCAAACCGATGGTCATCGACTTGGGAGCCCGCACCTGCATACCCTGCAAGAAGATGGCGCCGATTCTGGAAGGTCTGTCTAAGGAGTATCAGGGCAAGGCAAACGTCCTGTTCATTGATGTGCATGATGATCAGCCAGCTGCCCAGAAGTTTCGCGTCCAGATGATTCCAACGCAGATTTTCTTCAATGTCCAAGGCAAAGAGGTCAAGCGTCACACCGGCTTCCTGGACAAGGCTGATATCGTCAAGGAACTGAAGGCGGCCGGCCTCAAATGACCTTCCTGGATAACATCGAGCAGATTGTCGCCCTCTATCCGATCCTGGCCTTCGGAACCGTCTTTCTGGCCGGGGTGCTCTCTTCTGCTTCCCCCTGTGTACTGGCCACCATCCCACTGGTGGTGGGATTCGTGGGCGGCTACGCCGATGGTGACCGCTGGAAGGCCTTTCGCTACTCGCTGGTGTTTGTGCTGGGATTGTCGATGACCTTCACCGCCTTCGGCGCCGCAGCCGGAATGCTGGGAACCATGTTCGGAACACTGGGAGGTGGCTGGTATATTGCCGCCGGCATTGTGGCACTGGTCATGGGCGGCCAGATGATGGGGCTCTATGAAATCCGCCTGCCAATCCGGCGTGACTTCAAACCGAAACGGGGCGGGATGATCGGGGCATTCCTGCTGGGGTTGTTCTTCGGGGTGGTCTCCTCGCCCTGCGCCACGCCGGTGCTGGTGGTGCTCCTGACTTACGTGGCAACCAAGGGGCAGGTGCTTACGGCACGGCGTTGCTCTTCACCTACGCCATCGGCCACTGCCTGCTGATGCTCTTTGCCGGGACGTTCACCGGTTTTATCGAGTCCTTCATCAAGGCCAAAGGGATTATCAACTTCTCGCTCTGGACGAAACGGCTGGGCGGGCTGGTGGTCGCGCTCGTCGGATTGTACCTGCTCTGGCAGTCGTAATACGTATGAGTCTTTCATGATTTTTTTAGGGGGTTGCTGAAGTGCCTATATACTCCTGAAAAACCTTGCCAACAATGTCTTGACAAGTTATGTCAAGTCGAGTAGACCGGTTTCTCCATAATTATCAATGAATCAGCGCCTTCGTTACAGTCTGGTTTCCCCGACAGTTTCACGCTATTATCAGCAATAGTTTCTGTTGGCCCCGGCCCCTCTCAGAACCGTGCTTGCGCTATTT
>JBBQXT010000119.1:0-8398 GCA_038209415.1 Geobacterales bacterium
CTGGTGGGCGGTGGCCTACTGGGGCATCATCATGCGCGGCGCCGTTGCCGTCCCGGTGGATTTTATGTCCAACCGGGATCGTGCGGAATCCATCCGCACCCTGACCAAGGCGACGGTCGTGATCCAGAGCCGCTTCAAGCCGGAGCGCATGGCTGCACCATCGTCCCTGTTCCTGGAAGACCTGCGCTACCTGCTGGAAGACGTTCAGCCGCTGGTTGAGACGGCCCGTCCCTCCCCCGACGATATGGCGCAGCTGATCTACACCTCCGGAACCACCGGCAATCCCAAAGGGGTGATCCTGAGCCACAAGAACCTGGTCGCCAACATAACCCAGATAGAGCGGGCTGTTCCGATCATCACTCCCGACTTCCGCTTCCTCTCCCTGCTGCCGCTGTCGCACATGTTCGAACAGATGGGCGGTTTTTTTACACCGCTCTACCATGGCTCGACGGTCGTGTATCTGCGCACGCTCAAGCCTTCCGCGATCATGGATGCACTGGGCGAGGAGGACATCTACATCATCATGTCGGTTCCCCGTCTCATGCAGCTGCTTAAATCGACCATCGCCCGGGAACTGGAGGAAAAACACCTGTCCGGAGTCTTCCGCCAGCTGTCCCGGCTGGCGGCGATGCTTCCCAAGCTGCTGCGCCGTGCGCTCTTTTTCCCGCTACAGAAAAAATTCGGCCGCAACTTTACCGCCTTCATTTCAGGAGGCGCCCCCCTGGCCCCGGATGTTTTCCGATTCTGGGACAGCCTGGGGTTTACGGTTCTGGAAGGATACGGCCTGACAGAATGTTCGCCGGTCCTGTGTGTCAATACCATGGAACGGCAGATGCCCGGCGCGGTCGGCCCGCCTCTGCCCGGGGTTGAGCTGAAGATCGATGAGAAAGAGCTCCTAACCCGTGGTGACAACGTCTTTCCCGGCTATTACGAAAACGAGCAGGCCAGCCGGGATGCCTTCACCGTTGACGGTTGGTTTCGGACCGGCGACATCGGAGAGCTCGCCCCGGACGGCTGGCTTACCATAAAGGGCCGGGAGAAAGAGATGATCGTAACCGGAGCCGGGGTCAACGTCTATCCCGACGAACTGGAGGCGGTGCTGGACAGGATCCCCGGTGTCAAGGAATCCTGCGTCATCGGTCTGGATACGGGGGCAGGGGAGGAGGTGCATGCCGTGCTGCTTCTGGATGGCAGCGGCGTGAAGCCGGAGGAGATCATCAGCCAGGCCAACGGCCGACTGGACACCACCCACCAGATTACCGGTTCCACGGTCTGGAGTGAAGTGGAGTTTCCCAAGACCACTACCCTGAAGATCAAGAAGTTTGAGGTGCTGGAGCAGGTTAAAAAGGGGACCGCGCCTGGCGATGCCGGCGCCTCCCAGGATGCCCTGATCAACCTGATCGCCCATGTGACCGGGGCTGCCGTCGCAGATGTTCACGAGGAATCCCTGCTGGTGGCTGACCTGGGGCTGACCTCCATTGACCGGCTGGAACTGGTCAATTCCCTGGAACAGGAATACCGCCTCGATATCGATGACTCCCAGATCGGGCCGCAGACCCGGGTTTCCGAACTGCGCCTGATCATTGCCAAACGTGAAAAACTTGGAAACCACGACCATCTCAGGTTTTGGACCAATGCGACCCTTGTCAGGGGCATGCGCAGGATCGGTGACGCGCTGTTCATCTACCCCCTGTTCAGGACCTTCGTCTCCCTGGAGGTGCGCGGGGCGGAACAGTTGCAGAAGCTGGATGGTCCGGTGGTTTTCGTAGCTAATCACCAGAGTTATTTCGACCAGCCCTCACTGATGTTCGCGCTGCCGAAAGAGATCCGCTATCGTACCGCCACTGCCGCCTGGGAGGAGTTCTTTTTCGGGGAGTACCATGGGTTGAACCGTATCTGGCGGCGACTGAGCTACGAGTACGCCACCTGGTTTCTCAATATTTTTCCACTGCCTCAGACGCGCGGCTTCAGCGGTTCTCTCAAATTCATGGGCAAGCTGGCCGATAGCGGCAGGAACATCCTTATCTTTCCGGAGGGCGGTCACTCACGGGACGGCAAAATGCAGAGCTTCCAGCAGGGGCTGGGGATCATCGTCAAGGAGCTGGGCATCCCCGTGGTACCGGTGAACATCAGCGGGACAGAACGGATTCTCCCGCCGACGGCGCACGTCCCGAAACCGGGCCGGGTTACCGTAACCTTTGGGGCGCCGCTGCATTTTCGCTACGAGGAGCCGGCCGAGATCGTCGAAAAGACACAGCGGGCGGTGGAAGGGCTGTAAAGGCAAGGCTGACCACCCCTAGCCCCTCCTGAACCAGGAGGGGGATATGATAAGCTCCCCTCCTTCACCCCCTCCTAGTTTAGGAGGGGGTAGGGGGTGGTAGAGGATAACCCCACACATGAAGCCCGACCCGATCTCACTACCCTACCGCCGCTACGCTCTGGGACTCCTTCTGGCGGTGAACCTGCTCAACTACATCGACCGGCAGGTGCTCTTTGCGGTATTTCCGCTGATAAAGACGGATCTGGGCCTCAGCGATACGGAGCTGGGCTTTCTCGGCAGCGCCTTCATGTTCAGCTATCTGCTTCTGGCGCCGCTCTTCGGCTGGCTTGGCGATCACTGGAGTCGCGTCAGGCTCGCCTCGGGAGGCCTGGTTGTCTGGAGCCTGGCCACGGCACTGGCCGCTTTTGCCCCCGGCTACCGAACGCTGCTTGCCGCCCGCGCCACCGTCGGCGTCGGCGAGGCGAGCTTCGGCACGGTGTCGCCTGGACTTATCTCCGATTTTTTCCCCAGGGAACAACGCGGTCGGATCCTGTCCTGGTTCTACGTGGCGATTCCCGTAGGAAGTGCACTCGGCTATCTCCTGGGCGGGGTGCTGGGTCAGAACTATGGCTGGCATGCGGCATTTCTGATGGTCGGCTTGCCCGGTCTGCTTCTGGCGGTTCCCATCTGGCTGTTACGTACCCCCCCGCGCGGAGGTGATCAGTCCTCGCCGGTCGCCCAGCTGGGAAAGGCGTCTTCCGGATACGCCGCCCTCTTCAAAAACCGCTCCTTTGTCTGGAATACAGTCGCCATGGCCGCCATGACCTTCGCCATCGGTGGGCTCGCCCAGTGGCTTCCCTCCTTTTTAAATCGCTTTCATGCCCTGGATGTAGCACGGGGAAATCTCCTCTTCGGAGCGACCACTGTACTGGCCGGGATACTGGGCACGCTTGCCGGCGGCTGGCTCGGTGATCGATGGCAGAAAAAAAACGGCAGGGGCTACCTGCTCCTCTCGGGCTGGGGCTTTCTGATTGGCACCCCGTTTGCTGTCTGGGCCATCCTGGCCCCAGGCCTTGTCGGCTGCATGACCGCGATATTCATGGCTGAGTTTTTCCTCTTTCTCAACACCGGCCCCCTCAACACCGTCATCATCAACGTGACGCCTCCGGCGGTCCGCGCCATGGCCTTTGCCGTCAATATCTTCTTCATCCATGCCCTGGGAGACGCCATCTCCCCATCGATTCTCGGCTGGCTTTCGGATCAGTGGGGTTTGCGCAGTGCCCTGCTGATCACCCCCTTTGCCATGGCCTTGGCCGGGCTGTTCTGCTTCATCTGCGGCAGATATGTGAAAGAGGACATGGCCCAGGTGGAAAATTGATACGCATATCACAAAGAGGTAAAGGTCCATGCCCGGAGTCATTTCAATAACACCTGCAGCAGCAGGAGACGCGGACCTCATCAATCGCAGCTTCTATGATGCGCTCTGGTCGCGGACCCGCCTGACACGCCCGGAGCGTTTCAACACCTGGCCGCTGATTGCAGGTTTGCTGCCGGCGGCTGCGCTGCGGCTGGAAATAGGCCCCGGACTGCGCCCCAGGCTGCCTATTGCCGGTACGCACTTTGTCGATATCAGCGCCCCGGTGATCCAGCGGCTGAACGCCCGCGGCGCACTTGCTCAGTCGGGCCAGGCGACAGCGCTCCCCTTCGAGGATAATAGCTTCGATCTCGTCTGCGCCTTTGACGTCATCGAGCATGTTGAGGACGATCTGCGGGCCTTTGCCGAGCTCAGCCGCGTGCTGAAGGAGGATGGCGTCCTGATTTTCTCCGTCCCCCTGCATGCAGAGCTCTGGACCGAGTTCGATGGCTTTGTCGGCCACGTGCGCCGCTACGAACCCGCCCATCTGCTGACTATCCTGCACAAACATAATCTGGTTCTTGAAAAGAGCGCCGTCTACGGCATGCAGCCTGTAAATTCCAGTCTGCTGGATTGCGGCATCTGGTTTCTGACCCACCAGCGTTCCATTGCGCTCTTTTGGTATAACCGGGTGTTCCTGCCGCTGGGCATTTTTTTCCAAAAACGCCTGAAATTCTCTGCAGGATTGCTTGACCCGCGTGGAGTGGACGAGATAGTACTGGTCTGCCGGCGCGCTCAGTGCCCGAAAGGAGTAAAGGTACATGCTGGTGAAGAAGGTAATAGGAGAAGAAATGGATAGAGTGAAAATCGGTTGTAACTATGTCAGACAACCCTTCTGGAAAATAATAGTGGGGGTTCCGCTCATTTACCTGCCGATTTTAACGACGGTACCGTTTGTGATTATCGGAGTTTTTCTGATCAAGACGCATCTCAGGTATGTGGGGGGCATGCAGATCAAGTCTTATTGGGACTTTGTCCCGTCGTGGCTTTCTCACAGATATGCGAATGCCGACCAACCGACCATCAACATATCGCGCTATCATCCGGCGCACTACCGCTTCTTCTGGATATTCAACTGCAAGCACTATTGTCCGTTGAGTGTGGCACTCTTCAGATATGCGGCCTATCTGGTAAAAATAGTGGAAATCTGGTGGTGTCCGTTTGCCCATGATCAGAAACCGGTCTACGCAGAGAGCGCCATTGACCAGTCCTTCTGGCATGTGGACCCTCTGGAGCTCGAAAAGCTCCATCCCGACGATGTAAAAAACCCGATCTGGAACGATAAGAGGTAAAAAGCTCAGGTGGTTTTGATCGTTTGCCGACAGCCTTTCCGAAAGAGTTGATCGTTCCGATTGAGGTGGTGTTTTGCCGGTTTTTTGTGCTCTCCGTTTTGTTGTGCATTGAGTGCTGCACCCCCCAAGTGTTCCAGGGTAAAGAAGAACGTCGCTCCAGTTCCCACTTCGCTTTCCGCCCAAACCTTGCCGCCATGACGATCGATGATTCGTTTGACAGTGGCCAGACCGATGCCCATACCCTCGTATGTTTCAGATCCTTTAAGGCGACTGAACGCGGTGAACAGCTTGTCTGCCTGGGCCATGTCAAATCCTGCCCCATTATCACGGACAAAATAAACCGGACTTCCTTCGCAATCGGAGCAACCAAATTCAATCACTGCCTCAGCAGTTTTATCAGTGTATTTCCAGGCATTGCCCAGAAGGTTCTCCAAGGCTATGTGAAATAATTTTTGGTCACCGGTTACCATCACCTTTTCAGCAATGGTAAAAGTCACGTGCCGCTGCGGATTGGTCAGTATTAGTTCATCTGTTACTGACTTGACCAATTCGCTAAGGTCCACGGGCACAGGATTCAATTTGCATTTAGTGAGACAGGATAATTCCAGAAGAGTGTCAACCAATTCTTTCATCCGCTGGGCTTCGGCCTGGATCACTGAAATGTACTCAAGGCTTTGTTCGTCAAGTTTTGTCGAGCATACCTTCTTGATACGCTGGCAATACCCATTGATGATTGTCAAAGGGGAAAGGAGATCATGGGAAACCGTATAGTTGAAGGCTTCCAGGTCACTATTGGCGGTTTCAAGTTTCGCTGCATGTTTTTCCAGAAAAGCGTCGAGAATTATTATCTGAGCCTCAGCTTTTTTACGGGCGGTAATGTCGCGGATGTTGCACTGAATGACCTTCTCACCTTCAACCAGATAAACGTTGCAGACATATTCGACGTTGAGAATCTGGCCATCATGCTTTTTCAACGGCAAATCCTCGAAGCGGACATATCCCTTTTCCTGCAATTCATGGAAAGCGTCCTTACTGGCCGTAATATCCAGAAACATTCCGATTTCCCAGAGCTTTTTCCCGATGAAATCATCGTAGGAATAGCCAAGCATGTCCATGAGAAACGGATTCACATCGACAATTCCACCCGTGTCGGCATCAAGGATCAGAATCCCGTCCTTGGCTGTTTCAAAGAGTCGTCGGTAACGCATTTCTGAAGAGCGGAACGCGGCATCCATCCGTTTCCTGTCGCAGCGGGCCTCGGATTCGCGAAGCACACGTTGAACTACCGGAACCAGCCTGGCCAATACGCACTTCTGAATATAGTCATTCGCACCGGCTTTCATCAGTGAAACGACCAGACTCAGAGCGATATCGTCTGAGACGATAATATATGGCACGTTTGGACGCACTTCCTTGGCCAACTCCAGGGCCTCCGAGGCGCTGAAGTTCGGCATATAAAGTTCAGACGTGATCAAGTCCCACTCTTGGTGTTCCAAGGCCGCGCGCATGGCTTCCGGGGTGTCCACCACCTGATAAACCACTTCATAACCCTCTTTACTGAGGGTCTGCCATAGCAGGCCGGCATCATCAATGGAATCATCGACGATCAGTACATTTACACGTTGCTGCATATACCCTCCCAACACGACAGCAGGTTAATCCCCTGAGCACCATTCAGACTGCATCCATAATACAAACCGGTTTTCTTTAAAAATTGGGGGGATTGTGATATCCCCCCATCACAAGAAGGAGGCCCTATTGAGCCTTTGCTGCACTTTGCGCTCAAGATTAACCTTATGCACTGTTTCTGACCTTCGGGTCGTCGTAATCGCCAGAAGCTGTGTTAGTACCAGCTTGTTCGCAAACTAAAATTATTTGAACTTCGAGGCTGCGCCGTGGAAGGTGGTCTAGACTTCAATCCAGGCTTTTTCTGCGACTGATTTGAGGTCTTCCCACGCCTCATCGCTGGCTGCCTTCAATTCCTGCAACTTCATCATATCGCTGTTAACTGCTTTAAGTTTTGTAGCAATGTCGCTATCCGGCATCTCCGCATTCATCGTTCCCCGGGGCAATCCCGCTTTCTCAACAGCCGCCACTCGATCCAGCCGGACTGGCGGATTTGCCGATTGCAGGGCGGCTCTTGTAGGCAGCATCTTCAGTTTCGATCTGATTGGCGCGCGGGTCGTTTGTCGTGGTGAAAAGGCTTGCTGAAACCGGATCAATGGGGAGCACTTCGATGTGGTTGATTGTTAAGACGGTTCGTACGCCTGAAATAGTAACGGTCTTGCCGAAGTTATAGACGACCAGTTCTGAAAGTTCCGGGACGTCAGTGGCCCAAGCAGAGCCTACCGGGAGTTTGCCACCGTTGGCGCTGTCCGCTGACATCTGCCCCCACTGGCTCCAGGAACCGTCATACCAGACTGCGTTCCAGCCGAGAATTCCGTCCAGGGCGAAAAATGCCGTAGAAGCCATGTAACCTGTCCTGCAGTAAACGTAGGCAGTCTTGGAGGCATCCATTCCAGCCGCGGCAAATATGCTCTTCAGGCTGGTTGCCGTTCCGTCATCTTTCGGGAAAAAGCGATTGGCATTCTTCGAGTTGAAAAGGGTGGTATAGACAACCGCCTTGGCATGTTTCATGTGGCCTTCGAATACTGCATAATCCATAGCGAGAACGGGTTTGCCGGCATTTGGCGAAAAGACACCTAATGATGAACCCGGCGTGCCTGCATACTCCCCGGAAGTGGTGATCGACCGGGTATCAATGATCACATGCTTAGTCGCATCGTAGTTTCTAACCGCTGCGATCATATCGCCCAGCGAAGCCCGTAAACCGGTCTGGACCCTGTTTACGCCATTCGGGGTAGCGCCATATGCTGAATGGGCAATTATCGGGGCTATTGCAGTTACAGCATAAACTTTCTTCCAACCGTTATCCCCACCGTCCAGAACTTTCAAGCGCTCCCTGGGGAAACCCCAATAACGGAATGTGGCATAGGCTCTGGTCGAATTATAAACAGGGTCGAAGGTGGACGCAGTAAAAACAATGGTGGTGTTCTTATCTACACCGCAGCGTTGGATGATTTCATCCATTTTGCCGCCATCAGCCACCATGGTGGACGATGCAGCGACTCCTTCAATACGTGTTCGAGTGATTTCTCCTGGATCTACGTAAATGGCGCCGGGAATATGACCTCGTTCGTAGAAATCCTTGGCCTCTGTCATATCAAGAATAACCACTTTTTCACCGTTCTTGCTGTTTACCAGCCCGGCATCGATCCAACCTTTGAGTATCGTAGAATCAATAAGTGCCGTGGCCGTCCTTGTTGCAACCGGGCCGGAAACAGTCGTATTTCCGCCCTGACAGCAGCCCCAGATGGCCAGCAAACTGATCGCAAAAATACCGTTAACGCCCAGAAAACCCCGACACTTTTT
>JBBQXT010000120.1:0-8316 GCA_038209415.1 Geobacterales bacterium
CTTTGACTCCGATAGGGCGGCCAGAGCTACTTTGGCCTTGAAATCTGCGCTGTGACGTGTGCGATGTTGCATTGAACCTCTCCTCTCGAATTAGGTCGGTTCATTGCTTATACACCTGTCTCAATATTCGGGGCCACTTCAGTTGACCGGGGCCGAGGTTTCCCGGGCAGAACTAGTGGAGGCGATGGACACTGACGAGCTTCTTGCCGAACTCGGAGGCGCAGCTAGCCCCTCCGGGATCACAGATTTGCGCCATGTTCGCACGAGCGCAGAAAAGCGTGCTGCCGAGGAAATTGCTAATCGCGAAAAGTGTGAGGACTTTGATAATTTCCGGCCACTGTTCAGGCAAATTGAAAGTGAACTCAAGGCCGATATTCGACAAACGCGGCCATTTGGAAAGAATGCGAGCGTTGACGCAGGTAACTTCTTTATTCTCGGCGGCCAGCTTGTCTATGTGGCTGAGAAGGGGGATGACTTTCAAACACCGAATGGCCATCTGGATGCTCGGCTCAGGGTTATATACTCTAATGGCACCGAGAGCAATATTCTGCTCAGATCCCTTCAGCGGGCATTATACAAGGACGAGGCCGGACGCAGATTGACCGAGCCGAATGCTGGGCCGCTGTTCAGCGAAACCTGGGAAGAGGACGACATCGAAAGCGGCACAATATATGTCTTGCGTAGCCTGTCCGATCATCCGTTCATATCAGAGCATCGAGAGCTAATTCACAAGATTGGCGTCACCGGTGGCAAGATTGAAACGCGAATCGCTAATGCTTCTCTTGATGCTACTTACCTGTTGGCAGATGTGGAAATTGTAGCCAGCTACAAACTGGCCGGAATTAATCGTACGAAGCTGGAGAACCTCTTCCATCGCATCTTTGCATCAGCCCAGCTAGACCTTACGATCTACGACCGTTTTGGTAATCCAGTACGGCCAAGGGAATGGTTCCTTGTGCCTCTACATGTGATTGATGAGGCGGTACAACACATTCGCGAAGGTTCAATCTCCTCAATTATTTACGACTCAAAGACGGCCCGATTAGTTGGATAGCGCATGACAGCAATCTGAATCTACTCCCAAAGCATATTAGATAAATGGTAACTGTGATATCTTCCCGGCAAATCGAACCTTTTTGGCATAAGTTTCGATTTGCCTGGCGGCCTCAGTGGGGAAATGGACCACCTCCCATTCCGAGCGGGTCGATAGCCAGAAGAAGTTGTATCTGTGGGACATGGGGATCAAGACTGTCTGCACCGGTCCGGGAGACGAGGGGGCACGGGCGGAGAATACGATCTATCTTGAACTGCTGCGGTGGGGGATCGAGACCGGCTATTTTGCCGAGAGTGAGCGCGAGGTGGATTTCGTCGTCGGTTCGGCGGCAGCGCCGCAGCCGATAGAGGTGAAGATGCTGGATACGCTTGATCTCAAGGATAAGCGTCTTTCCGGGCTGGTGCTGTTTGCTCGCCGTTTTCCGGCGACCCGGCGCGCCTTGGTCATCACCCGCTCGGTACAGGCAACCATCCCGTTTCATGGTTTGGAGCTTCAGGCCGTGCCGCTCTGGCGGTTTCTGCTGGATGCCGGTCGCTATCTGGGCGAGATGCCGTAATCTGGCGGACAATTGAACAATAAAGACAAAGAATATTCAGAAAAGAAAAGCCGGTTTCTGACTTGAACACAACCGGCAAGCATGGTATTGATCAAACACTATGAAATATCTCCGCCCCAACATTGCTGCCATGCAGGGCTACGTCCCCGGTTTTCAGCCGCCGGATGTAGCCTCGTGGATCAAGCTCAACACCAACGAGAACCCCTATCCCCCCTCGCCAAAGGTCCGTGAGGCCATTCTGGCGGAGTTGGGCAGCGACGGCGCCAGTCTGCGCACCTATCCCAGTGCATCCAGTCAGGCCCTGCGCGAGGCGGCCGCTGAACTGTACGGCTTTGATCCCTCCTGGATCATTATGGCCAACGGTTCGGATGAGGTTCTCAACAATCTGATCCGGGCCTGTGCCGGCCAGGGTCAGGAGGTCGGCTACGTCCACCCCTCCTATTCCTACTATGCCACCCTGGCCGAGATTCAGGGAGCCATCGTCTGTACCTACGCACTGAACGACGAATACCGTATCGATGCCTTTCCCGAGCATTATCACGGGAAGGTCTTCTTCCTGACGACTCCCAACTCACCGCTCGGCTTTGCGTTCCCGCTGGACTATATCGAGGAACTGGCCAAAAACTGCGGCGGGATACTGGTGGTGGATGAGGCCTATGCCGACTTTGCCGATGCCAACGCCCTTGATCTGGTGCGCACGTATGACAACGTCGTGGTGACCCGCACCCTTTCCAAGAGCTACTCCCTGGCCGGGATGCGACTGGGGCTGGCTATTGCCCGGCCGGAGGTGATCCAGGCCCTGGACAAGATCCGCGACCATTACAATCTGGACCGCTTGGCCCAGGCGGCCTGCGTGGCGGCACTCAAGGATCAGGCGTATTTCACTGAGGCATGCCGTCGCATCCGCGAGACACGGGAGTGGTTTTCCGTCGAGCTGCGCTCAATCGGCTATCAGGTGGTCCCCTCCCAGGGAAACTTTGTCTTTGCGGCGCCACCTGATCGGGATGGTCGGCGGGTGTATGATGAGTTGTACCGCAGAAAAATCCTGGTGCGCCATTTTAGTGATCCGCTTCTGTGCCACGGCTTGCGGATTACCATCGGCACGCGGCCCGATATGGAGACGACGCTGGCAGCACTCAAGGAAATAGGCTGATAATAAAAGACAAACCGGCGCGGTTTTCAAAACCTCGCAGGTTTAAGGAATGGAGGAGATTATGTCACGAACCGCAACGATTGAACGGATCACCAAGGAAACCAGGATAAAGCTGTCGCTCGATGTGGACGGCACGGGCCAAGCCGCGATCTGCACGTCGGTGCCGTTTCTCGACCACATGCTCAACCTGTTTGCCCGCCACGGTCTTTTTGATCTGACGATCGAAGCCAGTGGCGATATCGACATCGATTTTCACCACACCGTCGAGGATATCGGGATTGTGCTGGGGGCGGCCTTCAAACAGGCTCTGGGTGAGAAGAATGGCATCCGGCGCTACGGTCAGGCGACGGTGCCGATGGATGAAACGCTGGCCAGCGTGGCCATAGACATCTCCGGCAGGCCCTATCTGGTGTACCATGTGACACTCCCCAAGGTGAAGATCGGTGAGTTCGATGTGGAGCTGGCCAGGGAATTCTTTCAGGCCTTTGTCAACCACTGTGGGCTGAACCTGCATGTCAACGTGATGTACGGCGAGAATGTACATCACATCATCGAGGCTTGTTTCAAAGCCGTTGCACGGGCCATGGATATCGCTACCCAGTTTGATTCGCGGGTGGAAGGGGTCCTGTCAACCAAGGGGGTTCTGTAGAGCCCCCGATGTAATTACGGGCATGAAAAAGGGGCGCATCCGAGTGAGGATGCGCCCCTTTTTGCTGCTGCTGTATCTGAACTACCTACTTCATTTCCTTGAGCAGTTCTTTTGCCTTGCTTGCCTCATCGCTCTTGGGAAAGCCCTCGATCAGTTTTTTCAGCACAAAGCGGGCGCTTTTCAGATCATTGATGGCCCCGAAGGCCATGGCCTGCTTGAGCATGGCAGCCGGCACCTTGTCCTTCAGAGGATAGGACTTGATAACCTCCTGAAAGGCAAGGATGGCCGACTCGTAATTCTTCTCGCTGTAATAAGTCTCACCGATCCAGTAGTGGGCGTTGGCAGCCAGGTCGTGTTGCGGGTATAGTTCGAGGAACCTGGTGAAAATTTCGCGGGCAGCCGGCATGTCTCCGGCCTTGAAAGTGTCCAGGCCTTTCATATAGGTAGAGTCGGGCGTCGGGGCAACTTCCTTCGGCCGCGCCAATTCACCCACCTTTTTTGTAAATTCATCCAGAGTTGACTGAACCTTGAGGATCCGGTCTTCAAGGGTGATGATGCGTTTGTCGGCGTCCTCGCGATAACGGGCAAGGTCTTCAGTCGGTTTTTTGATACCGTTGGTCAAGTCGTCCACCCTGCCGTTCAGGGCCTGCTGCTCTGTTTTTGTGCTGTCAATCGTGGCCTGGATGTCGGCGGAAAGTTTACGGACAGCATCGACCTCAAAGCGGAGGTTTTTTTCTATGGCGCCAATCCCTTCCTTGGATTCATTGCGAACCCCACCCAGATTCCGTTCAAGGCTCACAAGGCGTGTTCTGACTTCGTCAACGTCATTGCGGGTGGATTCCAGCGAACTCTGTGTCGCGCAGCCGCTCAGCCCCGTCAGGGCTATAAAAAGTATGATCTGTGTCGGTTTCATGGATGGAGACTCCTTTATGATATGCCGTGACAGTAACACATATACCATGCAGTCCGTTTATTGACAAGGGGCAGTGCGTTTGGCAGGCGGATCCACTGCCGGTCTGATGAAGCGGCAAAAATATGTTGACAAAACGGGTCGTTTCCTCTAACAATTTTTCGTTTTTGTCCAAGAACCTAAAGAATGCCTTTTCCGGCTATTCGATATCACAGGAGGAATTGAGAGATGGAACAGTACGCAGTAGTATTCGCCCTGGTTTGCGCCGCGGCAGCCGTGGTCTATGGCCTGGTTACGGCCCAGTGGATTCTGGGGTTGCCCCAGGGCAATGACCGCATGCGCCAGATTGCCGCAGCCATCCAGGAGGGAGCCGGCGCCTACATGAAACGCCAGTACACCATCATTGCCATGGTCGGCGTGGTCATGTTCATCGCCCTGTTCGCAACACTGGGTTGGAAAACCGCAGTCGGCTTTGCGGTGGGAGCCATATTCTCGGGACTGACCGGTTTCATCGGTATGTTTGTCTCGGTACGCGCGAACGTCAGGACCACCGAGGCTGCCAAGTCAGGCATCGAGAAGGCGCTCAACGTTGCCTTCAAGGGTGGCGCCATCACCGGCATGCTGGTTGTTGGTCTCGGCTTGCTGGGCGTTGCCGGCTACTATATGGTGCTATTGAAGTTGATGCCGGATGCACCGGTCAAAGACGTGGTCACCCAATTGATTGGCCTCGGTTTCGGCGGTTCGCTGATCTCTATATTCGCCCGTCTGGGTGGCGGTATCTTCACCAAGGGCGCCGACGTGGGCGCTGACCTGGTGGGCAAGGTCGAAGTTGGCATCCCCGAGGACGACCCGCGCAACCCGGCTGTTATCGCCGATAACGTCGGTGACAACGTTGGTGACTGCGCCGGTATGGCCGCCGACCTGTTCGAGACCTATGCCGTAACTCTGATCGCCGCCATGCTGCTGGGCGCCATAACATTTACAGGAAATGCCAGCAGCGTCAGCTATCCGCTGATCCTAGGTGGCATCTCCATCATCACCTCTATCATCGGCACCTACTTTGTCAAGTTGAGTGGCAGCGGCAAGATCATGACAGCTCTGTATAGGGGACTGATCGCCTCGGCTGTGCTCGCCTGCATCGCCTTCTATTTCGTCACCGTCCGGATGTTCCCGGAGGGGCTGACTAACGCTGCCGGTCAAAATTTCAGCGCTATGAATATCTTCATCTCCGCCATCGTTGGCCTGGTTGTGACCGGCGCCATCTTCTTGATCACTGAATACTATACCGCTACTGAGTACGGTCCGGTTCAGCATATTGCCCAGGCCTCCACCACCGGCCACGGCACCAATGTCATCGCCGGCCTCGGTATTTCCATGAAATCCACCGCCGCCCCGGTGATCGTGATCGCTGCCGGCATTATCGTTGCTTTCCAGTGTGCCGGTGTGTACGGCATTGCCATTGCCGCGGTCTCCATGCTCTCACTGACCGGGATCGTCGTAGCCATGGATGCCTATGGTCCGATCACCGATAACGCCGGCGGTATCGCCGAGATGGCTGATCTGGACGACTCGGTTCGCGCCGTCACCGATTCGCTGGACGCGGTCGGTAACACCACCAAGGCCGTCACCAAGGGCTACGCCATCGGCTCCGCCGGTCTGGCTGCCGTGATCCTGTTCACTTCGTACGTTGACGAATTGAATCATGCGCTGCAACTTGCCGGTAAAGAGATCATCAAATTTGACCTCTCCGACCCCTACATCATAGTCGGCCTGTTCATCGGCGGCATGCTGCCCTACTACTTCGCTGCCCAGTGCATGGAAGCCGTTGGCAAGGCCGGCGGCGCGGTAGTTGTTGAAGTCCGTCGCCAGTTCCGCGAGATCAAGGGCATCATGGAAGGCACCGGTAAGCCGGACTATGCCGCCTGCGTCGATATCGTCACCAAGACCGCTCTGAAAGAGATGGTCATCCCCGGCCTGATCCCGATCCTTGTGCCGGTCATCGTCGGCTTTACCCTCGGGCCCAAGGCTCTGGGCGGCGTGATCGTCGGCACCATTGTCACCGGCATCTTCGTGGCCATCTCCATGACTACCGGCGGCGGTGCATGGGATAACGCCAAGAAGTACATCGAGGACGGCCACCATGGCGGCAAGGGGGGCGAGGCACACAAGGCGGCCGTTACCGGCGACACCGTTGGCGACCCCTACAAGGACACTGCCGGCCCGGCCATCAACCCGATGATCAAGATCATCAACATTGTATCACTGCTGATCGTGCCGCTTCTGGCTAAATGGATGATGTAATCTGTTGAACTTGATGCGCAGCAGCTTCAAGGCGGCATGGGGATTACCCTGTGCCGCCTTTTTCTTTGCTTTCAGCGCCAAAACATATATAATCTTTCAATTTTGAACACCACGCGGGCATAGCCCGCCTGAAAGGCTAAACAGTAATGAGCGAGACGATAAGTAAAAAGATGCTGATCAATGTCATGCACCCCGAGGAGGCCCGCGTTGCCATCGTGCATGACGGCCGCCTGATGGAGCTGAACATCGAGATCACCGGCAAAGAGCAGACCAAGGGCAATATCTACAAGGGGGTCGTACTGCGGGTTGAACCGGGCCTGCAGGCCGCCTTCGTGGACATCGGCCGGGCCAAGCCCGGTTTCCTGCAAATGGGTGAGTTGCACCCCGATTTTTGGCAGTGGCGTGATGATGTCCCCGAGGATCAGCGCAAGCGCCATCCCCGCATCCAGGAAGTTCTGCGTCGCGGCCAGGAGCTGGTGGTGCAGGTCGAGAAGGATGAGCGGGACCACAAAGGCTCTGCCCTGACCAGTTACATCTCTCTGCCCGGCCGCTACATGGTCATCATGCCGGGTAGTGATTCGAAAGGGATTTCCCGCAAGGTCGAGCAGGAGGGTGCCCGCAATAAGCTCAAGGAGATCGTAGCGGAAATGCAGATCCCCGAGGGCCTCGGCTATATCATCCGCACCGAGGCGGTCGGGCGGGCGCCTGAAGAGTTGAAAAAGGATTTCGACAACCTGCGGGAGATGTACGATGGCATCAAGCGCAGCGCAACAGAGATCAAGGGCGCCGGTGAGATCTACCAGGACCGGGGCCTGATCATCCGCACCATCCGCGACTACTTTTCCGATGACATCGACGAAGTGCTGGTGGACAGCAAGGAGGCCTACAATGAGGCCAAGGAATTTTTCCGCGAGACCATGCCCACATGTGAGAAGCTGGTCAAGCTGCACAAGGAAAAACGTCCGATCTTCTCGCGCTTCCAGCTGGAAGAACAGATTGACCAGATCTATGAGAAACGGGTAGCGCTTCCTTCCGGTGGCTCCCTGATCATCGAGCCGACCGAAGCGCTGGTCAGTATCGATGTCAACTCCGGCAAATCCAGCGGCGAACGCGGCATAGAAGATACGGCCTTTAAGACCAATATGGAGGCGGCCGAAGAGGTTGCTCGACAGCTCAGGCTGCGCGACCTGGGCGGTCTGATCGTCATAGATTTCATCGATATGCGTGAGAACAAGCACAACCATGAAGTTGAAAAGACCCTCAAGCAGGCCCTCAAGATGGACAAGGCCCGCGTCAATCTGGGGCGCATTTCCGAGTTCGGCATGTTGGAGATGTCCCGCCAGCGGATTGCAAAAACCATTAACGACGCCATTCATCTGGAATGTCCACACTGCGAAGGCCGCGGCAAGGTCAAGTCGGTGGAAGCCATGGCGCTTTCCTTCCTGCGCAAGGTCCATGGCGCGGCCGCCAAAGGCACGATCTCCGAAGTGCGCGGCGGTCTGCCCCTGGAAGTGGCTTACTATCTGCTGAATCGCAAGAAGCGCGAGCTTACCCAGATCGAGAATGATTACGATATCGAGGTAACGGTCAAGGGCAAGACCTCCTACCTGCTTAACCAACTGGAACTGGAAGTTGTCAAGCGCGAGAACCCGCGGGTTGAGGATGTCATCAAATCGGAAGCGGAAGCCGACGA
>JBBQXT010000121.1:0-8191 GCA_038209415.1 Geobacterales bacterium
CGGTTGTTCATTTCAAGGGCCACCCGCCAGGCGACCGCAGCCTCATTGGCGTCTCCGGGACGGATGATGACCAGGTTCGGGATCGCCCGGAGCGCCGCGAGTTGTTCCACCGGCTGGTGGGTGGGGCCGTCTTCGCCGAGAGCGATGCTGTCGTGGGTAAAATCATGAATAACATGGAGTCCCATCAGAGCGGCCAGGCGCAGTGCGGGACGCATGTAGTCGGAAAAGGTGAGGAAGGTAGCGCCCAAGGGGATGGTACCGCCGTGGGCGGCCATGCCGTTCACGATTGCACCCATCCCGTGTTCACGGACGCCGAAGTGGAGGTTGCGACCGCTGTAGTCCCATGCCCCTCCGATTGCACCCTGGTGATCGTCGGTGTCAAAGGTTGGGCTCTGGAAGTCCCCCAGCCCGCTCAGGGCGGTATGCGTGGATGGGTCCAGATCTGCCGAGCCGCCGATGAGCTGTGGAACCCGTGCGGCGATGGCGTTCAGCACCTTGCCCGCGGCGACACGAGTAGCGATCCCCTTCGGGTCGTCGGCAAACACAGGTATCGTCGTATCCCATCCAACGGGAAGCTCTCCGGCTATCACCCGGCGAAGCTCCTCAGCGAGTTCCGGAAATGCCCTCTCATAGTCAGAGAATCGTCCACTCCAGGCTGTCTCCTCTTGCTGACCACGCTCGATGGCCAGACGAAAGTGGCGAAGTGCTTCATCCGGAATATGGAACGCCGGCTCAACCGGCCAGCCGAGATGTTCCTTGGTAAGCCGCACCTCGTCAACGCCCAGGGGGGAACCGTGTGCCTCGAAGGTGTCCTGTTTATGGGGGGATCCGTAGCCGATATGGGTCCGGACGAGTATCAGGGAAGGCCGGGCTGTTTCTGCCCGAGCTGTTTCAAGGGCATTGTGGATTGCTTCCAGATCGTTGCCATTGCCGACCGCCTGCACGTGCCAACCATACGCTGTAAAACGAGCGGCTCGGTCTTCGGTGAAGTCCATGTCGGTGGCGGCAGATAGCGTAATTCGATTGTCGTCGTAGAGACAGATGAGCTTGCCGAGACGCAGGTGGCCTGCCAGGGAGGCGGCCTCTGCGGTGACCCCTTCCATCAGGTCTCCGTCCCCGACTAGGCAGTAGGTGGAATGGTCGATCACCGTGTGGCCGGGGCGGTTGTAGCGGGCAGCGAGCCAGGTTTCAGCCATCGCCATCCCGACGGCATTGCCGAAGCCCTGGCCGAGCGGCCCGGTGGTCGTCTCGACTCCCGGGGTGACTCCACGTTCGGGATGACCGGGGGCCTTGCTGCCCCACTGGCGGAATTGTTTTATTTCTGAGAGAGGCAGGTCGTAGCCGGTGAGGTGGAGCAGGCTATACAGAAGCATGGAGCCATGACCGGCCGACAGGACGAAACGGTCGCGATCGAACCAGCCGGGGTTGGCCGGGTTGTGCCGGAGAAAATGGGTCCAGAGGACGTAGGCCATGGGAGCCGCCCCCATAGGCATGCCCGGATGACCACTGTTGGCCTTCTGAATTGCATCCACCGCCAGGAAACGGATGGTGTTGATGCAGAGTACGTCTAACGGAGAGTGGTACGGTGGAGGCAAGCGATCTTCCGTCACATTGATTCCCCTTTCGTTATACGGCAGCATTGCGTCGTTCCTGCTATTTCTTTACCAACAGCACCGAACAGGGCATTTTTTGAACCAGATCTTCGATGGTGCGTCCGAACAGGACTTGATCAAGCCAACCCTTCTCATGTACCAGCATTATCAGGAGGTCGATGTTCTCATGCTTGACAGTTTTCAGGATTTCTTCTGTCGGTTCTCCATTCACGATCAGTTCCTTGATCGCCAGCCCCCTTGCCTGTTCGTTTCTGACAATCTTGTCCAGATCAGTCTTGGAATCCTCAAGTATCTTCTGGTATTCCTTTTCCAGTGATACCATGGGCAGGTTCCACCCCTTCAAACCGAAGGGGTTGTGAACGACATGGATAATGGACAGTTCCGCACCATATTGCCTGGCCAGAGAAATCCCGTAATGTACGGCTTTCTGGCACTCTTTCGTCATCCTGCTGACGACAAGAATCCGTTTGATGTCTTCCATGGCTAAACTCCTTTCTTGCTTTGTATTGAAGAATTTCCTCATCTAATCTTAGTATAGTCCTTTGCAGGCATCCCGGTACCATAAACTGAAGAAAGGAGTTTTTGCTACCTCTCCTCTGTTATCGCCAGTTTGTTTGGTGCGCCGGTTGGGTCGAATACTCGATACGCGAGCAGCTTCAAGCGGTCATTCACTAGGAACCACACCAGCGCATAGCTCCACACCAGCAGCGCCCATCCCCAGCCCAGAGGAGTCATGAACAGTCCATATACCGCAATCAGCGTTGCCACTATCTGGGTGCCGAGCACGGCAACCCATAAAATCCGTGCCGGGCGTATGGACCAGAACGGGCCGCGTGTGCGTGTCAGGAATATCGTCAGATGCCCCGCCACGGATAGTTTCAAATACATCAGCGTCTGGATGTGAGCACGGTCGAGATGAAAGACCCGTTCGCCGAGGTAAAACAGGCCGAAGGCGGAGACGACACCGATGATGCCCAGCACAGTGGAAACCCCCAGCACCATGCGCATGTTCCACGCCTCGGGCTGATTCTTGTAATGAACGTTGTCATACGCTATGGACAGGATTGCGCCGTCGTTGAGCAGTGCCAGCATCACGATCATGACCGCGGTTACCGGATAAAAGTTGAATACCAGGATGGCTGTTGTCATGAACAACAACACCCGCAGCGTCTCGGCGATGCGGTAGATGGCATAACTGTTCATGCGCTGGAAGATGCGACGGCTCTCCTTGATCGCATCGATAATCACCGACAGTCCGGGGGTCATCAAAACGATGGACGCAGCGGCACGAGCAGCGTCCGTCGCTTCGGAAACGGCGATTCCGCAGTCGGCCTTCTTGAGTGCCGGCGCATCATTCACCCCATCACCCGTCATGCCGACTATATGGCCGAGTTTCTGCAGGACATCCACAATATGGTACTTGTGTTCAGGGAACACCTGGGCGAAGCCGTCGGCTTTTTCGATGGACTCGGCTACCTCTGTGGACTCTCGCTTCTTTGAGTCACCCAGGCCGCCGGCATCGAGAATGTCTGAACCCATGTTCAACTTTTTGGCGGTTTCCCTGGCGATGGCCAAAGCATCGCCGGTAACCATCTTGATTTTAACGCCCATTGCAAGCGCGGTAGCGATTGTTGTCTTTGCATCTTCCCGTGGCGGATCGAACAGGGGCAACACGCCAAGAAATTGCCACGGACCGCCGTCATCAGACCTTGCCACTCCTAATGAGCGAAAACCTCGCGCCGCGAATTCGTTGACCGCCTTCTCGACGACCTCCTTCACCTGTCCGGTATTCGTCACTAATTCCAGAATCACCTGCGGCGCGCCCTTCGTCACCTTGAACTGTTCTCCGCCCGGCCCCTTTACGGTGGCTTCGGTACGTTTATGCACTGGGTCGAATGGTTGAAAGTGAACCACATCATAACCCTGTAATGCACCGCTATCTTTCAGACCGCCCAGCACGGCCAGATCAATAGTGTCATTGTTTTCCGCACGCGACGCCAGTGCACCATTGAGGATGATCTGATCGACTGTGACTTTGTCAACGCTGAATGGGTCGCCCAACGTCAACTTGTTCTGTGTCAGGGTGCCAGTCTTATCAGCGCAGAGCACATCAACGCCAGCCAACTCCTCAATAGCCACCAGGCGGCTTACAATCGCCTGCTTACTTGCGAGCAGGCGGGCGCCAACCGCCATAGTAACTGACAACACCGTCGGCATCGCCACGGGAATCGCCGCCACGGTCAGTACCAGGGCAAACTGAAGCGTGGTGATGATCGGGTCACCACGGAAAATTGCAACGGTAATAATCACCGCCACCAGAGCAACCGCCAGGATGATCAGGTAATTGCCGATCTTCAGCACCGCCTTTTGAAAGTGGCTGACGGTATGCGCTTCCTGCACCAGTTGCGCCGTCTTGCCAAAGTAGGTGTTCGCACCAGTGGCGTAAACCAATGCGCAGATTTCGCCCTGCCGGATAATGGAGCCGGAAAACACCGCTTCACCGGGTTTGCGCTCGGTGGGCAACGATTCACCGGTCAGGGCAGATTGGTCAACTTCCACCGGATCGCCATCCAGCAAGCGAGCGTCAGCTGGCACGATGTCACCCAGACGCAGACGGATGACGTCGCCAGGCACCAATTCGCGCGCCGCTGGGGCGATCCACTTGCCGTCGCGCTTCACCCGTGCCTTGACCGCCAACTTGGCCTTGAGGGCGGCAATGGCGTTGCCCGCCTCGCGTTCTTCCCAGAATCCGACCACGGCGTTAGCCAGGAGCAGCAGCAAGATGATGCCGAAGTCCGGCCAGTGCCGGGCCACCGCCGAAAGGATCACGGCTGCTTCGATCATCCACGGGATGGGGCCCCAGAAATAGGTGAGAAATTTCAGAAAGGGATTAGTCTTCTTTTCTTCAATTTCGTTAGGTCCATAGCTTGCCAGCCGTTTCTCTGCTTCGGTCTGGGTGAGGCCGTCCGGCGATGAACCCAACTTTGCCAGAAGTTCCGGCATGGGAAGGGATTTCAGATCATCCTTCGCATTGGGCTTTGATACCGGCATTGTTTCGGAAAATTTAATTTGGTCGGTAGCGGCTTTCATAGAGATATTTTTTCCAGTCTCAGTTCTTGCTTGCTCTTTTTCCCGTTCTTCGCAGTTTCCTCTTCCTCCGCTTGGTGGTACCTCTCCTTGATCTGTGTAATGTCCACCGACGGATTCGGAAACACCATCTTCATGGATTCGAGGGTTTCAACTACGATCTGCGACACGGCAAGGTTGCGAAACCACTTATGGTTGGCCGGAATTACGAACCACGGCGCGTATTCAGTGCTGCATTTGCTCAGGGCATCCTCAAAAGCCTTGGCGTAATCATCCCAGTACTCCCGTTCCCGGTAGTCCGACTCGCTGATCTTCCAGTGCCGCGCTGGGTCGTCAATCCGCTGTTTGAAGCGTTCGAGCTGCTCGTCAGCACTGATGTGCAGGTAGAATTTGAGGATATGGGTGCCGCTTTCGACAAGGTTCTTCTCGAAATCGTTGATCAGGTCATAGCGCTTCGACCAGACCTTCTTCGGGACAAAGCCATGTACCCGGCTGACCAGCACGTCCTCGTAGTGGGAGCGGTTGAAGATCGCTACCTGGCCACGATGTGGAGCAGCTTGGTGAATTCGCCAGAGAAAATCGTGAGACGCCTCTTCGGCTGATGGCACCTTGAACCCGTAAACTCGTGTTCCTTGAGGATTCATGCTGCCAAGGACGTGGTTGATGGTGCCGTCCTTGCCGCCAGCATCCATGGCCTGCAGGATAATCAGCAGCGAGCGCTTGTTTTCAGCGTACAGCAGGTACTGCAGTTCACGCATCCGCTGCGTGTACTTTTCGAGCAGGCTGTCTGCCGAGCTCTGGTCTTCGTGTTTGTCCCTGAACGAAGCGTCGATTTTTTCCAGTTTGACTTTGCTGCCCGGTTTGACCAGAAAATGTTTGCTGTAGTTCATAGAGATCCTCTTTACACTGGAGATGGTGTGCAGCGAAAGTGCCTGATGCTGTCCATGAGGATGGCATCATACCTGCCGTTATAATTCCACCCGTTTCAGTCTGAGCGAATTGGTGATTACGGATACAGAACTGAAGCTCATTGCTGCTGCGGCGATCATCGGTGACAACAGTATCCCGAAGAAGGGATAGAGCACCCCTGCGGCAATCGGTACACCCGCCGTGTTATAGAAAAAGGCAAAGAACAGGTTCTGCCTGATGTTACGCATGGTGGCTCGGCTCAGGCGTCTGGCTCTGACGATACCCCGCAGATCTCCTTTGACCAGGGTGATGCCGGCGCTTTCTATGGCGACATCGGTACCGGTACCCATGGCAATACCGACGTGGGCCTGTGCCAGTGCCGGGGCGTCGTTAATACCATCACCCGCCATGGCGACGATATGGCCATCCGCCTGCAGCTGCTTGACCAGTTCGGCCTTCTGTTCCGGCAATACCCCGGCATGTACCTCGTCAATGCCAAGGTTGCCGGCAACCGCATTGGCGGTGATCTGATTGTCGCCGGTAATCATCACGATCCGGATACCTTCGGCATGCAGGTCCCGAATGGCTTCGGCGGTGGATTCCTTGATCGGGTCGGCGACCCCGATCAACCCAGCTGCCGTGCCATCGATGGCAACCAGCATGACCGTCTGTCCTTCGGCGCGTTGTTTGTCCGCCTGCTGCGACAGGTCTCCCGCATTGATACCCAGACTTTCCAGCAGCGCCGCATTGCCTGCCGCCACTGTCCGTCCATCAACGTCTCCGGTAACCCCTTTTCCGGTAACAGACTGGAAATTATCAGCCTTTACCAGTTTAAGGCCCTTTTCTTCAGCGCCTTGCACGATAGCTTCCGCCAGAGGATGTTCGCTGGCCCGTTCCAGACTGGCGGCCAGACGCAGGAGCTCATCATTGGAAAAGCCAGCAGCAGCCTGCACGGCGACCAGCTTTGGCCTCCCCTCGGTCAGCGTACCGGTCTTGTCCACAACAAGTGTATCAACTTTTTCCATGATCTCAAGCGCTTCGGCATTCTTGATCAGGACGCCGGCCTGGGCACCCCGTCCGGTTCCCACCATGATGGCAATCGGTGTCGCAAGCCCAAGGGCGCAGGGACAGGCGATGATCAGCACTGCAACGGCATTGATAACGGCGTGTGCCAGACGCGGTTCCGGTCCCCATACCCACCAGGCGATACAGGTAAGCAGGGCACAGGCAACCACGGTCGGTACGAAATAACCGGCCACCACATCGGTCAGCTTCTGAATCGGTGCCCGCGTGCGTTGGGCATTGGCCACCATGGTGACTATCTGTGCCAGCAGGGTATCGGAGCCGACCTTTTCCGCCCGCATCGTCAAACTGCCGGTGCCGTTGACCGTTGCACCGATAACCTTCTCGCCGGCTGACTTTTTCACCGGCATGGATTCACCGGTGACCATGGATTCGTCTATAGTGCTTTCGCCGTCGATAACCGTACCATCCACCGGCACCTTGTCGCCGGGACGAACACGCAGGGTATCGCCGGACTGTACCTGCTCCAGCGGGATGTCTTCTTCCGTTCCATCCTCCCGAACAATGCGAGCCGTGTTCGGGGCCAGGCTGAGCAACATCCGGATGGCCGCATTGGTTCGCGAACGAGCCCGCAATTCCAGCACCTGTCCCAAAAGGACCAGCGTGGTGATCATGGCCGCAGCTTCGAAATAGACCGCCACCAGCCCGCCCGGCATCTGCATGAGTGGTGGGAAGAGCCCCGGAAACAGCAGGGCCACCATGCTGTAGCTCCAGGCGACCGAGACCCCCAGGGCAATCAGGGTGAACATGTTGAGATTCCAAGTCCGGATGGATTGCCAGCCGCGCACAAAAAACGGCCAGCCCCCCCAGAGGACGACCGGTGTCGCCAGGCCACATTCGATCCATTGCACCGAATGCATCGTAAGCCAGCCAGGTAACCAGCCGGGCAGCATATCGGCAATCATGGCCAGGGAAAAGACCGGCAAAGCCAACGCGGTGCAAGCCCAGAAGCGACGGCTCATGTCGGTCAGTTCTTCATTTTTTTCTTCAGCTCTGACAATTAACGGTTCCAGAGCCATGCCGCACTTGGGGCAACTGCCGGGATGATCCTGAACAACTTCCGGGTGCATGGGACAGGTGTAGGTTTGTGTCCCGCTGTCTGGTGTGGGAGGTGGTGAGATTTTCTTATCCAGATATTGCTCCGGATGCTCTTTGAATTTGAGCAGGCAGTGTTCGCTGCAAAAGTAATACTGTCTGTCTGCCAGACGGTAAAAGTGCTTAGAATCGCTGGATACTGTCATGTCGCAGACGGGATCTGTGAACGGATCTTTCTCTGAGGTTGGTTTTGTACTCATGTTTAATCTCCCTTGTGGGCTGCCTCTGTAGTGAGATTGTTGCTTACCTGGAACTTCGATTGTTCCGCAGTTGCCACGAACGCCACAAATAGTAAATAATCGGAATGATGATCAGAGAAAGCAGCGTTGAGGTGATCATGCCGCCAACCATTGGCGCGGCGATGCGCTTCATGACCCGTGACCCGGTCTCCGAACTCCACATGA
>JBBQXT010000122.1:0-8161 GCA_038209415.1 Geobacterales bacterium
ATCTCCGGGTCCACCTGGCGCAGGCGCTCCAGCAGGGCCTGGTTGCCGGATCTGAGCGCCTCCGCGTGCAAACCCTGCCGGAATCCTTCAGCGCCGCCCGGCGAGTCCACCAGGCCGTTCAGCAGTGCTCGTATGTAGAGACCCGTGCCGCCCACGACAATTGTCCGCCGGTCGCGGGCAGTGATGTCTCGGATCGCCGCATCGGCGGCCTCGGTAAAATCGGCGGCCGAGAAGGGCTGATCGGGATTGACCACATCGATCAGGTGGTGGTGGATTTCCTCCCGTTGCCCGGGTGTGGCTTTGGCGGTGCCGATATCCATGCCGCGGTAGACCTGCATGGAGTCGGCATTGACGATCTCGCCGTCCAGAGCGCGGGCCAGCCGCAGGGCCAGCTCGCTTTTGCCCGAGGCGGTCGGGCCGCAGATGACGAGGACTTTTGGGAGCATTTTTGAATCCATTGTATGAACCGTAGGGGCGAAGCAAACGTTTTCCCTGCTTCGCCCGGTTTTGATGGTGATGTTTGTAAAGGGCGGCAAACGCGGCAATGGTAGAGCAAATCTGGCAGGGGCGGTAATTCCGGCAAGGGCGAAACAGAGGAAGCTTGCTTCGCCCCTACATTGCCCCCTACTGTTTACCGAAATTTATCAGATTGTTCTCGTCCAACTCCCATTTCAGAGGGTTGTTGATGATGTATTGACGGATTTTCGTAAGGTCGGTCTCGTTACGAATGATATGTTCGTAATAATTGCGCTGCCAGACCGCACAGCCGGGGTTGTTTCTGATTTTGTTGATTTTTCTGGTTGAAACCGATTTGAAGTTTTGAATGACGGACCCCAACGAACCTTGGACCGTCCCGTGAGGTTGGGGCAATTGGAATTGTAGGGGCGAAGCAAACGATACACCTGCTTCGCCCATGTTGGAGCCATCAACTTTGTTGCCGTGACATCCAAAACCGGGCGAAGCAGATACGGCTTGCTTCGCCCCTACAACAACCGCCCCTACATTGTTCTGCGCCCCCAAGGGGTTGGTGAGGTCGGTGATATGCAGAATGGCGTGGAAATGGTTTGGCATAATCACGAATTCATCCAGCCGCACATGTGGAAAATAACCCGGAATTGCCTGCCAGTAATCGCAGACGGCAGTCCCCAGCTCATTCAAATGAACCTCTTCGCCTACTACTTCGACGAAAAGGGATTCCCGCTGAAAGGCGCAGATAGTTACGAAATACACACCGGGACCGCAGTAATCGTATTCCCGCAAGCGGGTTGAGTGGCGTTGGTGGATATCGGGGTTGTAGGTCATGGAATAAAACCCGTATTACATTATGTGACCACGTAGGGGGGAAGCAAACGTTTCACCTGCTTCCCCCGACTCACATTTTTTGCCTGTTGGACCTCTGTCGTTGCTGAATTGTTTCTAAAACCGGGCGAAGCAGATACTTGCTTCGCCCCTACGCTGTTCATAAATTAATTGTCATCGTGGGTACAGCATCGCTTGACGAAGAGATGTTCTTCTGAAAATCATCGGGGTGCTCGACATAACTGCGCAGACTAACGTAGATGTTAACAATTCGTTTCGCAATTTTAACACCCGTGCTTTTTTTGATTCTGCGCATGGTAGCGCGTAGTTCTCCTTCATTGCCTACTGGCTGAAAACGTGTAAGTTGCTCGTGAACCCATTGAACATCATTCCGCAATTCTAAGGGTACCCCATCAGGATGAACACAGAGGAATACATCACCCGCGCCTATTAGGCGATCTCTAATATCTCCAGATCCAGTTGCGAGTATGAACAACGCTTCAGAAACTTTACCGAAAAAATACGTTGTGGTTTTGGGAATATCAGTCATGACGAATTACCTCAACATACCGCTAACAATGTAATTATCCAACATTACGTTAATTGCTGAGCATATTATTGAAGAGCCCGTCCTGCATCATGAACATGTTGATGCTCTGAGTACAACGACGACATAAGTGGAAAATTACCATTCTTGTCAATAGATACCGCTTCAAGATGACGATTTCTATGTGAGGAAATACAATATCCCCATCGAACGCCTCCAAACGTCAACCCATAGCATCTTTGGTTGAACAATCTATATTGTCTCGGAGGGAAAACAACTCGATCCCAAGCAGTACCATCTTTTTCTACCATCAGCGTTCCGGCAACCGAAAACAGTGATGGGTCAAGCATCGTTCCATCAAATAAGTATTTTCGAATACGTTCTTCGTGAACTCCCAAGCTGACCTCACTCCAATCTGGAGTAGCGGCAATTGAAGCGAGAAAGAGAATATATAGGTGGTAGCGGATAAAAATATCATGGTCAAACTTTAAAACTATGCTTTCATCAGGAAGCAGTTTGTTGCCCGTTTCATTGTTTAATTGCCATTGTGCCATATATGGCTGCTCTACATCTCTGTTACGTAAAGTTTCACAGTCTTTGCAAAGGAGATAGTCACGCAGTCCTTTCTGAACAACGGCCGATTTTTTATGCCCAACGCCAGTAATACCGAGAGCTCTGCCTTGCGAATCATAAAGTTTGGTATAGAATACTTCAGGAATAATATGGGATTCACATAGCTGTGCTTCATTCTTACATAGACCACATATTCCTGATTTCATAGACATGTGTATGTCCCCTTGTTACGATAAGTTCTCCAGCGTCATCACTTTTCCCAATAATCCAGGCACATGGTAACGTGCTTTGAAATAAGTAACCGGATAAGATTCTGACCCGACAGTCCAACGAAGGTACTCACTCTCACCATTGTCAGACGAGTCATAACGGCCATCTGGTGCAATTACATGCCAGTTTCCATCGTCGAAGACTGTCATACATGCCACTGCATCGCCGGTGTCAACGTCCCAAAATTGAAGGATTCCGTCGGTGTCACTAGCAATTGCCAGGTTTCCATCAGGTGAAAAAGCAATATACCTTGTGTCCTTGCCATATTCTTTCAATTCGTGTAGGCATTTGCCGTTGGTAGTATTCCATATTTGCAAACTTCCATCCGCTGCCAAGGCGAGCACAGATTGACCATCAGGAGAAAAGGCCGCCGGTTCTTTGAAATATCGTTTAAGAAATCTTTCTTCTACCTTTGGTCCTTCAAGTATAATTGTCGTTTTTCCTGTTACTGTATCCACAATCATGTTCTCTTTCCCAACCAACAGAAGTTGCCGACCATCCGGAGAGAAAGTAGTTGGATCACCTTCCAAGACAAACGTTGCAGTAAGGTCGCCGTTTTTGCCCCAGATATTTAGTGGCTTACCGCCGCGTGCCGCCAAGATATGATTAAGCGATGTGTCATACTGGACAGTACAGCCCTTAACGACATTATGGAAAAAACTAAAATAGTCCTCCGGGGTAAACGCAGGCTGGTCATTCCCTGGTTGCATTGTTAGCGATTTTATACAATTCCCACTGTTAACATCCCATGTTCGAACAGTTCTATCTTCGCTTTGAGATAGTATGTATTTGTCATCTGATGAGAAAACGGCTGATAATACTCGACCTGAATGCCCTTCCAGCATCTTAACGCATTGCCCTGTGAGAATATTCCAAACCTTCAAAATTGTCTGACCCCAGCTGAGTATATGTTGACCATTTTGTGAAAAAATCACGCTCGAATCTGTAAACCCACCAATACATGTCATAAACCTATTTGAAGCAATATGCCAAAGTCTCAACGTTTCATTAGCCCCAAGAAATGCAACGTATTCCTCGCTGGATGCTGCGTAGTGGGCGGCAAGAGGTGGATCTCCTATAATTGTACAATGCCCTGAATTAACGTCCCAAAGTGATAACATCGCATCCCGACCACCTGTAATAATTTTCGAGCCATCAGAATTATATGCTGCTGTGCCCCACACAAGGTGCCCCTTAAAAATCTGCTTACATTTGCCAGTGGTCACATCCCAAATTTCCAGTTCCTTTTCGCGCTCAGTGCCACGGTGTTTGAGACAAGGGTAACATAAGATATTTGCACCATCTGGCGACAACACAACAGGCTTAAAGCTAAAATCTCGCGACCATACGCACTTACCTGCAGCCAAGTCCCAGAAATTAATGGTCTTCAAATCGCAGATTGTAATAAGCGCTGGTTGATTGTTTGGCAAAAACACCAATGAGGAGATATAACCTGTGTAACCTTCAAATGATTGCAGTAACTGTCCAGTAGCTAGATTCCAGAGACAAACTGATACACTATCATCTTTCGATGCTCCTGAAAGTGCTAACCGACCATCGTTTGAAATGTCAAGATGATATACATCGCCTGTATGTCCTTCCATTTTTCTCAAACAATTGCCAGTCGTAATGTCCCAATAGCGCAAATTTCCGTCAGCGTGTCCTGATAGTATTGTTTTATTATCTGCTAAAAAGACGGCGGACCGGAACTTGTCATCAGCCTCAATCTCTTTAATGAGTTTGCCGGCTGCAATCTCCCAAACTGTAATACTGTAATTGTTCGATGTAATAGCAAATTGGCAATTTGAGGAAAAACTCCAAACAAGCCCATCGAAATTGTGTTCCTGCTCAATACGTTTCAAGCAGTAACCCGTACTTAAATCCCACTGACAGATACCTTTGGTATCTCCGGAAAAGACAAATCGGCCATCAGGTGAAAAAGCAACTGATCTAATATGCTTACGTGAACCCGTTTGAGGCACAAGAACTGGTACTGCTCCATCACGCACAAGTGAACGACCTAAGAGGGTTTCCACCAGACTGAATTGCTTGCCGACAGAGATAGTGAGTTGCTGATTGATCGGAACCAATGCTCGATTATTGGTCATAAAATCTCCAACTGCGCCAATTCTTCCTCCAACTTCTGTCGCGTGGTTCTGAAATATTCATCCCAATCCGTTATCCGAGTTACCTTCCGGTATGCCTCCGAACTACGTATTGTTCTTGCTGACCTGGCAAGTTCTGACACCCTTGTTCGCATACGAACCACCTCCTGATGCAGCCGCTGGGCGTCATTCAGTGTGTTGCTAGCTGTGTTAAAAATCCCCTTGCGCAGGTTTTCATAGATTTCTCTGACAGCAGCTAGGTCATTACGTTCATTAGACTCCAACAGACGATGAAACATACGTGCCGCCTCTGCTTTCTGATCCTCGGAAACCAGATCGGGATGGCAGAATTTGGAGCTTGCTCGAAAGAGCGCTTTCAATTCCATCTGTTCTTCGGGCGCAAGATCGGCCACCTCGTTCTGACGGGCATGCTCGTAATCCTGGGTAAATTCCTCGTAGTCCTTCTTTGCTTCTTGGTATTCCTGCTCTTTTTCCGGTGACGCCTGCGCCTCCTGCTTTGTGCGTTCAGTCCGTATTGAAAGCAGGCGCCGAATGATTTCTCCCAGTTCGATGGCATGACGGAACCGGTAAACATGCAGTGCCCGCTCCATCTCGGCTTTCTCGTCCTCCATCGCCGCAACCTGCAACTCAAGCGCACTGAGTTCCAGCCTTACTTCACTGATCTCGGGTGCCACATAGACTGTTACCTGTTTACGGGTACGGGTATATTTGTCTATAAGTGTGGTGGCCTCTTCGTACTCTTCAACCTCGATCTTAGCGATAATGCACCGCTCGTCTGAATAACTATCACCATCGGGAATGAGCCTTTTTAGCTTCCGGACCTGAAGTGAGATGTCATCTTCGTCATCCAGATTGATGATGTGTTTCAGTGCTTCAATGCGGGAGAGAATCTTGCCGGGATCGCCAGCAGAGTTCTTTATGCCTTGGCGGTTCTTGAGGGAGAAGAATTCACTGATGAACTGCTCAGACAATTCGGGAGCTTCTGAAATGATGGTTATGTTCTCGTCGTTCTGCTGGGCCTGCCGGCTCCAGTTGTATGAGCCGGTGATAACGGTAACAGCGTCAATCACACAGAACTTGTTGTGCATGATGGCCCTGCCGTTGCTCTTCTTGCCGCCAATAAGGTTTATGCTACCGCCAAGTGTACGCAGACGCTCGCGATCAAGGCCGGATTTTTCGTTGATGGCGTCGTTAGTGATGATGAGTTCAACTGCGACTCCGGCTTCAGCCCTATCGCAGAGCAGGTCAAATATCTCGTAGTCGGTGAACCACGCTACCGCGATGATGATGGAGGTTTTAGCCTTGTTCAGCTCGTGGATGATGTGGAGTTGGATGTCGTCGAAATGCGCCTGCGTCTGCATGTTCCTCCCAAAGAAAATTCATTTTCCGTCAGGCATTTTAAGATACCACAGCATAACACAGACATTAGTCAGATTAGGTCGCAATACTATATTTCACCATGTGAACTGTAGGGGCGAAACAAACGTTTCACCTGCTTCGCCCGGTTCGAACGTTTCTTCCGGTTTTGGTGGTGATGGCAACGAGGGTGGCAATTCCAGCAAGGGCGAAGCAGATACGGCTTGCTTCGCCCCTACTCTTCGGAAAACGGATTTTGTAATAGGATTATGTTCGCTTGAAGATCTTTTCCAGCTCCGTCAGGGTGATGACGTGCGAAACTGGCCGGCCGTGGGGACAGCTGGCGGCAAAATCGGTTTCGTCCATGCTGCGCAGCAGTTCGGTTATCTGGGGTGTATCCAGCTGGTGGACGCCGCGCACGACCGAATGACAGGCGATGCGGGAGAGCAGCTCATCCAGCCGGTCCTGAAAGGCGGCGCTGGTACCGAGCTGGACGAGGTCGGCCAGGATGTTGCGCACCAGACCGGTAACATCCTTTTCGATGGCCAGACGCGGGACAGCGGCGATGATCAGTGTGTTGCCGCCGAAGGGATCCAGTTCAAAGCCGATCCGGAGCAGGTCGTCCCGGAAGCGCCCGGCCGCTGAGGCTTCGCTGAAAGAGAGCTCGATCGTCTCGGGAAAAAGCAGACGCTGGGATTCGACCGCGTTGCTGAGGCACTGTTGTTTCAGGCGCTGAAAGGCGACCCGCTCGCTGGCGGCATGTTGATCGATGAGCACCAGCTCCCGGCCGGACTGACAGAGGATGTATTCGCTGTGGAACTGACCGATGATTGCCAGCCCGGAGAAGTAGCCCGGCGCCGGCTCCTGTGGGAAGGGTTCGCGGGGGTCGTGGACTGACAATACCTCGACCGGGGCGGGCGACAGGGGCGTCGATGACGAACCGTCTCTGGCCTGGACGGGTGTGTATGACGGCCGGGGTGTCATGGCCAGGGAGGCCTGGGCCGCCGCCGCGATACGTTCCCGGTAGGCTTGCCCGGTGGGTGCTGTTGAAGGCAGTGTCGGCCGGGCCTGGCCGTCCAGCCAGGGGGAGGCGCGCAGTACATCCTCAACCGCCTTCCGGATGGCGTCATGCACGACGGATTGCTGGCGGAAGCGGACCTCATGCTTGGTGGGGTGGACATTGACATCCACCTCGCCCGACGGGAGCTGGATGAAGAGAGCAAGCACCGGATAGCGACCCCGGTCGATGACTCCGCGGCAGGCCTGCATGATGGCGTGTTGGACAACCTTGTCACGAACGAAGCGGCCGTTGATGTAGGTGTACATGGCCTGCATGCCGGAGCGCGCCAGTGCCGGCCCGCAGATGAATCCGCTGACGGAGATCCTCCCGTCGTCGCTGTCGACAGGGTAGAGCTGCGAGGAGCTGTTCCTGCCGATGACCTGTGCCAGCCGCCTTTGCAGGTCGCTGCGCTGAACCTTCAGCAGTTCGCGGCCATCGCTGGTGAAGGAGAAGGCTACCTCCGGGCGGGAGACCGCCATGCGGCTCAGCACATCCCCCACATGCCCGGTCTCGGTTTCGGCGCTTTTCATGAACTTGAGGCGAGCCGGGGTGTTGAAAAAAATCTGCTCGACGCTGACGGCGGTGCCCGGGGCCATGCCGCAGGCCTTGACGTCCCTGACCTTGCCCCCCTCCACGATCACCTCGGTCCCCTCCAGGCAATCCGGCTCGCGCGAGGCCAGGCGGAAGCGGGAAACCGAGGCGATGGAAGGCAGCGCCTCGCCCCGGAACCCGAGGGTCAGGATACCCTCCAGGTCGCTGTCGGTTTTTATCTTGCTGGTGGCGTGGCGCTCCAGCGACAGCAGGGCGTCTTCCCGCGACATGCCGTGACCGTTGTCGATGATGCGGATCAGACGCCTGCCGCCCGCCGTTATTTCCACGGAAATGTCTGTAGCGCCGGCATCAAGGGCGTTCTCGATCAACTCCTTGATG
>JBBQXT010000123.1:0-7971 GCA_038209415.1 Geobacterales bacterium
TCTCGGTGAATGCCAATACCGGTTTAACCGCCGCTTCAAGCTGGCTGCCATATTTCCCAGGCTAGTCTATGCTGCTGTGCATACCGGGTGCCGTCCAGAGAGCTTTCTGCGCCTAGCCGTGAATTAGAACGATTCAGGATGGGTATTGCCCTGCCAGACCACGTTTTGAAAGTCAATAGGCTCTGGCGGTAACAAAACAACAAAACGCAATAGCAATAAAAAAGGCACCTGCAATATCATTGCAAGTGCCTGTTGTTTTCGGCGTCCCCTGGCGGACGCACTTCGAACTTTTCTGTAAATTTAAAAGGCCCATTGACACGCTGATTGTGGCAACTAAGCAGGGCTTTTGTTACCATCAGAATCACTCTACTCTAATTATTAACTTTATTCAATTCAAAGCCGGATTCCGAATTTGAACCACGTACAATTATGGTACCCACTTTATTCGGCCTACCTTAGTCGGAAAGTACGAAATTAGTTAAAACACTTGTTTTGATTATTGTGCTAAATCAGTTCAGTTCATTTATAAAGCAAAATACTCTAAACTTTACAAAATGATACAAAACAGAATAGTATCTTTCTCACGTAGTACCTCAAGGAGGAATACCTGTGAGCAGCCGTACACTTCTCAATATGATTGAGAGCATCGAGCCGGGGATAGTCGTCCTCAACCAGGACTTTACCGTCTCCCATATCAACAGAATGATCTTCCTCATGTTCGGTGACCTGCCGAAGGAGCGGCTTTTTCAAAGTGGTATACTCGGATTTCACCGCGAGGAGAGTCGCGCTAAAGTGTTGGAGATGCTGCGACGCGCAAGTGAGTCAAAACGGCAGATCCCGCTGTCCCTGAAGACCCTCAGCCATGAAGGCCAGGAGCGCTACTTGCTGGTCAAGCTCGTGCAACTTATGGATCATGACATAAGCGATGAAAAAATCTGCGCCCTCTTTTACGACATCACCTCGTTCATCGCCGTGGAGCGAAAACTTATCCGGGTACCGGTCACGGCCGGAGGAGAGATCCACCTCTTCAAGCCGGATGAGATAATCTGCCTCAAGGCCGACAACATCTACTCCAGAGTCAGCACCGACTCGGGCGATTATCACTGCGATCTCCCGCTCAGCACATTGGAAAAACGCCTTCCCACCGAGATGTTCTCCCGTATCCACCGCAGCTACCTCGTCAACATCACCAAAGTCAGAAAAGTTCACCGCGACAGTTCCGAATGTTCCGTAAGCATCGGCGGCAAAGATGTCCGCCTGCCGATCAGCCGCGATAAATTGCAGGATTTTCTTTTTGAGATCGGTATGAAGTAGCCAGTATCCCACCATAAAAACCTTCACTTCGTTTTTTCCGCCATTCACAAGCTTATTGCGCCATCCACAAACCTCCGCTTCCGGACAAATATCGTTTGCGCTAACCTAAGACTACAGTTTCGATTTAAAAGTCATACGGAGGCAAAAATGAGCGGATGTGATGCGGGATGCGGAAAACATGACAAGCGGAGCGCCGATCCGGCCGCTGTGGAAATGCTGGCTATTGCCGACCGGGAGAAGTATGAGACGATCTGGTCGCGCTTTGAACAACAACAGCCGCAGTGCAGCTACGGCCAACTGGGGACTTGCTGCCGCATCTGCTCGATGGGGCCGTGTCGCATCGATCCGTTTGGCGATGGCCCGAGTAAAGGTGTTTGCGGCGCCGACGCTGACACCATCGTGGCGCGCAACCTAGCGCGCATGGCGGCGGTCGGCTCATCATCCCACTCCGACCATGGCCGTAAGGCCGCGCTGCTGTTGAAAGCGGTGGCCAGCGGAAAAAACACCGACTACCACATCACCGACATCACTAAGCTGCTCGCCACTGCAACCAGAATCGGCATCGCGACTGAAGGACGCAGCCATGCCGAGATAGCTGGCGACCTGGCCGACGCAGCCATTAACTGCTTCGGCAAACAAGACGAAGAGCCGATCATCTTCCTTGAAAAGTTCATGCCTAAAAAACGTTTCGAACGGCTGCAACAGCTTGAGAAAACCCTGCTGGATACGACCGGAGTCAAAACCGGCCTCCTGCCGCGCGGCATCGACCGCGAGGCAGTGGATATCCTGCACCGCACCCACTTCGGCTGTGACGCCGACCCGGTCTCCCTGATCCTCCAGGCGATCCGCTGCTCCTTGGCCGACGGCTGGGGCGGTTCGCTGATCGGCACCACCATGCAGGACATCATGCTCGGCACGCCGACCATCAAGGCGGTCAAGGCCAACCTCGGGGTACTGGAGGTGGAGAGCGTCAATGTGGTTGTCCATGGCCACGAGCCGATCCTGTCGGCCAAGATCGTCGAAATGGCTCAGTTGCAGGAGATCCGACAGGCGGCAGAGGCCGTGGGGGCAAAACGGGTCAACGTGGTCGGACTCTGCTGCACCGGCAACGAAGTGCTCCTTCGCCAGGGGGTCGGCATGGCCGGCAACGAGGGGCACAGCGAGCTGGCCATCATGACCGGCGCAATAGAAGCGATGGTGGTGGATGTGCAGTGCATCTACCCGGCGCTGGCCGACCTGGCCAGCTGCTTTCACACTAAATTCATCACCACCAGCGAGCAGGCCAAGATACCGGGGGCGCTCCATATCCAATTCAAGGAGTCGCACGCCGACACCATCGCCCGCAGGATCCTGACCACCGCCATCGAGGCGTTCACCAAACGTAATCCTGCCCGCGTCCATATCCCCACCGAGTGCGCCACCGCCATCGTCGGCTTTACAGTTGAGGAGATCATGAAGGCTCTCGGGGGAACCCCGCAGCCGCTGATCGACCAGATCGTCAACGGCTCCATCAAGGGTATCGCCGGGATCGTGGGGTGCAACAACGTTAAGATAAGGCAGGACGAATTCCACCGTGACCTGACCGCAGAGCTAATCAAACGGGACATCTTGGTCATCACCACCGGCTGCGGCGCCATCGCGGCGGCCAAGGCCGGCTTCATGGATCTCCCGGCGCAGGAAATGGCCGGTCCCGGCCTCAAGGCGGTCTGCCAGTCGCTCGGCATCCCTCCAGTGCTACACATGGGATCGTGCGTTGACTGCTCGCGCATGCTGGTGCTGGCGGGAGGCATCGCCGATCACCTCGGCGTGGATATCTCCGATCTGCCGGTAGTCGGCTCTGCTCCCGAGTGGACAACGGAAAAGGCGGTTGCCATCGGCACCTACTTCGTCGGTTCAGGTCTTCCGGTGCACCTCTGGCCTCTGCCTCCGATCCTCGGGAGCCCGATCGTGACGAGGATACTCACTCAGGACGCCAAGGAGTTGTTCGGCGGTTACTTCTTCATCGAGGAAGACCCGTTGGTCACCGCTGACAAGATGGAAGCGATCATCAACGAGCGGCGCGCCGCGCTGGGAATTTAACCTAAACCTGATAATCAGGATACGAGCTTCTAAAAGGGGTCTTACATGTGTGCACCAAGCGGTTTTCGCGTAGTTATTACCGGTAAGGGTGGAGTGGGGAAGACAACCCTAACCTCCTGTCTCGCCACGGCGATGGCACGGAGCGGCGTCAACGTCCTGGCGGTGGACGAGGATCCGCAGATGAACCTCCCCAACGCCCTCGGGCTGAGCCATCAGGAGGCTTCACGGATCGTGCCGCTCAACATGAACAACGATTATATCGAGGAGAAGACCGGCATCCGTCCCGGCAAAAGCGGCTGGGGCTCGATGTTCAAGCTGAATCCGGATGTGAATGACGTCGTAGAGCGTTTCGGCTCTCGGGTAGGGGAGAACCTCAACCTGCTGGTGATGGGCACAGTCAAACAGGCCGGAGGCGGATGCCTCTGCGCCGAAAACGTGCTGCTTGACTCCACCATCAGGCACCTCGCCCTGCGGGAGGACGAGGCGATCCTGCTCGACACCCAGGCCGGAGTCGAACATTTCGGTCGAGCGCTGTCGCGGGGCTTCAGTCAGTGCCTAGTGGTCTCAGACGACACCTTCAACGCCCTGAGTGTAGCCTGTCACTCGGCCCAGCTGGCACGCCAGATCGGTATTCCAAAGGTGCTGCTGGTGGTGAACCGGGTTAAGGAGGGGGGGGACGACAAGCTGGCGCGATTTAATCAATATACCGGAACAGATCTGGCCCAAAGCTTCGACGCGGTTGTCACGCTCCCCTTCGAAGCCAGGCTGGAAGCGCTTGAACCTGGGGTGACGAAAGTCATGGATCTGGCGGACAGCGGTTATGCCGAAGCCGTCGCCGCCCTTGCGACAAGTCTTGGCAGCCACGGAAGCCACGGTTGCGGTTGCATGGCGCACCACCATTCAAACCATTAATCCTGGGGGAATATCACCATGAAAAGAATATTCGTCGATTACAAAAAATGCCTGGCCTGCAAGGGTTGCGAAACCGCCTGCGCCATCGAACATCACCCGAGCCACAACCTGTTTGGTGCCCTTGGTGACAACAAGACCCAGATCAACGTGCGGGTGCTTGGGATCGAACATGAAGCGTTCCCGGTCTCTTGCCGCCATTGCGACCCGGCCGACTGCATGAACGCCTGCCCATCCGGAGCGATCAGCCGCGATCCGGAGAGCGGCGCGGTTATCCTCAGGGCCACTTTGTGCAAGGCGTGCGCCATGTGCGCAATGGTCTGCCCCTTTGACGCCATCTCGTTCAAGATAACCCATGAATCATGCTACGGTAGGGATGTCGCCTACAAGTGCGATCTCTGTAACGAACAGGTCAAAAAAGGTGGCCAACCGGCCTGCGTCGTGGCGTGCCATTCCGGAGCGCTCGTTTATACCGACGCTGACCCCTCCCGGCAGAAACGGGCGCAAAAGGGGCTGCGCACCTACCTTCTTGGGGAGGAAGGGATGCCGCCGCTGGTCGAGTTGTTCAGGGAACTGCGCAAGCAGGAATTTGCCCGGCGTCGCGGAGGTGAATGATGAAGGTAGTTACCGTAGGCACCGGCATGGCATCGGCGGAGTTCGTCCAGCGCTTGCGACTGGATGGTTTTGGCGACGAGATCGTCATGTACGGCGATGAAGATTTCCCACCTTACTCACCCTGCGTAATCCCCTTTTATTTGGCAGGGGAACCTCTTGAGACGGTCTATTGGAAAGGGTTGGATTTCTACGACAGATACAAAGTCACCCCAGTGCTGGGGAGCCCGGTAGTCGAAGTGGACACAGATAAGCATCTTATCCACACCTCTTCCGGCAGAAGCGAATCATACGACCGGCTCTTCTACGCCGCCGGCGCCAAGAGCTGGTATCCCCGCCCGAAGTGGCTGGAGACGCATGGAGTATTCGGATTCAAGACCCTGACTGACATGGTGGCCATCGACCGCTACATTGCAGAACATAACGTTATGCGGGCGGTGGTTTTCGGTGGCGGCTTCATCGGCGTAGATGCGGCTCTGGCGCTCTGGCATCGCGGCCTGGAGATCACCTTGGTTCATCGCAACAACCGCGTGTTATCACAGATGACCGACGAGGAAGGGGGAATATTCGCCACCCGCAAGCTGGTGGAAAAGACCGGTATCGATATTCGCCTGAAGACGACCGTGGAGGAGATAGTCGCAGTCAACGGCCAGCTTTCCGCAGTGCGCCTGTCAAACGGCGACCGGATGGAGACCGTTTTGATGATCGTCTCCATTGGCGTTTCTCCCAACTCGGAGCCGCTGAGCGGCAACGACAAGGGGGTCGCGGGGAATGAACAGTTACTGGCCGATCCTCACATCTATGCTGCCGGGGACGTGGCCGTCACCAAACATGCGGTCACCGGCTTGAGCGGCATCTACGCCACCTATCCAAACGCCATGCAGCAGGCGCGCATCGCCGCCCGGCATCTGTTGCATGGCGACGGCTCATATGGTGGTTCGATCAACACCAACGTGCTGAAAAAACATATCAACTTCCCCATCGTCTCGGCCGGCAGCTTCTCCGGAGAGCCGGTCACCTGGCAGCAGGGGGATATCTGGCGCAGGGTCTATCTGGTGGACGGCAAGATCAACGGTTACCTCATCATCGGAGATACCCGCATTTCCGGCTATATCTACCAGCTCTACCTGACGCAAAGACGGGTGGACAAGAAAATTAAAGCGATCCTTTCGGCACCGCGCCATGACAGCTACTACCGGGAGATGCTCGGAATGCTGGATCTGGCTGCCTGAACAGGTAAAAAAAGATGGGACAGCAAATAATTTCACGAGACCCCTCCCGTGCCAAGGCAGAATAGCTTATAAAGGCAAATCGGTCTTTTTGATATGATTAGCCCAGCAAGTTCAGACCTTGTCTGTTGCAACGCCTGCGCAACCCACAAATACAAATGGGCTACAGCTTTGGCTGTAAAACAATATTTTTATTGGCGTCACCTAGCGAACGCACTTCGAACTTTTTCGTTCGCAAAACAGACATTTCTTGCTTCGAAGAAAATATGATCTTAAAGGGTCGGAAAATCACTCGCAATTTTTCCAGACGAGCATTTTTCTTGTTGAAAATCGCATTTTCAAATCATTTTTCTTTCAAAGGTTGACCTCTCATTTTATCAATTCGTCTCAGCCAGGAATGTCTTTTATTTATGCGGGATGAAGAACAATCCCGCTATACAGATAGCGAATGTCAGTATTGCGACCAGCGAGTCAATGCCAAGACGCAGGTAGCGCTTCTTCGGGCGCACAACGGCCGGTGATGCATAGAGTGCTGTCAGCAGAATCCCCAATGCGTCCAGCCAGAGGGTAACCCTCGTTGATGTCAGAGCGAGCCCCTTCAGGATTATCGCCTAGGTCTATCAGGGGTGATCAGCCTGCTTGCCGCCAGGCTGGTAGTGCGGATCAACAGGCGGCCCGATCCCGTACAGGTGGCTTTGGCGGGAGAAAGCGTGTAATTGTCTGATGGTGTCGTGACGTGAACAGGGTTGAAGTGTGAAGTGATAGACAAGAAAGCCCGCTTTTGGCGGGCTTTCTTAGTTGGTGTAGAACGACGGGGGAAGATTGAACGAAGCATTCATGACTGCATACAATTGTTTGGATTGCGTAAGCTCCCACGTAATTCTCAAATTAGCAAACGAGCAAGCAACGTCCCCCAAAGGTCCCCCGTCGAGTCATGTATCAGAAATAGTTGACTGTCAGCAGAGGGGCATCCGTTGCCCGGTTGACTCCCGTGGTGTCATTGATTGCGATAATCCCGGGGGGAACTACCACCAGATCCTCCAGAATGCGGATTTGAAAGTTCAGCAGACCCAAACGCTGTGCCTCTCTCATCAATACGGTCACATCAATAACTACATGTTTGTTGAAGTCGGTCTGGTAAATAGAGGTTGCTATCGATGCTTGCGCAGGCAGACTCGCTCGATCAAAATCGCTAACAATCAACGGCGGCTGAAAATCAACCAGATCGATGCGGATCGGTATCGGATCTACCTTCGTTTGGATGCTGTTGATTAATATGTCGAGGGTTGCCGATGAAATCACGGCACTGCCCGGTACACCACCCGCGCCGGTCAGAGGAAAGTGCAGGAATGCGCGGGTTTCCACCGAGGTAGACGGATCTACACCGGCAACCACACTCTGGCCATGCACTATGGGGAACGTATTTGTCGGAGTGATGTCACCGTCAATCGCCTGATTGCTGAGGATATATGTTACAAACGGCGAGGGTGTGACAACCACCGGGGGTGTGACCACCGTCGGGGATGAGCTGTTACCTCCACCACCACACCCCGCCAACGCCAGAATCATTAACAGCAGACTTACGGCAGGAATTCTTTTTTTCATGACAATCTCCCTCGTATTTTTTTGAGAATCGTAGTGCTATATGGGTAGCTTTGTATGGAATGATATCACTGAGGGTTACGTGAAAGGTGGTGAATCGCTCCACCACCTTTTTCGTATAGGAAGTGAATACCTGGCGCAAAGAACCTGGTGTCCTTTTCTTCATGCTGGATTTCATGTGCAGCAAGCCACATCATCCGATCAGCCGTTGTTACGGTTTACATCC